>NZ_CP026730.1:6235000-6545521 GCF_003369795.1 Streptomyces sp. CB09001
CCGGGCCCGGGTCAGCTCCTCGTCCGTCACCTTGCCCCGGCTCAGCCCGTACCGCCCGCCGAAGGAGGAGATCATCCGCTCGATCACGGCCTCGCGCGCCAGACCGGTCTGCCGGCGCAGCGGGTCCACCCGCTTCTTCGCGGACTTCGTGCCCTTGTCGGACATCTTCTCCCGCCCGATGCGCAGCACCTGAAGCATCTTGTCCGCGTCGATGTCGTACGACATGGTCACGTGGTGCAGTACGGCGCCGGGTCCGCCCCCGGGGCCCACGACGCGCTTCTGCGCGGCGCCAGCGATCTTGCCCTGGTCGGTGGCGATGTCGTTCAGCGGCTGGTACCAGGCGCGGATGCCCATCTCGCCGAGCGCGCCGAGCACCCAGTCGTCGAGGTAGGCGTAGCTGTCCTGGAAGGAGAGTCCCTGCACCAGCGCCTCCGGCACGGACAGGGAGTAGGTGATGGTGTTGCCGGGCTCCACGAACATCGCGCCGCCCCCGGAGATCCGGCGGACCACCTCGATGCCGTGCCGGGCGGCGCCCTCGGCGTCCACCTCGTTGCGCAGGGACTGGAAACTGCCGATGATCACGGCCGGGGCGCCCCACTCCCACACCCTCAGCGTCGGCGGCCGCCGGCCCGCGGCGACCTCGGCGGTCAGCACCTCGTCGAGGGCCATGTGCAGGGCGGGGGACTCGGGTCCCTCGTGGATCAGCTGCCAGTCGTAGTCCGTCCAGTCCGTGGCGTGCGCCAGCGCGCGGCGCACGGCGATGCCGACGCCCTCCGAGGTCAGCCCGTACATGACGGTGCCCTCGGGCAGGGCCGCGTCGATCCGTGCGGCGAGTCCCGTCGCGGCGGTGTCCGCCGGGGCGCCCTCCAGCGCGCGGTTGACGGCGTCCAGCGCCTCGTCCGGCTCCAGGAAGAAGTCGCCCGCCACCCGCACGTGGCGCAGCACGCCGTCCTCGGCCTCCACGTCCACGACGACCAGCTTGCCGCCGGGGACCTTGTATTCACCGTGCACCGTTGCCTCCGTTCCGCATCCGGCGACAACAGCGTGCCCGGCCGGTGTGTTCCCGTCCTGCCCCCGGTCGTGCGGTCACGCGACCTGTTCGGCCACCCGGTCGCCGACGGGCACGGTCAGCCGCACCTCGGTGCCGCCCCCGCGCGCCGGCCCGACGACGAGGTCGGCGCCGATCAGCAGGGCGCGCTCGCGCATGCCGCGGATCCCGGCGCCCTCGGCGGCCCCGCCCGAGTCGTCGAAGCCCCGGCCGTCGTCCCGTACCCGCAGCCGGACGGCGTCACCGGCCCGCTCCAGGGACAGCACCACCAGGCGGGCCCCGGAGTGCCGGGCCGCGTTGGTGAGGCCCTCCTGGGCGACGCGGTAGAGCACCAGGTCGGCGTTGTCGCCCAGACGGGGCAGGCCGGAGGCGATGGCGTGGCGCACGGTCAGCGAAGGCCCGGTGAACTCGTCCGCGAGCGACCTCAGGGCGCTGCCCAGGCCCAGCTCCTCCAGGACCCCCGGGAGCAGCCGGCGGGCGATGCGGCGGATCTCGTCCAGGCTGGCCCGGGTCGTCTCCTGCACCTGCGAGAGCTGTTCACGCACCTCGTCGGGCGCCTGGTCCGCGACCCGCTTGAGATCCAGCAGCACGGCGGCGAGGGTCTGCCCCACCTCGTCGTACAGCTCCTGGGCCACCCGGTGACGCTCCGACTCCTGCGCGCTCAGCGTGCGGGCGGCGCTCAGGGCGCGTTCGGCCTCCAGCCGGTCGAGCATGGTGTTGAAGGTGGTGATCAGTTCGGCGATCTCGCCGTCGCCGTCGACCTTCGGGCGGACCCGCGGCCGCAGCAGATCGGTCGTGGTCATGGCTCGCGCGAGCTGGCGCAGTGGTCCGAGGCCGATCCGCAGCAGCAGGATGTTGGCGATCAGTATGACCACCAGGCCGGCCGTGAGGATCGCGGCCTCGGTGAGCAGGACGGGGGTCGACACGGTGACCGGTCCCAGCAGCAACGCGGTCGCCGCGACCAGCACCACCGAGTTGAACAGCGAGATTCTCCAGAACAGGGGCACCGCAGCAGCGTCCGGGACGTGCGCCACGGGAGTCCATCGGTTCGCACACCCATTTCCGGCCCGCACCGGCACGTAGCGGCCGGGCGGGACGGCGGCACCCGCCGGCCGGCCTGGGCCGCATGCGTGTCACCGGGGAACTGCCGGCGCTCGCCGCCGGCGAGGTGGACGTCTCGTGCGTGATCAAGGCGTACGAGGAGGTCGTCGCCGCCGGCCCGATGCTCACCGCCGCCCCGCCCGCCCCGGCTGGTCGGCTACGACGCCCGCGCCGACGAGCACGCCCTGCGCCGCGCCCGGGAGGGCAACGGGCCCCGCACCGGGGCGCCGAGCCCGACGTGAGAACGACGGACCGCCGCCGGCACGGCCATACCGTGCGGGCGGCGGTCCACCGGGGCCGTCCCGGGGTCATCCCACGGTCCGCTCCCACTCGCGTGCCGGCGTCCAGAGACCGCCACCGTCGCCGACACCACCACTGCCACCGGCCGTCCCGCCGCCGGTGTCCCAGAGCGCGCCCGGCCGGTGCGGATGCCGCTCCGTCGGCCGGAAGCCGACCGTGTAGGTGCGGGTGTACGCGCCGTTGGCCGAGGTCACCCTGATGGTGCGGGTGGTGAAGCCGCGCTGCGAGGACGAGACGGTGGAACTGCCCCCGACCACACTCACCCGCGCACCCGACGCCGCCGTCACGGCACCGACGGCGGGGATCCTCCCGCGCTTCGGCCGGTCCACGACGTACGTGCTCACCTCCGGATCGAACCCGTCGAGAGCCACGCCTCCCACCGTGATCGCGGAGGCGTCGGCCACACTGGCCCGCGTGGCGTCCGAGAAGTTGGTCACCGTGACCGAACCGTCGGCGTTCACGACCACGTCCGCCGCCATCGCCGCCGCCAGGTTGATCCGCTGCCAGCCCGGCCCGCCGGACCCGGTGAGGTCGAGCGGGTACCCCGAGTCCGTCGCGGTCTGCTCCAGGACCTGGGTGCGCTGTTCCGCGGTGAGGTCCGGGAAGGCCGTGATCAGCAGCGCCGCCGCGTCCTCCGGCGCGTCGAGGGCCTGCCCGGCCTTCCCGGTCCGGGAGAACCCGTAGGTCAGCCGCCGCGTGTACCGGTCGATCTGCTGCGCGGTGCTCAGACCGGCGTAGGGGTCGCCCGCGCAGGCCGTGAGGGTGTCGCCGTAGCCCTCCTCCTCGCACCGCGCGAGCAGCACGTTCTCGATCTCGGTGTGGGCCTGCCCCAACAGCTTCTCGAACTCCGGGTCCGCCCAGCGGTGCGCCACCGTGGCCTGGGCCGTGATGCGGCCGCCCATGACGTCCAGCGGGTAGTGGAACCCGAGGACGACGCGGTTGTCGCCGTACTCCGAGGCGCGCGCCAGGATCGACGGTGCCAGGTCGGGCAGCAGCGTGGCGAGGATCGTCCCGGCCTCGTAGCCGCCGTAGGTGTGGCCGCTCGGGTACGAGCCCTGTCCCGCGAGGCCGCTGTACGAGCTGTTCTGCGACTCGTAGATCGCCCCGCCGTCCCCGGCGAAGCCCAGCCGCACGTACGGGCGCAGGTACTGGTAGTGGTTCTTCGCCGCGTCGTGGGTGTCGAGGTTCTCGTTGACGCGGGAGAACAGCGCGCTGGTCTTGGGCAGTCGGCCTTCCTTGAGGGCTTCGCCGTACAGCGGGCCGAGCCGGGAGCCGAGGCCGTCGGCCATCGTGACGGTGGCGCTGTTCGACGCGTCCACCTCGGCCCGGTCGACCTGCCGCTGCGTCGCCGCGTTGTTGACGCTCACGGTGATCCTGTCGTTCTCGGCGCCGAGCGGGGTGCCCGCGGGCAGCTCCGAGCCGGCGCCGAGCGTGGCGGGGCCGAGGTCGTCGAAACCGGAGAGCAGGTGGGTGAACCAGTCGGACCCGTCCCCGGTCCGGGGCCACGCGTCCGAGGCGTAGGCGGCGTCGAGCACGTCGTCCGGGAAGGGGGACGGCTCGTAGTCCGCCGGGTCGGTGGCGGCGGTGGCGGAGGTGACCGAGGCGGTGGAGACCGCCGTACCGGGGTCGTCCGAGCTGCCGGCCCGGGTGACCGCGGTCACGGTGGCGGTGTGGGCCTTCGCCCCGCCGGCCGACGTGAGCAGCGCGGTGGAGGTGGTGCCGTTGACGTGCGCGGTGGTTCCGTCGTCGAGGGCGACGGTGTAGCCCACGACCGGGAAGCCGCCGTCACCGGCCGGCCGCCAGTTCACCCGGACCCGTTCGCCGTCGGTGACCACGCCCGTGACGGTCGGGGCCTGAGGCCTGTTGTCACCCGTGACGGCGGGCTGCGTCGGTGCGCTCCAGGGGGAGTCGCCCAGGGCGTTCACCGCGCGGACCCGCGCCGTGTACGACGTGGCGTCCGTCAGCCCGGTGAACACGGTGCTCCGGCTGTCCGGATCGGCGATCTCGACCTGGTGGCCGCCGCTGAGCGTGATCTCGTAGCCGGTGACCGGCGAACCGCCGTCGTCCTCGGGCGCGGACCAGGTGACCTTCACACTCGTGCCGGACGGGGCCGCGGACACCGCGTCGGGCGCGGCCGGCACCGTCCTGCGCTTGGTGGTGAGCGAGGACCTGGCGCGGTCGAGGGCCGCGTACCGTTCGGTGAGGGTGCGGTCCGTCGCCGCCTCGTCCGCCACGGCCGTCCTCGCCGCGGTGAGCGCCGTGGTGAACGCCGTCCACGAGGCGTCCGTGTAGCGCTCGTTGCCGAGGGCGGACGCCGTGGCGACCAGGCTCTCCAGCCTCAGTCTCGGCAGCGGCACCAGCTGGTTCGCGGCCAGGGTCAGGCTCCGGGTCCGCAGGTCGACCTCGAGCTGCGTCGCGTCCCCGGCGCCGAGGAGGTCGCGGGCGGCGGTGAGTTCGCGCCGGAACACCCCGAAGTCGATCGTGCCGTACCGGCTCGCGTCCTCGGACAGGTCCTCGTACTGGTCGATCGCCTTGCGCAGGGCGGACAGATCCGTCTGCGCGGGCTCCTCGACGTGGTCGAAGGCGACCTGGCCGAGGTTGGCGACGTAGGGGTGCGAGGAGTCGGCGTTCGTGGTCAGCCGCAGGTGCACGGCGTGCGTGCCGGTGACCGCCTTGGGCAGGGTCAGGCTGGTCGTCCCGCCCGACGACCACGAACTGCCGGTGACCGGCAGGGGGATCGTCGCGTACGGCGTACCGGGGGAGTCCGCGTCGAAGGAGTCCAGATAGAGGTGCACGGCGGAACCGGTGCCGCAGCGCGCGGAGTTGTTGACGTAGGTGAGCGTGACGGTGTTCTTGGCGGAGTCGCCGAAGTCGACGTCGCCGTAGTCGAGCCAGGCTCCGTCGTAGGTGCCGCCCAGACTGGTGGCGGAACCCGCGTCGCTCCAGGTGGCCGGTTCGCTCTTGAGCCCGCCGCCGCTGTTGCCCTCGAAAGCCGTGGCGTCGAACACCACCGGGGCGTCCGCCTGCCGCGTCAGGATGAGCGAGTGGACGTTGGCGACGTAGGGCTGCGGGTCGGTCTGCGTGCTGGAGACGAAGACGGCGTAGACGTCCTGCGTGCCCTCGAAGACGTCCGGGTCGAGCCGCACGCTCGTGTCCGCCACGGTGCCCCAGCCCGAGCCGGTGTAGTCGAGCGGGACGGTGACGGCCGTCGGGCCGTCCTTCGCACCCAGGCGCAGTTCGATGTGCGAGTCCGACGCCGCGCGGGAGCGGGGCTTGTCATAGCTGACGGTGACGGTGTCGGCGCCGTCACCGAGGCCGGTGTCCCGCCACTCGGCCCACGCGCCGTTCGTCACGTTCTCGAAGACGCCGCCCGAGAGCTTCAGCGGGAGTGAACCGTCGCCGGTCGACGTGGCGTTGGCCGTGGTGAGCGTGGCGAGTGTCGTGACCGGGGAGGACGAGGGGGCCGCTTCGGGCGAGAACTGGTACCAGTCGAAGTTGGATACCCACTGCTGCCCCGAGGGGGCGTGGAACACGAAGGTCGCGCTCGATGCCTCCAGCAGGGCTTCCGGGTCCGAGACCGCCGCCCGCACGGTCGTGTAGTACTGCCAGCCGCCGGTCCCGGGCAGCGAGACGGTGGCGACGACGGGGCCGTCGGCGTCCCCGGCGTGGATGTCCACGCTGCTCGGCTGCGCCGTCGCGGCCTGCGAGTTGGCGTAGCGCACGGAGACGCTCCGCGGGGCGACCCCGCCGAAGTCGAGGTTCGTGTACTGCTCCCAGGCGCCCTCGGTGACGCCGCCGAGGTCGCCGTCCGAGTGGAACGCCTCCTTGACGAGGCTGGGCCCCTCCATCCGGTCGGGGTCCTCGGCCTGGAGGACGGCGTAGCCGCCCTCGTCCAGGGTGAGTGCGTCGACGGCCGAGCGCAGCGCGTCGTGCGCCGCCATGAGCGTGCCGGTGGGGGAGGCGGAGTTCGCGAGGACGGTCCGCGCGCGTTCGAGCGCCGTGCGGAAGATGCCGTAGGAGCCGTCGGAGTAGTTGCCCTTCCGCACCAGGGACGCCTCCTCGACCAGGGCGGCGAGGCTCCCCCGGTGCACGGCCGCGGCCGAGACGAGCAGCGGGTCGGTCACCGACACCCCGGTGCCGGTCACGGTGGAGGCCGGTATGCCGTGCGGGAAGGCCCGGTCGCGGAAGGTGATGCCGAACCGCGCGTCGGTCCTCGTGGTGCCGGTGAGCTTCAGCGACGCGGTGCGTTTGCCGGTGACCCGGAGATCCGCCGTCACGCCGTCCGGGAGGCCGGTCACGCTCGCCGCGCCGGTCCGGGTGAGGCTGGTTCCCTTCCGCGCGGCGAACGACGCCCTGCCGGACAGGCGGAGTTCGACGCTCGCGTCGACGGTGCCGTCGGCGGCGGTGCCGACGGTCTCCGGGCTGGCGGAGACGACGGTCGTGCCCCTGCCCGGCGCGTGCTCGTCGTCACCGTCGCCCGAGTCGGTGTTCAGCGAGTAGGCGGGCTCGGTGCGGGCGCCCCAGGACGACGGCTTGGCACCCATGTCGAACCTCAGGGTGCCGCCGGCGACGATCTGCGAGTAGTCGAGCCACGTGTTCGAGAACCGCTTGCCGTTCAGCGCCGCGCTCTGCACGTAGTGGTTGCCCGGCGAGACCCCGTCGGCCTCGACGGTGAACTCGGCGCCGTTGGCGTAGGTGATCGTCGTGGAGTCGAAGAACGGGCTGCCGATCTGGAACTGGCTGGAGCCCGCGGTCACCGGGAACAGCCCGAGGGCGGCGGCGACGAACATCGTCGACATGGTGCCGGCGTCGTTGTCCATGGTCGGCAGGAAGCCGTCCGGGGCGAGTTCGTAGGCCTTGGTCTTCACCGGCGGCCTGAACTCGCCGCCGGAGCTGGGGGCTTCGTTCGTGGAGCCCGTCGCGATGTACCGGTTCCAGGTCTCACCGGTGTAGATGGCGCGCACCCACTTCTGCGTCAGGCTCGGCTCGCCGACGTAGTTGAAGAGGTAGGGGGCCTGGAGGTCGATCTCGTTGGCGTTGGAGTGCAGCATGGCCGAGCCGTCGTCGGCGTCGGAGTCCTCGCCGAACATGTGCCGGATCGCGGCCCGGCCGGCCTTCACACCACCCATGGCCTCGATGAGCCCGCCCATGTCGTACGCGTCGTACCAGTGGTACTGCCAGAGCGTGCCCTGGTAGAGCCTGGCCTCCTCGAACTTCTCGTAGTCGGCCTGCTGCCAGTCGCCGTCGCCCTCGCGCGGGGTGAGCAGACCGACCTCGGTGCCGTCGTCCGCGGTCCAGGCGCCGGGCTTGACCAGGTTGTCGGTCGCCATCGTCGCCTGCTCGCGCAGCTTCTTCGCGTCCGCGTCCTCGCCGAGCGCGTCGGCGATGACGGACAGCGCCCACTGGTCGTAGCCGCGCTGCACCGTCGTACCGGGGTCACCCGGAATGTAGCCCTGCCGCAACTGCGTCCCGGTGTAGTACCCGGTGTACGACTTCAGCGCCGGGTACGCCTCGTCGAGCCGGTCGAAGTCCTTGAACCCCTTCGACAGCGCGTCGGCGATCACCACCGCCGAGCGCTCCCAGCGCACCGTCGGCACCGAGTGGGTGAGACTGCCCGGGCTCTTGCCCGCGGCGTGCGCGTCGGCGAAGAGGATGACCGCGGACTGCACCATGTCCCGGTAGGCCGCCGGGTCGATGTAGGCCTCGACCGAGTACTTGCGGAAGTCGTCCCAGGTGGACCAGCCGTCGTAGTACGTGAAGCCGTTCGCCTCGTGCACCGCGCCGTCGACGCCGCGGTACGTGCCGCTGGTGCTGGTGGCGTTCACCGGCAGCGCGTACATGCGGTACAGGTGCGTGTAGAACTGCTTGGTGAGCGTCGAGTCCGGGTCGGCCTTCTTCGAGGCCTTCACCGCGACGGCGCCGAGGGTGCGGTTCCACTCCGCCTTCGTCTGTGCCCGCACCTCCTCGAAGGTGCGGCCCGCGACCTCCTTGTGCTGGTCGGTGGCCGCCTGTTCGGCGCTGATCGGCGACAGCGTGACGCGCAGTTCGACGTCGTCGCCGTCGGCCGGGTCGAACCCGAGGACGGCGCCGGTGTCGGTGCCGTCCCGCGCCGTCGCGTCGCCCAGCGCGCCGTCGTCGCCCCAGGTGCGCAGCGAGGTCACGGGGGCGTTCGTGGTGGCGTAGTAGTACAGGCGGTACGAGGCGCCGTTGAACGACCCGGCGACCAGGCCGCTGATCGCGGTCGTCCCGTCCTTCAGCGTGGTCGCGTCCAGGGTCGCGCGGGTGCGGCTGGTGAAGTTGTTGGCGAGGTCGAGGACGAGCTGGGGCTGCGCTTGCGCGGGGAAGCTGTACCGTTCGAGCGCCGTCCGGGTCGTCGCCGTCATCTCGGCGTCGATCGTCCCCGAGGGGGACCCGAGCCCCACCCGGTAGGAGCCGGGCGTCGCGCTCTCGTCGTCGTGGCTGTAGGGGTGCGCGTAGGTGCTCGTGGCCGGGCGCTTGTCGTACTGCTGCGAGGTCGGGACGACCAGCAGGTCGCCGCCGCCGCCCGAACCGCCCACGCCGTCCAGGTTCGTGGCGGTGAACCCGGCGATGTGGTCCTCGTTGTAGTCGTACCCCGAGTGGTTGCGGCCCGGCGTCGTCATCGGGTTGACCTTGGCCAGGCTGTGCGGTGCCTGGGCGCCGGGAAGGTCGTTGCCGTCGTCGCCCGCGGTGGACACGAAGGGGTCGACGAGCTTCGTGTAGTCCGTTCCGCCGGACGCCTCACCGGCCGAGGGCGGGGCCTTCGGGAGGGGCACGGCGCCGGCGGTGCCGCCGCCCGTCAGCGCGGCCAGGCCGAGTGCTCCGACGAGCACCGCCGCGACCGTGGCCCGCAGGGCGGTCCGGGGACTGGACGACCGGATCGGCGGTCTCTTGGATCTGTCGGGCATGACGAGTACGGACCCTTCCCTGGTTGGACAACGTTGTCAAGCGGCTTCCGAAGCGTGCGCTCCGGCTGAACGCTCCGCCATCACATAGGGAGAAGTCATACAACGGGGAAACGGAGTTCGTACAGAGGTTCACCTGGCCGCGAGCGCCGTGGGGGCGGGCCGGCGCCACCCGGTGTCCACGTAGTGGTATTTGCCGATTGCGTGCGGCCCGTCGGCAAGATGTCCGCGGGTACCCGCGTCCGGCGTGGGTTTTCTTCGCTCCGGACTCCGTACCGGACAGGCATCTTCCGGCGCGTCGAACCGGTGTCGGTGCCATGGCGATAGTGTTCCGCTCCAGCGGCTGGGGGGACGCGGAAACCCCCTGTGCGAAATGCGAAAGCGGCATCAGGACATGCGGGGGGGCATGGAGAACAATCTCGGTTCATCGCGTCGTTCATCGCGTCGTTCATCGCGTCGTTCGTTCGACATCTGGAGTGAACTCACCCCGTCCTTCCGCGAAAACGCCCTGGCCCGTTCGGCCACCGGCGCGCGGAGCGTCCACGACGGAATCAGCGGCTCCAAGGGAACGTGGCGACCGCTGCGCCCGAGCTTCGTCGACCGGGGTCACTACGACGAACTGGGCCGTGTTTGCGCACGTCTGATGCGGTTGATCCTCGACGCCTGCCGCCGCAGGGCCGGCACGGTCGGCGAGCTCCAGGACGTGCTGGGGGTGGACGAGGCCGACACCCCGCTGCTGTCGCGCACGGAGCTGCTCGGCGACCACCTGCTCGTCGCCGCGCGCCCCGACATCGTCTATCGGTCCGGCGTCCCCCGGTTCGTCGAATTCAATATCGACGGTGCGCTCGGCGGCACACTCCAGGCCGATCTCCTCGCCGCGCGATTCCGCGATCTCTATCGTCCGCTTCCCGGCGGGGACCGTATCGACGCCCCGCCGTCCGCGGTTGATTCCCGTTTCGCCGAAATCCGTACGTCACTTGGCCTTTCGGAGGGATCACGGGTCGCCATTCCCGTGTTCCGCAAGGGCGCGGCACCCGGACTCGAGGACCCCGACGCCTTTCTCGCCTGGCTGGTCCCGATGTGCGAGAGCGGCCGACGGCACGGCATGGACACCGTCGCCTGCCCCATGGACCGGCTGGAGACCGGCGAGGACGACGTCCTGCTGCTCGACGGGCAGCGGGTGGACGCCGTGTTCCGGCTCTTCCTCAGCTTCGACCAGCCGCCGAGCAGCGGTCTGGACGCCCTGGTCCGCTCCGTGCGCGCCGGCCGGGTGCGGATGCACACGCCCGAGGCGACCTGGCTGCTCAGCGACAAGACCACGATGGCCTGGCTCTGGGCGGACAAGGACGTGCTGCCCGAGGACGACCAGCGGCTGATCGAGCGTCACCTTCCCTGGACGGCGCTGTTCCCCGCGCCCGGCGCCGGGGGCGAGGCGCTGCTGCGGCACGCCCTGGCCCACCGCATGGAGCTGGTCCTCAAGCCCGTCGGCGGCTACGGCGGCGGTGGCGTCGTCCTCGGCCCCGAGGTCCCGGACGAGGAGTGGCGCCAGGCGCTGGAGGACGCGCGACGGACCGGACGCCATATCCTGCAGACCCATGTGACGCCGGACCGGCTCGCGCTGGACTTCCAGGACCTGGCAACCGGCGCCGTGGAACACGCCGAAGTGCCTTTCGTCGTCGGCCCGTTCCTGTTCGGCGGCGCCCCCTCGGGGGTGCTGGTACGGCACGGCGTCCCCGGCGGCGGGCCCGTCCTCAACGCCCACCACGGTGCCCTGATGAGCTCCGTGGTGCTGGTGGACCGATGTTGAGCGCCACCCGGAGGGGACGGGACACCCCCGGCAAGGAGCGGCTCGGCTCGCCGTTCCGGCTCTTCCAGTCCGCCGTGGTCTCCTCGGACCTCGCGGACGGCATCTACAAGATCGCGGTGCCGCTGCTGGCCCTCGGGATCAGCCGCTCCGCGGTCGCGGTCGGTGCGGTCGGCCTCGCCGTCCGGCTGCCCTGGCTCATCGCCACCCTGCCCGCCGGGGTGCTGGCCGACCGGTACCCGCCCCGCGGCGTCATGCGCTGGGCGTCGGCGGTCCGGCTGCCGCTGGTGGCCGTCATGTGCGCCCTGGCCGCCACCGGCCGGCTGCCCCTGTGGGCCCTGGTCGTCACCGCCTTCCTCATCGGCTGCGCCGGCATCTTCGTCGACGTGGCCGCCCAGTCCCAGCTGCCCCGGCTGGTCCCGGTGGGGCAGCTCCCCAAGGCCAACGCGTCCCTTCAGTCCACCCAGATGTTCCTCGCGCAGCTGATCGGCCCGGCCCTCGGCGGCTACGTGGTGGCGCTGGGCTCCGGCGGGGGACTCGCCGTCGTGGTCGCCCTGTACGTGGTCACCGTCTGGGCGCTCGGACTGCTGCCCGCGGCCGTCGAGCAGGCGGCGGTGGGCCGCGCCCGGACGGCCCCCGAACCGGCCCGCGAGGGCGGACGCCGGTCCTCGCTCGGCTCCCTGGTCGCCGAACTCGGCGAAGGGCTGCGCTACTTCCGCGGCCGGGCGGACCTCGCCAGGCTCGCGACGGCCGCCGCCGTCAACAACCTGTCCTACTCGATGTGCCTGACCATGCTGCCGCTGTGGGCGGTGCGGCCCGGGCGGCTCGCCCTCTCCGAGACCGGGTACGGGCTGCTGCTCACCTGCCTCGCGGTCGGCAGCATCCTCGCCGGACCGGTGACCGGACGGATCCTGAAGGCGGTCGGCGACGGGCCGGTCATGCGGTTCGGCGCGCCGCTGCTCGGCGTCTGCTTCCTCACCCTGGCCGTGCCCTCGGTGCCCGTCGTCGCCCTGGGACTGTTCGTCTACGGGCTGGTGTCCATGGTCTGGAACGTGGCGGTGGTCTCCTACCGCCAGGCGACCATCCCGCTGCCCCTGTTCGGCCGGGTCAACGCCGCGTACCGCTGGCTGACCTGGGGCGTCATCCCGTTCGGCTCGCTGGCCGGTGGCACCCTCGCCGCCACGGCCGGCATCACCTGGGTCTTCCTGGTCGCGGGCGCCCTGCCCCTGGTCGCGGCGGCCCTGCTGCCCCCGCCGCGACCGCGGGCGCCCCACGAAGCACCGACGTCCGACACGCCGGCCGCGGAGGCGGCGGAGCCCGAGGTGCCGATCCTGGAAGCGTCGGCCGCCGAAGCGTCGGATGCGGACGTGCCGGCGCTCGAAGCGTCGGATGCGGACGTGCCGGCGCTCGAAGCGTCGGATGCGGACGTGCCGGCGCTCGAAGCGTCGGATGCCGACGTGCCGGACCCCGAAGCGTCGGCCGCCCCAACGCCGTCACTCCGAACGCGGTCACCCGAAGCGCCGGTACTCGGAACGCCGAAGCCCGAAGCGCCGGTACTCGGAACGCCGAAGCCCGAAGCGCCGGTACTCGGAACGCCGAAGCCCGAAGCGCCGGTACTCGGAACGCCGAAGCCCGAAGCGCCGGTACTCGGAACGCCGAAGCCCGAAGCGCCGGTACTCGGAACGCCGAAGCCCGAAGCGCCGGTACTCGGAACGCCGAAGCCCGAAGCGCCGGCACTCGGAACGCCGAAGCCCGAAGCCCCGTCACTCGGAACGCCGAAGCCCGAAGCGCCGGCACCCGACGCGCCCGCGCCGACCGGTCAGGGTGCCGACGGCCCCGCCGGCGCCCCGGTGGACGTCCTCGCCGAGGCATCCGCCGGGCATCCCGACCACGCTCCGGGTCCGGCGCGCACCAGCCGCCCGGACCCGGACCGACGGAAACCGACGCGGACCGACGTCCCGGACCCGGCATCCGCCGCCATGCCCGCCGCCATGCCCGCCGACCTGTCCGCCGAGCTGTCCGCCCCCGGGGCGAACGCCTCCCGCGCCACGCGGGACTGACCGGTCCGCCGGACGTCCCCGCGCGCACCCCTCGTACCGCCTTCCCTACCGCAGTCCGCACCGACCACACGGAAATGGTGTCCACGCATGTCGTTCCTGCATGACCTGCTCACGGCGCAGGCCGCCTCGGCCCCCACCCGCACGGCAGCCCTCCTCTCGGACTCGTCGGCCACCTACGGCCAGGTGGAGACGGAGGCGGACCGGATCGCCGCGGCCCTCGTGGCCCGGGGTGTCCGGCCCGGCAGCCGGGTCGGACTGCACATGTCGCGCTCCCTCGCGCTGCTCCCCGCACTCTTCGGCATCCTGCGCGCGGGCGGCGTCTGCGTCCCGGTCGACCCGGAGGACCCCGCCGAGCGCCGCGCCACCATCCTGGAGTACTCGGGCGCCACGACCGTCGTCACCGAGCGCGCCCTCCTCGACGGACCCGCGCCCGACGGCACCCGGCAGCTCGCCGTCGAGGACCTGCTCGACGAGGCCGCCGAACCGCTCACCGGGCCGGTCGAACTCGCCCCGGACGCCCTGGCGTTCATCTTCTACACCTCCGGCTCCACCGGCACCCCCAAGGGCGTGATGCTCACGCACCGGGCCCTGCTCAGCGGCCAGCGCTGGCTCCAGCGCACCTTCCCGCTCGAACCCGGCGACCGCCAGTTGCTGCGCACCACCCTCAGCATCACCAACCTGGTCCGCGAGGTGTTCTGGCCGGTGCTCTCCGGCGGCACCGTGGTCATCGTCCCGCCGGGCGACCACAAGGACCCCGACCGGCTGGTCGAGCTGATCAACAGCGGTTCCGTGACGACGCTGATGGTCGTCCCGGCGCTGCTCTCCGGCATCCTGGAGAACCCCGGTTTCGCCGCCAACACCTCGCTGAAGTACGTCTTCTGCAGCAGCGACGTGATGCCCGGCGCGCTGCCGGAGAAGTACTTCGCCTCCGGCCTGTCCGCCCGGCTTTTCAACGTCTACGGACTCACCGAGGCTCTCTACAGCACCTACTGGGAGTGCCTGCCCGGCGCCGTGTACGACGGCTTCGTGCCGGTCGGCCACCCGGCCGAGCTGACCCCCCGGGTGCTCGACGCCGACCTCGCCCCGGTCCCGCCCGGCGAGACGGGCGAACTGTGCCTGGGCGGCGTGGGCATGGCCGAGGGCTACGACCGGCTGCCCCGGCTCACCGCCGAGAAGTTCGCCGACACCGACGCCGGCCGGGTGTTCCGCACCGGCGACCTGGCCCGGCAGTCCGAGGACGGCCGCCTCGAACTCCTCGGCAGGATGGACGACCAGGTCAAGATCGCCGGATTCCGGGTGGAGCTGGGCGAGGTCGAGGCCCGGCTGCTCGAAGTTCCCGGCGTCACCGGCGCCGTCGCCTCCGGCCTGCGCGGCGCGGGCGGACACCAGCGGCTGGTCGCCCACCTGACCTGCGACGGGGAGCCGCCCACCGCCGCCGCGATCCGCGCCCACCTGGGCGACCGGCTGCCGTACTACATGGTCCCGGCCGTCTTCACCGTCATCGACACCATCCCGCTCACCCACAACGGCAAGGTCGACCGCCGCTCCCTGCACGAACTGCCGGGCGCCCACCTGGAACTGGCCGAGGACCACACGGCCGCGCGCAACGAACTCGAGAGCTACCTGTGCGCGCTGTGGGCCGAGACCCTCGACCTGCCCGCCGTCGGCATCCACGACAACTTCTTCGCACTGGGCGGCGACTCCATCCAGGGCTTCCTGATCAGCGCCAAGGCCAACCGCGACGGCATCGGCCTGAGCGCCACCCAGGTCTTCGCCACCCCCACCATCGCCGAGACCGCCGCCTTCATGGCGGCCCAGGGCGACACCGGCCCCGCCCCGGCCGGCTCCTTCGACCCGCAGGGCTTCACCCTCACGGACGAGGACCTGGCCGCCGTGCGCGCGGCCACCGCCGACCCCGACGGCATCGAGACGGTGTACCCGCTCACCGAGATGCAGAAGGGCATGCTGTTCCACTCGCTGCTCGACCCGGACTCCGGCGTCTACTTCGAGCAGTTCCTGTACGCGGTCGACGGCGAGGTCGACCTCGACGCCTACCACCTCGCCTGGCAGCAGGTCGTCGACCGGCACGAGATCCTGCGGGTCTGGATCGCCACCAAGGGCCTGTCCGAACCGCTCCAGGCCGTGCAGCGCACCGCCGAGCTGGGCTGGACCGTCCTGGACTGGTCCGACCGCACCGAGGCGGAGCAGAAGGAGCTGCTGGAGCGCTACCTCGACGAGGACCGGCGCCGCGGCTTCGCGTACGACCGGGCGCCCCTGTTCCGGCTGACCATGGTCCGGCTCGGCGCCACCACGTACAAGCTGGTGATGAGCTACCACCACCTGATCCTCGACGCGTGGTCGCTCTTCGTCCTGCTGCGCGACTCCCTGGAGATCTACCACTCCGGTCTCGAAGGACGGCTGCCCGAGCTGCGCCCGACGCGTTCCTTCGGTGACTACGTGTCCTTCCTGGAGCACGAGGACATCGAGGGCGCCCGGGACTACTGGCTGGAGCGGCTGGCCGGCTTCCGCCGCCCGACCGTCATCGGCCGCTCCGCGCAGCTCGGCCTCTCCGCCAGCTCGCAGGAGATGCACGCCGAGGCCCGCCTCGACCTCGGCGAGGAGCTGACCGAGCGGCTGCTCGCATACGGCCGCGCCAACCAGCTGACCCTGAACTCCCTGGTGCAGGGCGCCTGGGCGGTGGTCGTGGGCGGGTGCAGCGGCCAGGACGACGTCTGCTTCGGCATCACCATCACCCACCGCCCGGTGGGGCTGGCCGGGGTCGAGGACGTCGTCGGCATCTTCATCAACAGCCTCCCGATGCGGGTGAACCTGGAGCCCGGGCAGCCCGTCGGCCGCTGGCTGCAGCAGATCCAGCGCACCCAGGTCGCCGCCCGCTCCCACGACCACTACCCGCTGCCGCTGATCCAGCAGCGCACCGACCTGCCCAGCGGCCAGCCCCTGTTCGAGTCCCTGCTGATCTTCGAGAACTTCCCCCGGGGCACCGGCTGGACCGGCCGCGGCGGCCTCGACGTGCGCCAGGAGCGCTACGTCGGCTGGACCAACTACCCGTTCGCCATCGAGGCGATGCCCGAGGAACAGCTCTTCTTCCAGGTCAAGTACGACCTGGCGTTCTTCGACGCGGAGTCGGTGGACCGCATCCTGGGCGCCTTCCGCGGCGTCCTGGAGGCCATCGCCGACGGCGGCACGACCCCGGTGGGCAAGCTCGCCGAGCACATCGCCGCCAACCGGCCCGGCCCGGCCGCCGAAGCCCGGCCCGCGGACGCCGGCGCGCGGGCGCTGTTCCCGGCCCGTGGCACCGCCGCGACCGCCGGAGTCACCACGGCGCCCACCACCGACGACGAGATCGCGCTGGCCGCGATCTGGGCCCAGGTGCTCCAGGTCGAACAGGTCGACATCCACACGCCGTTCCTGGCGCTGGGCGGCTCCTCGCTGGCGGCCATGCGGCTGGTGGCGCTCGCCCAGGCGGAGGGCTTCGACTTCGAACTGAGCGAGCTGTTCGCCGAGGACGGCACCGTCCACCGGCTCGCCGCGGACGCGGACGGCGACGAGGACGCGGACGCGGACGGGGACGGTGACGGGGACGCGGACGGCGACACCGGACGGTAGCGGCACCGGGCGAAGGCGGTGGCCCCGTCCCGGGCGGGGCCACCACAGGGGCGACGACGGACACAGGTCGGAGGGGTACGGCGAGGTGGAAGACACACAACGGGGTACGGGGGAGCGGGACACGCTCGCGCTCCTTCGCGAACTGGCCGAGCAGGGCGTCACGGTGCGCTCCCGCCGCGGCAGACTGTCCGTCGACGCCCCGCCGGACGCGCCCCGGCAGCTCCTCGACCGCCTCACGGCCGCGAGGGAGCCGGCCCTCGCGGCGATCACCGCCCACCCGGGCCTGCCCGGACCCCGGGTCGTCGCCCCTGACCCGGAGACCCGACCGTCCGGCCGCCCCTTCCCGGTGACCGACCTCCAGAGCGCCTACCAGGTCGGCGAGTCGGACTTCCCCGAACTGGCCACCCCGGCCTACATCGCCCACGGCTTCGAGGTCCCGGGCCTCGACACCGGACGCTGGCGCCGTGCGCTGCGCACGGTCCTCGTCCGGCACGAGATGCTCCGCGCGGCGGTCGGCCCCGACGGACGTCAACGGGTCGTCCCGCTCGACGACGCCTGGGGCCCGGCCCTGGTCGACTGGAGCCACCTCGACGCCGCCGGGGCCCGCGCGGCCTTCCACCGGGACCGGGAGACGGCGGCCGCGCTCCTGCCCGGCCTGACGGACGGCCTCCAACTGGGCTGCGCGGTCTACTCCGCCCGGGGCACCACCTTCGTCCTGCTGTGCCTGCGGCTGTTCGTCCTGGACGCCCGCTCCATCGGGCTGCTCTGCCGCGACCTGGCCGACGCCTACGAGGGGCGGGCGTTCGCCGACCCTCCCGTGGAGCCCGGGTACTTCGCCCGGTACACCGAGGCCCTCGCCGCCCACCGGGACAGCCAGGCCCACCGCAACGCGGTCGCCCACTGGCAGCGCCGGACGCCCACCCTGCCGGGACCGCCGACCCCGCCGACCCTTCCCCGCCCGGCCCGGGCCGGGTTCGCCCGAGTCCGTCACCGGCTGCCCGCGCCCGTCTGGGCGTCGCTGCGCGAACGGGCCCGTGGCGCCGGGCTGTCGGCCAACTCCGTGCTGTGCGCCGCCTACGCCGAGGTGCTGCGCCGCTGGTCGGGCCGGCCCTCCTTCACCCTGACCGTCCTCGTCGCCACCCGCGCCATGCTGGCCGCCGACCCGGAAGGCACCGACCCCGCACCGGCCGCGTGCGTGGGGAACTTCGGCAGCACGCTGCTGCTGGAGTGCGACGGCACCGGCGACACCTTCGCCGAGCGCGCCGGGGCCCTGCAACGGCGGCTGATGGCGGACCTGCCGCACACCTGGCTGTCCGGGGTGGAGGTGGCCCGCCGGGCCCGCCGAGAGAGCCCCGGAGCCGCGGTGGGCAGCCCGTTCGTCTTCGCCTCGGGACTCGACGACGCGGTGTCCGACGCGCTGCCCCCGCACCTGCGGGCCGAGGGGTGGGAGCTGGTCTTCAAGTCCATGCACACCCCGCAGGTCCTCCTCGACCACCAGGTCTCCGAGGAGGACGGGGAACTCGTCTGCACCTTCGACCACGTGGCCGAGGCCTTCCCCGAGGGCCTGGTCGACGAGCTGGCCGCGGCCCACGCCGACCTGCTGCGCCGCCTGGCCGGGAACGACGCCCCCTGGGCCGCCCCGCACCCGCCCCCGCTGCCCGAGGCACTGCTGGCCGCGCGCACCGCCGCCAACCGCACCGCACGCCACCTTCCGGGCGGCGGAGTACTGGACGGGCTGCGCGAGGGCGCCGCGCGCACCCCCGACCGCATCGCCCTCCACGGCGCGGACGGGAAGACCACCTACCGCGAGGCCGCGGACCGGGTGGGGCGCACGGCCGCCGCGCTGACCGCCTCCGGGACGGCACCCGGCGAACCCGTCGGCGTGCTGGCGCGCAAGAGCCCCGGCCAGTACCTCGCCGCGCTCTCGGTCGTCGCGGCCGGCGGCGCCTACGTGCCGCTCGGCGTGGACTGGCCGCCCGCCCGGCTCGACGCGCTGCTCACCCGGCACGGCATCGGCAGGGTGCTGGCCGACGCCGAGGGGGCACGGCTCCTGGCGCAGCTGGAACGGCCCGTCCACGTGCTCGCCCTCGACGCCCCCGCGCACCCCGGCGAGCCGCTGCCGGTGCCCGCCCCCGACGACCTCGCGTACGTCATCTTCACCTCGGGCTCCACCGGCACCCCCAAGGGCGTCGCGATCCCGCACGGCGGGCTGCTCAACACCGTCCAGGACATGGTGGAGCGCTTCGGCGTCGGCCCGGACGACCGGCTGCTGTCGCTGTCCGAGCTGCACTTCGACCTCTCGGCCTTCGACCTGTTCGGCGCCCTGTGCGCCGGCGCCACCGTCGTCGTCCCGCCCTGCGCCGCCCGTCCCGACCCCGACCTGTGGGCACACTGGGTACGGCACAGCGGGGCCACCGTCTGGAACACCGTCCCGGCACTGCTCGACATGCTCCTCGACCACCTCGGCGACGAACGCGCCGCCGACGTCCTGGGCGGACTGCGGCTGGTCCTGCTCAGCGGCGACTGGATCCCGCTCGGCCTGCCCGACCGCGTCCGGCGGGCCGCGCCCAAGGCCGAGGTGGTAGCCCTGGGCGGCGCCACCGAGGCATCCATCTGGTCCAACTACCACGTCGTGGACCGGATCGACCCGTCCTGGAAGTCCGTGCCGTACGGGCTGCCCCTGGCCAACCAGCGCTACCACGTCCTCGACGCGGACGCGGGCTTCGCGGACGTGCCCCACTGGGTGCCCGGCGAACTCTTCATCGCCGGTGACGGCCTGGCCACGGCGTACTACGGGCAGCCCGAACTGACCGCCGCCCGCTTTCCCACCCACCCCCGCACCGGCGAGCGGCTGTACCGCACCGGCGACCACGCCCGCTACCGGCCCGACGGCACCCTGGAGTTCCTCGGCCGCCTCGACAGCCAGGCCAAGGTGCGCGGCTACCGGGTGGACCTCCTGGAGGTCGAGCAGCAGCTGACGGCGCAGCCCGGCGTCCGGGCCGCGGCCTGCGTCGTCACCGGCACCGGTGCCGCCGCCCGCCTCATCGCCCTCCTCGTCGCAGCGGAAGGCGGCGGCCGGGGCACCGACGGCGAGCCGGTCCCGGGTCCGGCGGCGCTGCGCGCCCGGCTGGGCACCACCCTGCCCTCGTACGCCGTACCCAGCGCCTTCCACACCGTCGCCGCCCTGCCGCTGACCGCCAACGGCAAGCGCGACGCCCGCGCCCTCCTCGCCCTCGCCGAGGAACACGCGGCGGGGACCGGGGACGGCGCAGGGCACACCGACCGGGGCGCCGCGTCCGGCCGCGCGCCGCGCACCGAGCGGGAGTCGGCGCTGGCCCGGCTGTGGCAGGAGGTGTGCGGCACGGCCGTCCGGTCGGTCGACGACGACTTCTTCGCCAGCGGCGGCAGCTCGGTCTCCGCGGTGCGCCTGGTCCGCCGGATCGAGGAGGAGTTCGGCGTCCGGCTGGCGCTGTCCAGCCTCTTCGAGGCGAGCACCGTCGCGCAGCAGGACGCGCTGCTCGACCAGCGCGTCGACACCCCGCTCGTGCAGGTCAGACCCGGCGACGGGGCGGCGGTGGTCCTGGTCCACCCGGTGGGCGGACACCTCCTCGGCTACCGCGCCCTGATCGACGCGCTGCCCGCCCCGTACGCGGTGTACGGGCTGCAGGCCCCGCCCACCGGGCGGCTTCCCGCGACCCTGCCCGAACTGGCTGGGGAGTACGCGCGGGCGCTCGCGACCCTGGGGCGCCCCGTCCACCTCCTCGGCTGGTCGATGGGCGGCGTCCTCGCCGCGGAGACCGCCCGCCGCACCGACCTCTTCCAGCCCCTCTCACTGACCCTGGTCGACAGCTTCGTGGCCGCCTCCGACGGGGCGGACCTGGACGAACGGTCCGCGGCGGCCGGGTTCTTCACCGACTACCTCGGACAGCGGGACGGCGCCGCGCGGACAGCCGTACCCGTCGGCCACCCGGACCCGTTCGGACACCTCGCCGCCACCCACCTGCCCCAGGAGCCGGCCGGCGCCCTGCGCGGCCTCTACGACCAGTACCGAGCCCTGTACCGGCTGCTGCTCGACCACCGCCCGCGGCCCCTGCCGCAGGACTGCCCGCTCCTGGTCGTACCGGCCGAGCGCGAACGGCCGGACACCTTCGGGGGCCTGACGCCGCTGCACCTGCACCCGGCCGGTCTCGTCCCGCCCGGCGCGCGGGTCGCCCCCCTGCCCGAGACGCACTACTCCGTGGTCCGCGACGGTGCCGCCCGGCGGCTCGCGGAGCTCTTTCACACCCGTACAGCGAAGGGATCGGCATGACGAGCAGAACGATCAAGGACATCGTGGTCCTCGGCGAGTCCGAGCCGGAGAACGTGCGCCAGGTGCGCAAGGGCCCGGACCGCTGGATCTCCGGCGAGCTGGCCATCACCAACACCCTGCACTTCACCAGCCCCGACGGGGCCTTCACCTCGGGCATCTGGGAGAGCACCCCGGGCAAGTTCCGCGCGGTGTACGAGGAGGACGAGTTCTACCACATGCTCCACGGCCGGGTGGTCATCGCCGACGACGACGGCAACGCCCGCACCTTCGTCCCCGGCGACACCATCGTCGTCCCCGCCGGATTCACCGGCACCTGGGAGGTCCTGGAGCCCACCAAGAAGTTCTACGCCCACTACCGGCCGCTGGACGACGACCGCACCGGCCCCGCCGTCCAGGCCGGCTGACCGGCGGAGAGGAACACCATGACCACTGCCCCGCGCGGGGGACACCCGCACCACCGGCTGCTCGGCGTCGGCTTCGGCCCCTCGCACCTGTCCATGAGCGCACTGCACGCCTCGGCCGGCCCGGCCGCCGCCGGGACGTCCCTGCACTTCCTGGAATCCAGGGCCGCCTTCTCCTGGCATCCCGACATGCTGCTGCCCGGCGCCCGCATGCAGGTCGCCTTCCTGAAGGACCTGGTGACCCCCAGGGACCCGACCAGCCCGTACAGCTTCGCCAACTACCTGGTGTCCAAGGGCAGACTGGAACCCTTCCTCAACCTGGGCACGCTCAACCCGACCCGGCGCGAGTACGTCGACTACTTCCGATGGGCGGCCGACCGGCTCGCCGGCTACGTCACCTACGGCAGCACCGCCGAGGCGATCCGCCCGGTGACCGGCCCCGACGGACGGGTCACCCGCCTGGAGGTGGACCACCGCGGCCCGGACGGCACCCGGCACACCGTCTCCGCCGACCACGTGTCCCTGGCACCCGGCGGCACCCCGATCGTCCCGCCCGGTGTCGAGCCCGGCACCCTTCGGGACGGCACCGTCCTCCACAGCAGCTCCTTCCTGGGCGGCATCCGGCCCTTCCACGACCGCGGCCGCGAACTGCCCTACCGCTTCCTGGTGGTGGGCGCCGGACAGAGCGCGGCGGAGATCTTCCAGTACCTGGCCGGCGAGTTCCCGGCGGCGGAGGTCACCCTGGCGCACCGCGGGTTCGCGCTGATGCCCGCCAACAGCAGCGCCCTGGCCAACGCCATCTTCGACCCGGCCTCCGTCGACCTGTTCCACGGCGCCGGCCCCGAACGCCGCCGCGGCATCCTCACGGAGCTGAAGGCCACCAACTACGCCGCCGTCGACGACGAGGACATCACCGCCGTCGCCGGACTCCTCTACGACCAGCGGGTGCACGGCGGGCAGCGGCTGCGCCTGAGCCGCTTCACCGAACTTACCGGTGCCCGCGCCGAGGACGGCCTGGTCACCGCCACCCTGCGCGACCTGCTCACCGGCGAGGAACGCGGCGAGCGCCACGACGCCGTCGTGCTGGCCACCGGCTACGACTTCCGCGAGGCGCGCGGCCTGCTGACCGGCGTCGACCCGTACCTGCTCAGGGACAAGGACGGCGAACTGCTCGTCGACCGCGACTACTCGGTACGCACCGACGAGAGCTTCGCACCGCGGATCTTCCTGCACGGCGCCGCCGAACACACCCACGGCCTGACCAGCACCCTGCTGTCGCTGCTCGCCCACCGCGCCGGAGACATCCTCGACGCCGTCCTCGGCACCCCGGCCGCCGGCCACCAAGACCTCGCCACCCCCCTGTTCGAAGGAGTCCACGCATGAGCGGCATCCGGATCCAGCGGCGGGCCGACGCCCTCGTCAACGAGGAGTACGGCTGCGCGTTCCGCCGCATCCTGCCCTGGGAGTCCAGCGGACCCTCGGACACCGGCATGGGCGTGTGTACCGTCGCGCCCGGCACGGCCACCACCCCGCACTCCCACGAGGACCACGAGCACTTCTACGTGGTGCGCGGCAGCGGCCACGCCGAGGTCGACGGGGAGCGTACGCGGATCGCCGCGGGCGACGCCCTGGTGGTCGGCGCCCACCAGCGCCACCACTTCGAGAACGCCTCGGACACCGAGGAGTTGGAGATGGTGTCGGTCTGGTCCCTCGGCCCCTTCGGCGCCGCCCCGGCCGCCGGGCAGGCCCACGGGGAGGCCCGATGACACCGGCCCCGCGCCGCTTCCTGGTCACCGCCACACCCCCCACCACCAACGGCGACCTGCACGTCGGCCACCTCTCCGGGCCCTACCTGGGCGCCGACGTGTTCAGCCGCGCCCAGCGCATGCTGGGACACACCGTCCTGTACGCCTCCGGCGGCGACGACCACCAGACGTACGTGGTCACCACGGCCGAGCGGCTGGGCCTGGACCCGGTGGAGCTGGCGGCGCGCTGCAACCGCGAGATCGCCGGCACGCTGGAACTCGCCGGCATCGACATCGACGCGTTCACCAGCCCCGACGACGCCTACCGCGCCGAGGTGCGGGAGTTCTTCACCGGCCTGCACCGGACGGGCCGGCTCAAGACCCGCACCTGGACCTTCCCGTACTGCGGGCGGACCGGCCGCTACCTCCTGGAGGCCTTCGCCACCGGGTACTGCCCCGAGTGCCTGGTCGGCACCTGCGGGGCGATCTGCGAGAACTGCGGCCACCCCAACGACGTCGACTCGCTGCTCTTCCCCACGAGCACCGGCGCCGGGCCGGTCACCGCCACCCAGCCGCGCGAGACGGAGATCCTGGTCCTGCCGCTGGAGGAGTACCGGGAGCAGTTCACCGAGTTCTACCGCGCCCGGCGGGCCACGATGCGCCCGCACGTGCTGCGCTTCGTCGACGAGATGCTCTCCCGGCCGCTGCCCGACTTCCCGGTCAGCTACCCGGCCGACTGGGGCATCCCGGTCGGCATCGACGGCTTCGACGGCCAGGTCTTCAACGTCTGGGCCGAGATGCTGCCGGGCCTGAGGCACATGGCGGAGGCCGCCCGGGCCCGCCGCAGCCCCGCGACGCCGCCCGGCGTGTGGGCGGCGGACTCGGGCTTCGAACTCGTGCAGTTCCTCGGCTACGACAACACGTTCTACTTCGCCTTCGCCCACCTCGGGCTCACCTTCGCGCACGGGGGGCTGACCGAGCCGGCCGCGATCGTGACCAACGAGTTCTACCACCTGGACGGGGCCAAGTTCTCCACCAGCCGCCGCCACCTCGTCTGGGCCCGCGACCTGGTGGGCAAGTACGGCGCGGACAACGTGCGTTTCCACCTCGCGCTCGGCAACCCGGAGCACCAGCCCGCCAACTTCACCGAGGCGGACTTCCTGGACACCGTACGCACCCGGCTGCACCAGCCGCTCCACAGCCTCGCGGCGGCCCTGGCCCCGCACACCGGGCGGCCCGTGACGGCCGGGCCGAGGACCGAGGCGCTCCTGGACCGCTACCGCGACCGGATGCGGCGGGCCTACACGCTGGAGACCTTCTCGATGCGGCAGGCCGCCGAGACCACCGCGAACCTGCTCGCGCTGCTCGCCGCCAGGGCGCCGGACGACCCCGGACTCGCCGTCACCGGTCTCCGGGCCGCCGCCGAGCACGCCGCGCCCCTGGTGCCCGGCCTCGCCGCCGCCATCGAGGCCCGGTACACGGCAGCGGCCCCGGGCACCGTGCCGGACCTGGCCGACCTCCTGCCCGTCACCCTCTGACCACACCCGCTCCGACCACACCGCCTCGACCACACCCGCTCCGACCACACCGCCTCGACCACCGCTTCGACCACACCGCTTCGACCACCGCCCGGGCGGCCCGCGCCGCCCCGGCCATCCCCCTCCCGCGACCCCTAGGCAGAACCCATGCACATCGCGTTCGTCGACTCCAACCCCGCCGCGCTCGAAGCAATCCGGCTGGCCAAGGAGGCCGGTCACCGGGTGACCTACCTCCAGTCCGCCGAGCCGTTCTATCCGCCCACCGAGAAGAACCTGCGGATCGTCGGCTCGGTGGACCACCTCGTCGACAACCTGGTCACCACGGACGCCGAGACCGTCACCCGGGTCCTCGCCGACCGCCACGCGGCCGACCCCATCGACGTGGTCACCGCCCAGCTGGAGCTGAGCGCCGAGGCCGTCGCCGTCGCCTGCCGGGAGCTGGGCCTGCGCGGCACGGCGACCGAGGGCGTCCTCACCGCCCGCCGCAAGGACCGGTGCCGGGCCGCGCTGGACAGGGCCGGGCTCGCCTCCGCGCGCCACGCGCTGGCCGAGACCGAGGAGGCGGCGCTGGCCGCGGCAGAGGAGATCGGCTACCCGGTGATCCTCAAGCCGCCGTCGGGCGCGGACAGTCTGCTCTCCTACGTGGCCACCAACCCCGCCGAGGCCGCCGCCGGCTGCCGCGGGGTGCTGACCGGACTGGACGCGGTGCCCGTGCAGTGGCACGAGCAGTTCACCCGCGGCATCCTCGTCGAGGAGTACCTGGTCGGCACCCTGGTCTCGGTCGAACTGGGCGCAAGGGACGGGGAGTTCTTCCCCTTCGCGGTGTCCGGGCGGTTCCGCTGGGCCGAGGACGAGGTGGTGGAGCTGGGCTCCTACATCCCCGCGGCGCTGTCCGGGGAACAGACCGAGGCCTGCGTCGCCTACGCCGCCGACGTGTGCCGGGCGATCGGCCTGGACCTGGGCGTCTTCCACCTGGAGATCATGGTGACCGGGCGCGGGCCGGTGCTGGTCGAGGTCAACCCCCGGGTGATGGGCGGCGCCCTGCCCACCATCTACCGGCACGCCACCGGCACCGACATCTTCTCCGGACTGCTGGCGATCCTGGAACCCGGCGCCGAGGTGCCCCTGCCCGGCACGCTCGACGGCTGCGTCGGCGGACGCAAGGTGATGGCCCGCGACGGCGGCACCCTCGCACCCGGCGCCTCACTGGAGTGGATCGCCGAGCGGCCCGGCGTCCTGGAGGTCGTCGGCTTCGACAGCTACGGCACCGGACCCGGCCGCACGGTGGCCGCCGGACAGATCGTGGCCCGCTTCATGCTGCGCGGGCCGGACCATCCGTCCGTGGTTCGGACGGCCGAGCAGATCTTGCGCCGTTTGGAAGAAGATCTCGGTATTGCCCTGATGATCGGCGAGAAGGACTGACCATGACCTCCCCATCCGCCCCTTCCTCCGCCGAGCAGCCCGGCCTGCCCGGTACCCTGGACGGCCCCCGGCTCGCCGCCGCGGCCGCCGAGCACGGCACGCCGCTGTGGCTGTACGACGCCGGGACGATCCGCGCCCAGATCGACCGGCTGCGCCGCTTCGACGTCATCCGCTACGCGCAGAAGGCCTGCTCCAACCTGCACATCCTGCGCCTGATGCGGGAGGAGGGCGTCCACGTCGACGCCGTGTCGGAGGGCGAGATCGAGCGGGCGCTCGCGGCCGGCTACCGGGTCGGCGGGGACGACGAGCCGATCGTCTTCACCGCCGACCTGCTGAACCGCTCCACGCTGCGCCGGGTGGTCGAGCTGGGCATCCCCGTCAACGCGGGCTCCCCGCAGATGCTGGACCAGGTGGGCCGGGCGGCCCCCGGCCACCCGGTGTGGATCCGGATCAACCCGGGCTTCGGGCACGGCCACAGCCGCAAGACCAACACCGGCGGTGAGCACAGCAAGCACGGCATCTGGCACGAGCACCTCGAAGAGAGCCTCGCGCTGGTCGACCGGCACGGGCTCGACCTGGTCGGCCTGCACATGCACATCGGCTCCGGGGTGGACTACGGCCACCTGGAATCGGTGTGCGAGACCATGGTCAAGCAGGTCAGGATGGCCGGGCGGGACATCCGCGCCATCTCCGCCGGAGGCGGACTCTCCGTGCCGTACACGCCGGGCGACCCGGAGATCGACACCGACCGCTACTTCGAACTCTGGGACGCCGCCCGCCGGGAGCTGGTCTCCGAACTCGGCCACCCGGTGCGGCTGGAGATCGAGCCCGGACGCTTCCTGGTGGCCGGTTCCGGCGTGCTGGCCGCCGAGGTGCGGGCCCACAAGCCCGTGGGCAGCAACTACTTCGTCCTGGTCGACGCCGGGTTCAACGACCTGATGCGGCCCGCGATGTACGGCAGCAACCACCGCGTCTCGGTGCTCGACGCCGACGGCGCCCCCCGCGCCTCCGACGCCCGCGACACCGTCCTGGCCGGACCGCTGTGCGAGTCGGGGGACGTCTTCACCCAGATCGAGGGCGGGGACGTGGAACCGGTGCCGCTGCCCCGCACCGACGTCGGCGACCTGGTGGTCTTCCACGACACCGGCGCCTACGGCGCGAGCATGTCGTCCAACTACAACTCCCGGCCGCTCATCCCCGAGGTTCTGGTCGACGGCGCCGAGACCCGCCTGATCCGCCGTCGCCAGACGGTCGCCGAACTGTTGGCCCCGGAGCTCGACTCCCTGCCCGGGTCCGGATCGGGCGGCCGCCACCCCGGAGCGTGACCCGAGTCCTGCCGGGCCCCGGGCCGGGCCGCCGCAGCCCCGTACTGGTCGTTCGGGCACCTCACGTGCGGGGGCCCAAGGAGGGTGCCGGGCTGCGCGAGGGCGGCCACAGAGTACCTGCATGGGATTTTCCGCGCCCGCGCCCGCACTCGGGCGCGGGACGGGCTGTCCACCACGGGACCCATCGCAGGGGCGAGCGCCGGGAGGGCGACATGACCGAGACCAAGCGCAGTGAGAGCGCGCGGCACATCGAGCGGTTGTACGCCGAGGTGTACAACGCGAACCGCCTCGATCGGATGCCGGAGTTCTACGCGCCGGACATCCTCAACCACGGGGGCGAGGGCGAGGTGGGGGTCGACGCCCTGCGCAACCGGGTGGGGGCCATGTTCATCGCCTTCTCCGACGCCCAGGTCCGCATCGAGCACATGGTGGCGCAGAACGACCGGGTGATGGTGTTCCTGCACTGGACCGGTCATCTCTCGGGCTCGGACCAGGAGTTGTCCCTGCGGACCGCGAACCTGTACCGGGTGACGAACGGGCAGATCGCCGAGCACTGGAGCGTCGTCGACCAGTCCGGGCTGACCCGGTTCGGACTGCCCGCGGGCGACCAGACGCAGCCCGCGGGCAAGCCCGACCCGAACGCCGGCGAAACCGAGCAGGCCAACACACGGACGGTGCTGACGGTCTGGGAAGAGATCATGCAGCAGCACCGGCTGGAACGCGCGGACGACTTCTACCGGCAGGACTACATCCAGCACAACCCCTTCGCGGCGCAGTCCGGGACCGGCCTTCAGGGTATGAAGGACTTCTTCGCCGGGCTGTTCGCCCTGGCCCCCGATCTGACCGGGGAGATCACGCAGGTGGTCGCCGAGGGCGACCGGGTCGCGGTCTTCTGCCTCTGGCGGGGCCACGAGGCCTCCAGCGGCCGGGAGGTGCGGCTGCACACCGCGGACCTGCTGCGGTTGCAGGACGGGCTGATCGCCGAGCACTGGGACGTCATGGACTACTCGGCCGTGGCTCAGTTCGGGGTGACCCCGTAGGACACTCCGGCCTCGCCGCCACGTCAGTCGCCCGCTTCGCCCGGCACCCTCGACCGCACGGTCAGGCGGGCGAAGAGGGGGAAGGGCAGCCAGGGCGCTCCGGTGACGAGGGAACGGCTCACCTGCTGGCCGCTGAACTCGGGCCGGGCCGCCGCGCCCTGCCGCAGTGGCGCGTCGGACACGGAGCGGAAGTCGAAGACCACGAGCCGGCCGCCGGGACGCAGCACGCGGGCCGCCTCCGCGACGGTGGCGTGCGTGTCGGACCAGTGGTGCATGCTGAGGGTCGAGACCACCACGTCGGCGCACGCGTCGGGCAACGGCAGCCCGGTGCCGTCGGCGAGGTGCACGATGATCCGGTCCCCGAGCCCGTACCGCTCGGCGTTGGACCGCGCCCGGCGCACCATCGACGGCGAGATGTCCACGCCGTGCAGGGTGAGGTCGGGGCGGCTGCGGGCGACGCGCACGAGCAGTCTGCCCGGGCCGGTGCCGATGTCGACGGCGACCCCTTCCCGGGGGGCCCGGCACGTCTCCGTGGCGGCGTGCCGGTACAGGCCGCTCAGGAGCCTGCCGGAGAGCCGGTCGTACGCCTCGCCGCTGATGCCCATCCCGCCCGGGTCCGGAGCGGTGCCCCGGTGCGGGGAAGGATGCCGGTGCTCGGCGATCCGGTGCAGTGAGCGGTGGGCGGCGGCGAGGACGGTACGCATCATGGGGGGGCGCTCCCGCTGTTCAGGGGTGGTGCCCCGGGGCGCGCGGTGCGCGCCCCGGGGCAGGGGGGGTGCCTCTATGTCCTTCGTCAAGGCGCCCCTGTCGGGTTTGGGGTGATTCGGTCTTGCTGGGGTCATGCCGCGAGCTCGACGCCCGCGGGCATGCGGGATTCGTAGAAGGTGCCGTCTCGGAGCATGGCGAACAGGACGCTGATGCGTTGGCGGGCGAGGCGGAGGAGGGCCTGGGTGTGGGTTTTGCCGCGGGCTCGCTGGCGGTCGTAGTAGGTGCGGGAGGCGGGGTCGGCGTTCATGCAGGCGAAGGCGGACAGGAACATGGCGCGTTTGAGCTGGCGGTTGCCGCCTCGGGGCGCGTGTTCGCCGTGGATCGAGGTACCGGACGACTTCGTGGTCGGGGCGAGTCCGGCGTAGGAGGCCAGGTGGGCGGCGGTGGGGAAGCTGGTGCCGTCGCCGACGGTGACCAGCAGGACGGCGGCGGTCCTGACGCCGACGCCGGGCATCGACGTCAGGACCGGGGAAAGAGGGTGGGCCTCCAGCAGGGCGTTGATCTGGGCTTCCAGGGCCCGGCGCTGTTCGTGGACAGCGGCGAGAGAGCTGGCCAGGGAGGGCACGACGATGTCGAGGGTGCCGGTTCCCGGGACCACGACGGTCTGCTCGTCCAGGGCGTCGAAGATGTCGTCGATCAGCCGCTGGGCCATGCGCGGGGCCTTGGGCCGGACGAGCTCGACGAGTCTGCGGCGTCCGGCTTTGCGCAGTGCGGCCGGAGAGCCGTAGCGCTCCAGCAGCCAAGTGACGGCCTGGTGGTCGAGGCGGGGGCCCAGGACGCGCTCCAGCGAGGGGTGGAACTGGGTGAGCAGGCCGCGTATCCGGTTGGAGGTGCGGGTGGCCTCGGCCGCGAGGTCCTGGTCGAAGCCGACGAGGACCGAGAGCTCGGCGGTGATCTCGTCGGTGAGCTCCAGGGAACGCAGGGTGTGCGCCATCGTGCGGGCCGCGTCCGCGATGACCGCTGCGTCCTTCGCGTCGGTCTTGGCCTCGCCGGGATACAGGTCGGCGATCCGCCGCATCGCCAGGCCGGGCAGGTAGGCGACCTTGCAGCCGGCGTCCCGGGCGACCGTGAGCGGGAGGGCGCCGATGGAAGCGGGCTGGTCCACGATCACCAGGACCGTGCCGAACTTCGCGGCCAGCTTGTCGAAGACGGCCCGCAGTCTCGGCTCGCTGTTGGGCAGCTGCTTGTCGAGGACCTTCTTCCCGGCCGGGGTGAGTCCGTGGCCGTGGTGAGCGGTCTTGCCGACGTCCAGGCCGAGGAACACGCCCACGTCTTCGGTGTCGAACATCGCGCCCTTTCAGGTGAGTTGCACGTGCCGGCCTCGGCAGTGGTGTCGTACGCGCGCATCCACGTTATGCAGACCTGCCGCCCGCGAGCTGTCCGGCATTGCGCCGGACCGGGCGGTGGCCGGACCTCTCATCAGCGTCTCCGACGGCACCTCCCGGGCCCGGTGACACCACCCCCCAGGTCATACCTTCGACAGGGGGACACAGTCATGCCGGGCCCGGAGGCCAGCGGCCCTCTTGCAGGACCGCGGAAAACATAACGGGGGATGGCTTGTTCAGGCCGTGCCGGGCCCCGGCACGGTGGCCGACCCGGAGGTCTGCTCCTGGCCCGATCCGGCGGGTTTGGGACGGGGCAGCAGCATGATCAGGAGGACCAGCAGGGCCGCGACCGGCACGCCCCAGACGAACACCTCCGGGATCGCGGTGGCGGTGGCCTCGGGGGTGACCGGGCCGTCACCGGTCTCCCGGGCGAGCAGGCTGCCGAAGAGGGCGACACCGATGGCCATGCCCAGGCCGCGGATGGACAGGTTGGCGGCGGTGGTCGCGGCGAGGTCCGGCGGTGCCGCGGCGTTCTGGCTGACCACGACCAGGTTCTGCATCAGCAGGCCGAATCCGCAGCCCAGCACCGCCATCTCGGCCGCCACCAGGACGTACGGACTGTCCGCGTCGACCAGGCTCAGCAGCAGGAAGGACACGACCAGTACCACGGCCCCGGTGAGCAGGTACGGCTTGAAGCGACCGCTGGCGCCCGCCTTGCCGCCCGCGACGGCGGAGACCACCACGAACGGGATGAAGTACGGGTTGAGCGCCAGCCCCGCCTCGGTGGCGCTCATGTCGTACGCCGCCTGGAGGAAGGTCGGCATGAACACGATGGAGCCGTACAGGAGCATCCCGAGGACGGCCGTGGCCGGCAGGGTGAGGCGCAGGGTGCGGTTGGTGAACAGCCGCAGCGGCAGCAGCGGGTTGCGGGCCCTGCCCTCCCACCAGACGAACAGCGCGACGAGCGCGAGGAACGCCACCATCAGCCCGGCGATCTGGCCGGACGCCCAGTCGTACTCGCGTCCACCCCACTCGGTGATCATGAGCAGGCTGACCACGGCGCCGATGAGCAGCAGCGAACCCGCCAGGTCCACCCGGTCCCGGGCGGCCGCCCGGGGCAGCCGCAGCGCGTAGGCGCACAGGGCGATGGACAGGATGCCGAGCGGGATGTTGACGAAGAAGATCCAGCGCCAGCCGAACGAGTCGGTGACCACCCCGCCGACCAGCGGGCCACCGACACTGGCCAGTGCGAAGACGGCGCCGGTGGCGCCCTGCACCTTGCCGCGCAGGTGCTGCGGATACAGCTCGGACAGGGCGACGGTGGGAATGACGAAGAGCGCGCCCGCTCCGATGCCCTGGAGCACCCGGGCGGCGATCAGCTGCGGCATGCTCTGGGCCATCCCGCAGAGCAGCGAGGCCACGCAGAACAGGACGACGGCGGCGATGAACACGTTGCGGCGGCCGTAGCGGTCGCTGACCCTGCCGTACAGGGTGCCGGTCGCCGTGGAGGCCAGGACGTAGGCCGTGACGACCCAGCTGAAGGAAGCGGCTCCGCCGATGTCCGCGGTGATGTCCGGCAGGGCGATGGCGACGACCGTCTGGTCCAGTACGGACAGCAGGATGCCGAGAACGAGACCGGCCGTCGCGAGGGGAACGTTGCTCCGGTGCGCCGGGCCCGGAGCGGCGTCCGCCGCCGGGCCGGCGGACGGGTCGCCGGTGGGGGTAGGGGTGCTTTCGGACATGTCCGGTCAGGCCCTCCCAGGCGCGAACGGGTTGGGAAGTTTGAAGTCGACGCTCACCAGGTCCTGGTCGATGACCGTGCCGGCCACGGTTCCGCTGGCGGCGGCCGCGACGACGGCGGCGAGCGGGACCGGCACGGTGGCCCGGCGGGCCATGTCGCCGGCGGCGTACACGCCCGGGACGCTGGTCTGGCCGAACTCGTTGACCTCGACGCAGGCGTCCGGGAAGAGGACGCAGCCGAGCTGCTCGGCGAAGGGTGCCCGCTGACGCAGGGTGGTCTTGATGAAGACGGCGTCCCGCTCCAGGGAGGTGCCGTCCTCGAAGACGATGCGGCGCAGCCGGTCGCCCGCGCCCTCCAGCCGGACCGCCGCCTTGGTGTGGACGGCGATGCGGTTGGCCTCCAGGACGATCTGCATCATGGGGTCGAGCGGCTCGCCACCGGTGCACAGGGCCATGGTGTCGGTGAAACGGCTCAGGTGCAGGGCCAGGCGGACCCGCTCCGGGCCGGCTCCGAGCACCGCTATCCGGGAGTCGCTGGCCTCGTATCCGTGGCAGTACGGGCAGTGGAACGCCGACCTGCCCCACAGCTCGGCCGTGCCGGGCAGGTCGGGCAGCTCGTCGCGCAGGCCGGTGGCGAGCAGCAGCCGGCGCGCCTCGGCCGTGCCGCCGTCCGCGAGGCCGACCTCGAAGTGGTCCTCACCCACGCGGCGCACCGAGGAGACCTCGGTCGCGCGCCGCTCGACCGTCGGGTAGTGGCTCAGGTTCTCCGCGCCCTGCTCCCGCAGGCGCTCCGGCGGCGTTCCGTCATGGGTGATGAAGTTGTGCACGGCCTCCGCGGGAGCGTTGCGCCCCTGGCCGCTGTCGGCGAGCAGCACCGTGCGGTGGGCTCGTCCCAGGGTCAGCGCCGCGGACGTTCCGGCGGGGCCGCCGCCGATGATGATCGTGTCCAGCATGCTCGATTCCGTCCTTTCGCTCCGTACTCGTCCCGAGGCCTCTCGGTCCGCTTGACCTGAACCCAACTCTGCAAGTTAATGTCAACATGAAGTCAAGCGCGGACGAGCAATCCATGACCATCGGCGAGCTGGCCCAGCGGTTCGGGCTGCGCGCGCACGTCCTGCGGCACTGGGACGCCACGGGCCTGCTGCCGCCCGCGGAGCGGGTCAACGGCCGCCGCCGCTACACCTCGCGTCACATCGCGCGGGTCGCGATGATCGTGCGGGGCAAGGCCGCCGGTTTCAGCCTGGAGCAGTTGCGCGCCGTACTGGACGCCCCCAGCCCGGACGAGCGACGGTCGCTGCTGCGCAGGCAGCATGCCGAGCTGGAGAGACGGATCAAGGAGATCGTGGCGTCACGGACGCTGATCGAGCACGCCCTGGACTGCCGGGCGGAGGACTTCACCCAGTGTCCCGGCTTCCGCGGGCTGGTGCAGCAGCTCGCGCGCGAGGACGAGGATCCCGCCTGCGCACCGGCCGAGGGCCCGGCGCCCCGCCCCGTGGACCACTGACCACTGAGCACTGACCACTGACCGCGGCGGCGCCGGGAGGAGCGGGAAAAGGCCGTCCCGCGCGGGAACCGTCCGCCGTGCCGATCCGACTAGCTGACCATGAATGCAGAACTGCGGCGACGTCCTTTGGCCGGCCACGGCAAAACGGTCGGGTTCGTGCTGGTCCTCGGAGTGCTGGGGGGCGTGTTCTACGGGGTGGGGCAGGCCGTCGGGCCCGTGGCGCCCGAGTCCCGCCCGGGGTGGCACTATCCCAGTGACGACCCCTCCCACGGCGGGCACGCCCGATGACCCCCGGGCCCGGGGCGTTCCCGGCGACACCCTCGCCCACCGGCCACGACGCACCGGTCGCCGGGGACGCCGATTCCCTGACCACGACCGACCTCGTGGTCGGCGGCATGACCTGCGCGGCCTGCGTGGCCCGGGTCGAGAAGCGCCTGCACCGGATGGAGGGGGTCACCTGCGGCGTCAACCTCGCCACCGGCCGTGCCCGCGTGATCCATCCCGCCCACGTACCGGTGGAGGACCTCACGGCGGCCGTGCGGCGCGCCGGATACACGGCCGAACCCGTCACGCCCGAGGACACCCCCACCGGGCCCGATGCGTCCGGCTGCCACGACGAGGACTGCGTCAAGGTCGCCCTGATCGCCGTCCTCGCCGTGCCCGTGCTGCTCGTGTCCATGATTCCGGCGCTCCAGTTCCGCAACTGGCAGTGGATCTGCTTCCTGCTGACCACACCCGTCGCCCTGTGGGGAGCCGACGTCTTCCACCGCCGGGCGCTGCGGGCCCTGCGGCACGCGACCGCCACCATGGACACGCTCGTCAGCCTGGGAGTCGCGGCCTCCTACCTGTGGTCGTGCTACGCGCTGTTCCTGGGCACCGCCGGCACGCCGGGGATGGTCATGCCCTTCTCGTTCGCCACGGACGGGGCGCATGACCACGTCTATCTGGAGGCGACCGTCGGCATCCCGTTGTTCGTGCTGTGCGGAAGGCTGATGGAGGGCCGGGTGCGGCGCCGGACGGGCTCGGCGCTGCACGCGCTCGCCGAACTCGTGGTCAAGGACGTGACGGTCCTCGACGACGGCCCGCCCGATGGGCCCCCGGTCGAACGACGTGTCCCCGCCGACCAGTTGGTGCCGGGCCGGCTGTTCCTGGTCCGGCCGGGGGAGCGGGTTGCCGCCGACGGCGTGGTCGTCTCCGGCGGCGCCGCGCTCGATCTGTCCCTGCTGACCGGCGAGAGCGCGCCGATGGAGGTCGGGCCGGGCGACCGGGTCACCGGCGGCACCCTCGGCACCGGCGGGACCCTCGTCGTACGGGCGACGGAGGTGGGCGCCGACACCCGGCTCGCGCGCATCACCCGGCTGGTCTGGGAGACACAGGCGGGCAAAGCCGGGGTGCAGCGGCTCGCCGACCGCGTCGCGGGAGTGTTCGTCCCCCTGGTGCTGGCGGTCTCGGCGTCCGTCGTGGGGTTCTGGCTGGGCGCGGGCGCCGGGGCGCAGGGCGCCGTCACCACCGCCGTCGCGGTGCTGGTGGTGGCCTGCCCCTGTGCGCTGGGACTGGCCACGCCCACCGCGCTGCTCGCGGCCACGGGGCGCGGCGCGCAGTTCGGGGTGCTGCTGAAGGGCCCCGAGGTGCTGGAACGGCTGCGGACCGTCGACACGGTGGTGCTGGACAAGACCGGAACGCTCACCACGGGTGACATCCGGCTTCTGGACACGGTGACCGTCGAGGGGTGGTCCGCCGCCGGCGTCCTGCGGCTCGCCGCCGCCGTCGAGCAGTTGTCCGAGCACCCCGTCGGCCGTGCCATCGCCGCGGCCGCGCCCCCGGCGGGCCGTGCCCCGGGTGCCGTCTCCGGGTTCGCCGCGATGACCGGGAGCGGTGTGCGCGGGACCGTGGAGGGTCACGCGCTGTGTCTTCGGCGGATCCCCCGGGACGCGCTCCTGCCCCCGGTCCTGCGGGAGGCCGGCGACAGGGCCGACGCCGCGGGACGTACGGCCGTCCTGGTGGAGGTCGACGGCGCGGGCGTGGCCGTGCTCACGCTCGGCGACACCGTGCGGCCGGGCGGACGGGAACTGGTGGTGCGGCTGCACGCCCTGGGCGTCGAGGTCATGCTGCTGACCGGGGACGGACCCGGTGCCGCGTCCGCGGTCGCACGGGAGCTGGGCATCGACCGGGTACGGCACTCCGCTTCCCCGGAGGAGAAGGCGGAGGTCGTGGCGGAGCTGCAGGCATCCGGGCGGGTTCCCGCGGTGGTGGGGGACGGGGTCAACGACGCGGCGGCACTGGCCGGTTGTGAGCTCGGCCTCGCCATGGGCACGGGAACGGACGTGGCCATCGGGGCCGCCGCGGTGACGCTGATGCGCACCGACGCGACGGCGGTGGCCGACGCCCTGGAGCTGGCCAGGCGAGCGATGTGGACCATTGGCTCCAACCTCACCTGGGCGTTCACGTACAACGTTCTCCTCATCCCGATCGCCGCCGCCGGCATGCTCAACCCGATGCTCGCCGCCGTGGCCATGTCCGCGAGTTCGCTGCTGGTCGTCGGCAACAGCCTGCGGCTGCGGTCCTGGCGCCCGGCCGGGAAGCACGGCGCGTCCCGGGCCTGAGGGGGGATCAGGTCTGCGCGGGAAGCAGGCCCTCCTTGAGAGCGGTCACCACGGCCAGCGTCCGGTTGGGGCTGTTGAGCTTCGCCAGGACGTTGGCCACGTGCCGTTTGGCGCCGTGCTCCGAGATACTGAGCCGGCGGGCTATCTGTTTGTTGCTCAGCCCGTCCCCGACCAGCGAGAGCACCTGCTGCTCCCGGGGCGTCAGGGACACCGGGCGCGGAGCCTTGGTGCCGTTGCGTTCGCGCACCTGGGACAGCAGCTCACGGGCGAGCGTCGAGGGCATGGAAAGTTCGCCGTCGCTGATCCGACGCAGCGCGTCGGCCAGGGCGTTGCGGGTCAGCTCCGACTGCACGAGGAACCCGTCGACGGGCAGCGAGGCGGCGCGGACGATCGTGTGCTGGGACGCGCTCTCCAGCAGGAACAGCACCTTGACGTGCATCGCGGCGAGTTGACGGAGTGGCTCTTCCTGTTGGGCCATGTCATGCCCTGGACAGGACATGATCAGCACGTTCACGGCGGTCCGTTGCAGGTGCTCCACGAGTTCTTCGAACGAGTCGGCCTCGATCAGGTGCCTGACCCTGAGCGAGTCCAGCATCGTGCGCAGGCCGAACCTCGCCACTTCGTTCGGCACGAAGAGCGCGATGTCCAGTCCGTCCTGGGTGGGGGGTGCGTACTCGAGAGCGCTGGTGCGGCCTGTCTCGGTCACGACGTCTTCTCCTGGGGGGATGAGGTAGAAGGTGGTTCCGCTGGGCGGAGTCGCGCGGGGGGCTGTCGTCGGAGCGGACCGCCACGTCGCCACGGCGCCGGTTCTGTCCGGTCGCGGCCGGAGCACTGCCGGTGTACCGAGGACGACTGTGCACGGTTCACGGGTCACGATTCACGTGTGGCTACTATGCCGGGCTAGTAGATCGGGTCGACAGTAGTTCACGCCCGGGCCCGGAGCAACGGAGTGAAACACGCCACTTCTCTTGCCCCGGTCACACCCGCGACACCACCGACCCTGACCGATCAGGCACCCTCGGACGGCGTCTCCCAAGGACCGACGCGGGCCGGCGGCCGTCCGCATAGCGTGGGGCAGCGCCCGGTGCTCCCCGCTACCGAGAGGCCACGCCCCATGACCGCCGAAGTGCCAGGAACCGAACCGCAGTCGATACCCGACCTGCTGCGCCGCTCGGCGCGCCGCGGAGGCTCGCTCACCGTGCTCGACCGGTCCATGCGGCCGACCCGCCTCACCCTGACCGAACTCGACGACCTCTCCACCGCCGTCGCCGCCCGGCTGCACCGCACGGGCGTCCGCCCCGGCGACCGGGTCTGCGTGCTCGCGCCCACCTCGCCGGCGCTCCTGCTGAACCTCTTCGGACTGTGGCGGCTCGGCGCCGTGCCCGTGGTGCTGCCGCACGAACGGCCGGAGCCCGCGGGCTCCTCCGGAGGACTGCTCGCCCAGCGCGTCGTCGTCTCCGGAGCCCACCTCGTCCTCACCGACCGGCCGGACCGGTTGAGCGACCGGGTGCCGGCCGGCTGCCGGGTACTGGCGCTCGACGCCACGCTGTCCGGACCGCAGGACCCCGAGCCCCCGATGCCCGACGGCCGTGCCCTCGGCCTCCTCCAGTTCACCTCGGGAACCACCGGTTCGTCCAAGGCCGTCCCGGTACGCCAGGGGCAGCTGGTCGGAAACGTCCGCGCGTGCATGGCCGGGCTGGGAATGCGCCCCGGGCACACCTACGTGAGCTGGCTGCCCTTCTACCACGACATGGGCATCGTCTCGGTGGTCGGCCTCCTCGCGCACGGCGTGCACACCGTCGTGCTGCCCACCGAGACCTTCCTCGGCCGGCCGTCGAGCTGGCTGGAGACGGTCGCCGCGTACCGCGCCGAGATCACCGCCGCCCCCAACTCGGCCTACCGGCTCGCCGTGCGCGCCCAGCAGCTGCGCCCCGCGGCCCTCGATCTGTCCCGGCTGCGGGTGGCCATCAACGGCGCCGAACCGGTCACCGCCGACACGGTGGAGGAGACCGTGCGCCTGCTGGGCAAGAGCGGGATGCCCGCCGAGGCGCTCTGCCCCACCTACGGCATGGCCGAGACCACACTGGTAGTGACCGCGGCGCCCGCCACCGCGGCGGTCCGCGTGCTCGACGCCGGCCTGGCGCCCCGTCAGACGGGCGGTCACGAACTACCGGCCCGCCCCCTGGTCTCCTGCGGGAGCCCGCTGCCGGGCACCGCCGTCACGGTGCACGGCCCGGGCGGCGACCGGCTCCCCGACGGACAGGTCGGCGAAGTACACGTGAGCGGCCCCGGCGTGACCGACGGCTACTGGACCGGGCCCGACGCACCCCTCGACGGCCTGGGGCGGCTCATCGGCGACCAGATGGACACCGGGGACCTCGGCTTCCTCCACGAGGGCGAGCTGTACATCTGCGGCCGGGTCAAAGACATGATCATCGTGGGCGGACGCAACCTCTACCCCGAGGACTACGAGATCACGGCCGAGGCGGTCCCGGGGGTGCGCGGCGGCAACGTCATCGCGTTCTCCCTGCCCGACCAGGAGCGCATGGTCGTCGTCGCCGAGGGCACCGGCGGCACCGCAAGCCAGGACCGGCTAGCCCACGACCTGTTCGAGCGGCTGCGGACGGCGGCCCAGCACGCCCCGGCCGAAGTCGTGCTCGTCCGCCCCACCACCCTGCCGAAGACCTCCTCGGGCAAGAAGCGGCGCGGCGCCTGCCGCGACCGGTACCTCGCCGGCCAACTCGACGTGGTGGCCACCGCCCGCTGACTCCCGCCACAGGCGGAAGCCGCCCCGCCGGTGGGCAGACCCGGCAGGGCGGCTTCATCCACGAACGGGCCGGGGCCCGCGCGCCTCACCGAACGTCGTCGACCGGCACGTCGTCGACGAAGCTGCTGGAGACCTGGGCGGCCAGTGACACCAGTTCGTCGGTCGCCCGCACGTACTTCAGCAGCGTGGGCAGATGCCCCGTCACCATCAGGTCGCCGTCCAGCATCCCCTCGATGGGATCCGTCTCGCCCTCGATGACGCTCTTCCACACGGAGTACGGCGCCCTGATCACGAACGTCGTGTCGCCCGCCCCCTCCCGGCCCACGTCGTAGGCGGCGGACTTGCACCTGCCCTCACCGAATTCCGTGTGGCACCAGACGTCGGCCCGCAGTCCTCGCTCCTCCTCCGCCTCGAAGACGAAGGCGATCTCGGCCTGGAACGTGCGCGCCGCCTCCTCGAACTCCTCCGAGGAATTGATCAGTCCGACATACGAGTTCAGCCAGTCTGCGCTGGGAAAGACACTCACGGCATCCCCTCAATACGGTACGGAGCCACCGTTGTACCCGGGTCCGGAAGCCGATCCCAGATCCAACCGGACGCCCGAGTCACAGCACGCTCGACGGGCCCGATCGGCCACCTAGGACGGACTGCGCGCGGCGCACGAACGACGCTCCGAAACAGCGCTGTTCAGGGCCGGACCGAGGCAAGACGCTGAACGGCATGTCCATCATCGAGGCCCAGGGCCTCCACAAGGCGTTCGACGACGGCACGGTGGCAGTGGACGGGGTCGACTTCGAGGTGGCCGAGGGAGAGGTGTTCGGCTTCCTCGGCCGCAACGGAGCGGGCAAGACGACCACCGTCCGTATCCTGACCACGCTCACGCGCGCGACATCCGGCCGGGCCAGGGTCCTGGGACTCGATGTCGACAAGCACCGGTCCAAGGTGCGCGACCGCATCGGCCTCTCGCTCCAGCAAGCCGCGCTCGACCCCCTCATGACCGGCCGTGAGCACCTGGAGCTGATCGGATCCCTGCGCCGGATGGGCTCCGCCAGGCGCACCGCACGCATCGGAGAGCTGCTCACCGGCTTCGGTCTCACTGAGGTGGCCGACCGGCTGGTGGCCACCTACACGGTGGGCATGCGGCGCCGGCTCGACGCGACCCTCGCCCTGCTGCACGCTCCGCAGCTGCTCTTCCTGGACGAACCGACCACGGGCCTCGACCCGCAGAGCCGGCGGGCCCTGTGGGACTTCGTCCGCGGCTACCGGCGCGACGGCGGCACCGTCTTCCTGACCACCCAGTACCTCGACGAGGCCGACGAGTTGTGCGACCGCATCGCCATTCTCGACAAGGGGGCGGTCGCCGTGATCGACACCCCGCAGGACCTCAAGAAGGGCATCGGCGGCAAGGTCCTCACCCTGCCCGTCGCCCCCGAAGCCCGCGAACTGGCCGCCTCCGCCGTCGGCGACGCGGCCGTCCGGCTGGACGAGGGAGTGCTCCGCGTCGACCTGCCGGCCGGTGACGACGTCCTGCCGTCCCTGCTCAAGCGCCTCGCCGACGGCGGCGTCCCGCTGTCCGGAGTCACCGTCACCGACCCGACCATCGAGGAGGTCTTCATCCGCCTGACCGGCGAAGGCCTGGAACGCGGCAAGGGCAACGACGCCAACATCGGCGCGGCCGCCCTCGCCAGGACCGTCGGCACCGGCCGGGGAGGCATCTGATGACCGCGTTCTCCGGCACCCTCACCCTGCTCAACCGCAATCTCCGCGAGGGCCTGCGCAGCCCCGTGATCGCCTTCGTCTTCCCCGTCCTCTTCCCGCTGTTCCTCATCACCCTCGTGGCGTCCAGCTACGAGCGCATGGCCTTCATCCCCGGCTTCCCCGTCACCCCCTACGCCGCCTACATGGCGCCCGGCCTGCTGCTGTTCACCGGCATGATGGGCTCCGGCTACTCGGCCACCGCTCTGGTCCTCGACGCGCAGAGCGGCTTCCTCGACCGGCTGCGGCTCCAGCCCGTGCGCCCCTCGGCCCTGCTGCTGTCCAGGCTGCTGTTCGACGCCATCCGGGTGGTGCCGGCCGGCCTCGTGGTCCTCGGCGTCAGCGTGCTGCTCGGCGCCCGCGTCGACACGGGTGCGGCGGGCGTCGTCCTGCTCCTTCTGCTCTCCTCCCTCTGGTCGGTCGCCTACGGCGGGATCTTCTACGTCGTCGCGCTGCGCACGCGCAATCCGCAGGCGCCGCTGGCCATGGCGCCGCTGTCGGTGCTGCTGCTCTTCGCCAGCCCCGCGGCGGCCCCGCCGTACCTCTTGCAGTCATGGCTGGCCACGCTCACCACATGGAATCCGTTCACCTACGTCATCGAGGGCATCCGCGCCCTGATGACGGGCCCGGAGAGCGGCACCGTCACCGAGGCGCTGCTGAAGGCCGTGGCGGTGCTCGTCGGACTCACCGTCGTGACCCAGATCTTCGTCGTCCCGTCCTTCACCCGCCTGGTGGGCGACTGAGCCAGGCCGCCGCCCCCTCCGTCCGCACAGGAGTACTCCGTCATGCTGTTGTACTGCTTCCCCCATGCCGGCGGTGCCGACTCCCCGTACCGTTCGTGGGGCGACCGGCTCGCCCCGGTGGAGGTGCGGGTCCTCGGCCGCGGCGCCCGCCTTCCCGGGCGGGCGGCCACGACGCCGGACTCGGTGGCCGCACTGGCCGAGGCGTGCGCCGACCACCTGGCGGCCGAGCGCCGCCCCTACGCTTTCCTCGGCCACAGCCTCGGCGCGCTGATCGCCTTCGAAACAGCCCGGGTCCTGCGAGCCCGCGGCGGCCCGGGCCCGGCGGTGCTGATCGCCACGGGCCATGTGGCACCCCATCTGCCGTCGCCGGGACGAAAGCTGGCCGAGCTGCCCACGCCCGAGTTCTGGGCGGAGGTGTGCGCGCTCGGCGGGACCGCGCCGGAGCTCCTCGACCACGCCGCGCTGCGCGAGGCGGCCGAGCCCGGCCTGCGGGCGGAGTTCCGCGCCTCCGAGAACTACCGGTACACCCCCGGACGCCCCCTGGACTGCCGGATCGTGGCCCTGGCCGGCACCGACGACGACCGGGCGCCCGCCGACCAGTGCGCCCCCTGGCGGCTGCACACCACGGGCAGCTTCGCCCAGCACACCGTGCCCGGCGGCCACTTCTTCGTCGCGGACAATCCCGAGCCCGTACTGCGGACGGTGCGCGAGGAGGCCGCCGCACCGGCACGGTGACCACCGCGCGCACGCCGCGGCGGGGCCACCCCTCGTGCAGGGGCGGCTCCGCCGCGGCGTGCGCGCGGGGAATCAGACCTTGGGTGTCCGGGACTCCAGGGAGTACGACGCCTCGATGCGGTAGGTGCCCTTGTTGCCGCCGCCGCGGTCCACGTTCACGTCCGCCGACCTGACGACCTTCAGGTACAGGCCGTCCGCCTTGTCGAACCAGACGTCCGCCACGGCGTCACCGTCGAGACCGTCGCCCCTCACGTAGCTGTCGATCCGTACATGGTGGGCCGGCCGGACCTCGCCCCCCACCGTGACGGTCTCGTCGCCGATGTATTTGATCTTGATGGCGGCCCTGTTGCCGTGCGCGACGCAGATGGTCTCCTCCTTCCCTCCGGCCCGCACCGCGTCCCCGCCCACCTGGACCATGGCCGGATTGCACTTGTGGGCCTCGTCGCCCTCGATACCCGCGAAGCTCACCTTCTGCATGTGGGCGAGACACAGGTACTCGCCCTGACCGCTGCACTGCCGGTGGGCGTCGGTGTGTTCCTCGATCGGAGTGAAGTACAGCTCCCACACACAACCGGAGGCGTGCAGGACCCGGGCGTAGGTCTCCTTGGGGAAGGGACGCTCGTACTTGTCGCCGTCGTAGATGATCGAGTCCGCGCCGTCGGTCCGGTAGGTGTACACGCCGGCCTTCGGTTTGCTGAACCCCTTGATCTCCTTGCTGGGCGACACCGGGTGCGAGATCTGCCCCAGGTCGTCCCGGAGGGCCGAAGGGTGATCGCGGTACTTCTTGAGCGCCTCGGTGAGCGTCACGGGCGTTCCCTCGGGCGTGATGGCCTGGGTGCGGTTCGCGACGATGAACGCTCCGGCCGCGACGAGCACGGCCAGAATCGGCACCAGGCGCAGCAGGGTGCGCCGCACTTGCCGGTTGGTTGAGCGAGACGGGCCTTCCACAGTCGCTCCTTCGACGGTCGGGAAATCCCCAGCACCGTCCCCCGTCGGACGCGGCCCGCCCACCCCAGCACGACGTGTCCGAAGAGCCCTGCCCTTGGCCCCCTCGAAAGAGCACGGTACGCGTCCCCGGCCGCCCGCCCTTCCCGCCAGCCCTTCAGGGCTGTCGGTGTCCTCGTCCGCGCGTGAGCCTGGCCGGGACTCGCATGCCCGCGAGCCCGCAGCCGCAGGCGACGCTCCGCTCGCGGCCGAGCGGGTGGCCCGGGCGCCGTCCCGCATCGTCATCCGGAGGACCCAGTGCACCCGACCAGCAACGGCAACGCCGGCACGCGCTCCCTCGACCGCGGCACCCTGCTCGCCCTCTCACCGGCCGACCGGATGCGGGACATCAGCGCCTACCTGCGGGACTGCCACCGCCGGATCACCGGCCGGGAGGCACCCGCCGACCTCGACACCTCCGTGTTCCTGGAATCCCTCCAGGCCACCGAACTGCAGATCACGATCGAGGCCGAGCTGAACGTGTCCGTCCCGCTCACCGAACTCGTCGCCATGCCCAGTCTCCGCGCCCTCGCCGAGGCCGTCGACCAGGCCCTCGTCTCCGCCTCCGAGGCACCTCTCGCCGAGACCGAGAGGGAGCTGACTTTGCGTCCGGATGTGGCGGGGTGGGGTGAGCCGTTCGGGCTGACGGATGTGCAGCATGCGTATTGGCTGGGGCGGTCGGGGTTGTTCGAGTTGGGTGATGTGTCGACGCATGTGTATCTGGAGTTGGAGTCGTCGGATTTTGATCCGGTGCGTGCGTCGGTGGTGTTGGGGCGTTTGGTGGCGCGGCATGGAATGTTGCGTGGGGTGGTGCGGGGTGATGGTCGTCAGCAGGTGTTGGGTGATGTGGGGGTGGTGGAGGTTGGTTTCGAGGATGTGAGTGGTTTGTCGGTGGGGGAGGTGGAGGGGGCGTTGGCTGCGGTGCGGGGGCGGTTGTCGCATGAGGTGCGGCCGGCGGGGGAGTGGCCGTTGTTCGAGGTGTGTGCGTTGCGTTTGCCGGGTGGGGTGACGCGGGTGCATGTGAGTGTGGACATGTTGGTGGCGGATGCGGCGTCGGTGCGGATTCTGTTGTCGGAGTGGGGGGAGTTGTATGCGGATCCGGAGTGTGTGTTGCCGCCGATCGATGTGTCGTTCCGGGACTATGTCCTGGCTGTGGGGGCCGCGGGGGAGGACGAGGGGGCTCGGGAGTACTGGCTGTCGCGGTTGGACACCCTGCCGGCCGCACCCGAACTGCCCACCGTGTCGCGGGCACCGGGCGGCCCGACCCGGTTCGTACGGCGGACGCACCAGCTCTCGGACGACCGCTGGCGGTCGCTGAAGCGGGCGGCGCAGGCGCGGGGTGTGACGCCGTCGGCGTTGCTGTGCGCGGCGTACGCGGAGGCGCTGGCGTTGTGGGCGAAGGAGCCGCGGTTCACGCTGAACGTGACGATCGGCGACCGGCTGCCGCTGCACCCGCACGTCGACCGGCTGATCGGCGACTTCACCAACCTCGTCCTGCTCGAGGTGGACACGGAGTCCGCCGACACCTTCGTCGGCCGTGCCGGGAACGTGCAGCGCCGCCTGTGGGAGGACCTCGAACACCGCGGCTACGGCGGCGTCCTGCTGCTGCGGGACCTCGCCCGGCGGCACGGCCCCGAGCGGGCCGCCATGCCCGTCGTCTTCACCAGCGTCCTCGGCCGCTGCATGCCGGGCGGCTCGCCCGCCGACCCGCTGCCCGGCCTGGGCCACGTGGTGTCTGCCGTGTCGCAGACACCGCAGGTCCACCTGGACTGCCAGGTGGTGGAGGTCGCCGACGGGCTCTCGGTGAGCTGGGACGCGGTGGAGGCCTTGTTCCCCGAAGGCGTCCTGGACGAGGCGTTCGCGGGTTTCGTGGCCCTGGTGGAGAGCCTCGCGGATGGCGAGGACGTCTGGGAGGCGGCGTGTCCGGTGGAGGTGCCGGCGGAGCACGCGGCGGTGGTGGCGGCGGTGAACGCGACGGAGCGGAAGCTGCCCGAGGGGCTGCTGCACGAGCCGTTCTTCGAGCGGGCCGCGCTCGCGCCCGACGCACCGGCGGTGATCTGGTCGTCGGGGCGAATGTCCTATGGGGAGTTGGCGCGGCACGCGGGCCGGGTGGCGGACCGGCTGGGGGAGTTGGGGGTGCGGCCGGGTGAGCGGGTCGTGGTGTCGATGCGGAAGGGCTGGGAACAGGTCGCGGCCGTGCTGGGTGTGTTGCGGGCGGGTGGTGTGTATGTGCCCGTGGACCCGACGTTGCCCGCGGAGCGGGTCGGTTATCTGGTGGAGCACACCGAGGCGCGGGTGGTGTTGACTCAGCCGGGGCTGGTGGAGGGGCCGTGGCCGTCGGGTGTTCCGGTGGTCGGGGTGGACGACACCGATGCCGAGCCGCGCGGCCACAGCGGTGAGCGGGCGGTCACGGATCTGGCGTATGTGATCTTCACGTCGGGTTCGACGGGTGTGCCGAAGGGGGTGATGATCGACCACCGGGGGGCGCGGAACACGCTGGAGGACATCAACGAGCGGGTCGGACTGGGGGCCCGGGACCGGGTGCTGGCGGTGTCGAGCCTGAGTTTCGACCTGTCGGTGTGGGACGTGTTCGGCACTCTGGCGGCGGGCGCGGCCCTGGTGATTCCCGACGCCGGGTCCGACCGTGATCCGGGGCACTGGAGCGAGCTGGCCGACCAGCACGGCGTGACCGTCTGGAACTCGGTTCCGGCCCTGTTCGAGCTGTTCACCGAGTACCGGGCACGGGTGGAGCCGCGGGAGGGCCTGCGTTGCGCGATGTTGTCGGGTGACTGGATTCCCTTGTCGTTGCCGGAGCGGGCGTGGGGGGTGTTCCCGGGGGTCCGGCTGTTGAGTCTGGGTGGGGCGACGGAGGCGTCGGTGTGGTCGATCCACCATCCGATCGCGGAAGTGGACCCGGAGTGGTCGAGCATCCCGTACGGGACGGCGTTGGCGAACCAGTCGGTGCATGTGCTGGACGGCCGGATGCGGACCCGGCCGGCGTATGCGACCGGTGGGATCTACATCGGTGGCGTGGGGACGGCGTTGGGGTACTGGAAGGACGCGGAGAAGTCCGGGCGTTCCTTCGTGGTGCATCCGCGGAGCGGGGAGCGGTTGTACCGGACGGGGGACCTGGGGCGGTTCTGGCCGGACGGGACGATCGAGTTTTTGGGGCGGGAGGACCAGCAGGTCAAGATCAACGGGTATCGCATCGAGCTGGGCGAGATCGACGCGGCGCTGACCGCACACCCCCGCGTCGATGGCGCGGTCACGATCACCGACAGTGTGGGGCAGGGCGGGAAGCGGCTGGTGTCCTACGTGACGCTCGACGCGGACGTCGAGATCGAGGAGCTGCGGGAGTGGCTGCGGTCGAAGATCCCCGCCTACATGGTGCCGCCGGTCGTGGTGGTGCTGGACGAGATCCCGCTCAGCGGCAACGGCAAGGTCGACCGCAAGGCGCTTCCGGCGCCGGACCGGGGTGACTCGGCGGCCGTCTACACTCCGCCGGCGAGCCCTGTCGAGCACGCGCTGGTGGAGGTGTGGACGGAACTGCTCAACCCGTCCCAGCCGCTGTCGACCGGCGCCAACCTCTTCGAACTCGGCGCCGACTCCCTGCTCGCCCTGCGCGCCACCGCCGCGGCCGACCGGCACGGCCTGCGCCTCCAGCTCGCCGACGTCTTCACCCACCCCACCATCACCCAGCAGGCCCTCGTCGTGCAGGCCGCCAAAGCGGTGGAGACCACCCGCATCGAGCCCGATGTGGCGGGGTGGGGTGAGCCGTTCGGGCTGACGGATGTGCAGCATGCGTATTGGCTGGGGCGGTCGGGGTTGTTCGAGTTGGGTGATGTGTCGACGCATGTGTATCTGGAGTTGGAGTCGTCGGATTTTGATCCGGTGCGTGCGTCGGTGGTGTTGGGGCGTTTGGTGGCGCGGCATGGGATGTTGCGTGGGGTGGTGCGGGGTGATGGTCGTCAGCAGGTGTTGGGTGATGTGGGGGTGGTGGAGGTTGGTTTTGAGGATGTGAGTGGTTTGTCGGTGGGGGAGGTGGAGGGGGCGTTGGCTGCGGTGCGGGGGCGGTTGTCGCATGAGGTGCGGCCGGCGGGGGAGTGGCCGTTGTTCGAGGTGTGTGCGTTGCGTTTGCCGGGTGGGGTGACGCGGGTGCATGTGAGTGTGGACATGTTGGTGGCGGATGCGGCGTCGGTGCGGATTCTGTTGTCGGAGTGGGGGGAGTTGTATGCGGATCCGGAGTGTGTGTTGCCGCCGATCGATGTGTCGTTCCGGGACTATGTCCTGGCGGTGGGGGCCGCGGGGGAGGACGAGGGGGCTCGGGAGTACTGGCTGTCGCGGTTGGACACCCTGCCGGCCGCACCCGAGCTACCGGTCCTCGCACCCCGTCCCGGCGAGCCGACGCGGTTCGTACGCCGCACGCACACCGTGTCCCGTGAACGCTGGACCCGGCTCAAGGACCGTGCGCAGGCGCGGGGTGTGACGCCGTCGGCGTTGCTGTGCGCGGCGTACGCGGAGGCGCTGGCGTTGTGGGCGAAGGAGCCGCGGTTCACGCTGAACGTGACGATCGGCGACCGGCTGCCGCTGCACCCGCACGTCGACCGGCTGATCGGCGACTTCACCAACCTCGTCCTCCTGGAGGCGGACACCGCTGCCGACGGCTCGTTCGCGGACCGTGCGGAGGCTCTCCAGCGGCAGCTCTTCCGGGACATGGAGCACCGGGCCTTCGGCGGCATCCGGGTGATCCGCGAGCTGGCGCGGGTGCACGGGCCCGCCCGCGCTTCGATGCCCGTCGTGTTCACGAGCGTCCTCGGCCACGACATGCCGGGCGGTGACGACGGAGTGCTCCCCGGCCTGGGCAGGCTCCTCGGTGGCGTTTCCCAGACGCCGCAGGTCCACCTCGACTGCCAGGTCCTGGAGATCGCCGGGGAACTCATGATCAGCTGGGACGCGGTGGAGGCGCTGTTCCCGGAGGGTGTGCTGGACGCGGCCTTCGACGCGTACGCGCGCCTTGCCGAGGCCCTCGCGGATGGCGAGGACGTCTGGGAGGCGGCGTGTCCGGTGGAGGTGCCGGCGGAGCACGCGGCGGTGGTGGCGGCGGTGAACGCGACGGAGCGGAAGCTGCCCGAGGGGCTGCTGCACGAGCCGTTCTTCGAGCGGGCCGCGCTCGCGCCCGACGCACCGGCGGTGATCTGGTCCTCCGGCCGGCTGACGTACGGCGAGCTGGCCGGACGTGCCTGCCGAGTCGCCGAGCAACTGGGGGAGTTGGGGGTGCGGCCGGGTGAGCGGGTCGTGGTGTCGATGCGGAAGGGCTGGGAACAGGTCGCCGCGGTCCTCGGCGTGTTGCGGGCGGGTGGTGTGTATGTGCCCGTGGACCCGACGTTGCCCGCGGAGCGGGTCGGTTATCTGGTGGAGCACACCGAGGCGCGGGTGGTGTTGACTCAGCCGGGGCTGGTGGAGGGGCCGTGGCCGTCGGGTGTACCGGTGGTCGGGGTGGACGACACCGATGCCGAGCCGCGCGGCCACATGGGCCGGCGTACTCCGGCAGACCTGGCGTACGTGATCTTCACGTCGGGTTCGACGGGTGTGCCGAAGGGGGTGATGATCGACCACCGGGGGGCGCGGAACACGCTGGAGGACATCAACGAGCGGGTCGGACTGGGGGCCCGGGACCGGGTGCTGGCGGTGTCGAGCCTGAGTTTCGACCTGTCGGTGTGGGACGTGTTCGGCACTCTGGCGGCGGGTGCGGCCCTGGTGATTCCGGATGCCGGGTCGGACCGTGATCCGGGGCACTGGAGCGAGCTGGCCGACCAGCACGGCGTGACCGTCTGGAACTCGGTTCCGGCCCTGTTCGAGCTGTTCACCGAGTACCGCGCGGCTACCGAACCGCACGCGGGGCTGCGCTGCGCCCTCCTCTCCGGCGACTGGATACCGCTCTCCCTGCCGGAGCGGGCGTGGGGGGTGTTCCCGGGGGTCCGGCTGTTGAGTCTGGGTGGGGCGACGGAGGCGTCGGTGTGGTCGATCCACCATCCGATCGCGGAAGTGGACCCGGAGTGGTCGAGCATCCCGTACGGGACGGCGTTGGCGAACCAGTCGGTGCATGTGCTGGACGGCCGGATGCGGACCCGGCCGGCGTATGCGACCGGTGGGATCTACATCGGTGGCGTGGGGACGGCGTTGGGGTACTGGAAGGACGCGGAGAAGTCCGGGCGTTCCTTCGTGGTGCATCCGCGGAGCGGGGAGCGGTTGTACCGGACGGGGGACCTGGGGCGGTTCTGGCCGGACGGGACGATCGAGTTTTTGGGGCGGGAGGACCAGCAGGTCAAGATCAACGGGTATCGCATCGAGCTGGGCGAGATCGACGCGGCGCTGACCGCACACCCCCGCGTCGATGGCGCCGTCACGATCACCGACAGTGTGGGGCAGGGCGGCAAGCGGCTGGTGTCCTACGTGACGCTCGACGCGGACGTCGAGATCGAGGAGCTGCGGGAGTGGCTGCGGTCGAAGATCCCCGCCTACATGGTGCCGCCGGTCGTGGTGGTGCTGGACGAGATCCCGCTCAGCGGCAACGGCAAGGTCGACCGCAAGGCGCTTCCGGCGCCGGACCGGGGTGACTCGGCGGCCGTCTACACCCCGCCCGCGAGCCCTGTCGAGCACGCGCTGGTCGAGGTGTGGACGGAACTGCTCAACCCGTCCCAGCCGCTGTCGACCGGCGCCAACCTCTTCGAACTCGGCGCCGACTCCCTGCTCGCCCTGCGCGCCACCGCCGCGGCCGACCGGCACGGCCTGCGCCTCCAGCTCGCCGACGTCTTCACCCACCCCACCATCACCCAGCAGGCCCTGGCCGCCGACTCCGTCTCGGTCGGCGCCACGCAAGACGACCCGGTGGGGCCGGCCGGCATGACACCCTCGCAGCACTGGTTCCTCTCCCAGGACCTGCCGCGCCGCCAGCACTGGAACGACGCCTCCTTCCTGCTGGCACTGCAACGACCGCTGGACACGGCCGTCCTGGCCCGCGCCCTCGAACGCGTCCTGGGCCACCACGACGCGCTGCGGCTGCGCTTCGTCCGCGGCGCCGACGGCGGGTGGGCCGCGCGGGTGGCGCCGCACGACGGGACGGAAGAGGAACTGCCCTTCACCGTGCACGACCTGTCGCACTTGGACAGCAGGGCCCAGAAGAAGCAGAGCGTCGAGATCAGCGACCGGCTCCAGGCCAGCCTCGACCTGGGCCACGGACCCCTGCTGCGCATGGCCTACTTCGACATGGGGGACCGCCCGCACTGCGTGCTGTTCCTCGCGCACTGGCTCGCCGTCGACCACTACTCGGGCCGCATCGTCCTGGAGGACCTGCTCGGCTGCTACGCCGACCTGGAGGCCGGCGGCGAAGGACTGCTGCCACCGCGGACGACGTCGTTCCGTGCCTGGACCCGAGGGCTCGCCGAGTACGCGAACGGTGAGGAGGTGACGGCCGAGGCGGCCCACTGGGCGAGCGACGCCCGCCGGAACGCCACCCCCGTCCCGGTGGACCGAACCGAGGGCCCCAACTCGCTGGAGTCGCTGGAGAACGTCACCGTGCGAGTCGACCGCAAGGTGACCGACGCACTGGTGCACCTGCTGCCCCGGCACATCAGGGCAGACCTCTCCGAAGTACTGTGCTCGGCCGCCCTGCGCGCCCTGCACACGACGTACCCGAAGCTGGACGGCACCGCGCGGACGCTGATCGACCTGGAACGCCACGGGCGCGACCTCCCGGTGCCGGGCACCAACGTCAGCCGTACGGTGGGCCGTTTCTCCACCCTGGTCCCGGTGCTGTTCGCCTACGACCCCGCCCTGCCCGCCGACGAGGCCCTGCGCCGGACCCGGGACCAGGTCGACGCCCAGCCCGCCAGGGGCGCCGGACACGGGCTGCTGACGCACCTCTCGGTCCGGCCCGAGGCGGAGGCCGTGCGTGGACTGCCCGCCGCATCCCTCGGGGTGAACTACCTGGGCCAGGTGGACGAGGTCTTCCTGCGCAGTGATCTGCTGAGCGTGCCGCGCATGGCCTACGGCAGTCAGCGCAGCGACGTGGGGACCCGGTTCCGGCTGATCGACCTGATCGGGTTCGTGGTCGCGGGCCGGCTCAACCTGACCGTCGGATTCAGCGCCAACCGGCACTCCGCCGCCACGCGCGAGACGTTCACCGCCGCCCTCGTCGACGAACTCACCGAACTCGCCGCGTGGGTCCGCTGGTTGGAGGGCTGAGCCGCACCGGAGAAGGACGGGCCCGGCGGACGCCGCCACGTCCCCCCGGGCCCGCCTCACACGCTCAGCAGCAGGGACAGACCGCCGAGCGTGAGACCGATCATCACCACGAACAGCGGGATCTGCGGCAGGACCTTGCGTCCGGGCGGCAGCGCACCGACCGCCGAGTCATGGGCCGCGATCACACCGAAGACATGACCGGTGACGACGGCCACCACCTGGAACAGTGCGATGAACACCGCCGCGGGCACGGCGTACGCGGCGGCCTTGGCGCCGCCGTGGTGCGCCGCCGCGGGCTCCCCCGAGACGAAGAAGACGTCGACGAACCGCTGGACCTCCAGCAGCAGCACCGAGGCGTAGTGCGCCATCACGTACCCCACGGCGACCGGGACGAGGGACGGCGCCATGAGACCGCTGCGCCACGGGGCGCCGCGGGACAGGAAGCGCGCCGCGGCCTCCGACAGCCGCAGCAGGCCCAGCATCGTCAGGGCCGTCGCGAGCAGTCCCGCCGTACGCACCGGCGACTGCGGCAGCCCCTCGCTCACCGTCCGCCAGGCGCCCGTGTTGGCCAGGCTGTCGAAAGCGGTGAGCGACAGCATCACCGACACCAGGGCGGACAGTCCCGGTTCGGCACGCACACCGGCCAGCCCGTTGAAGGGGTTGCGCAGGACCAGCCGCCGGTCGCCGTCGGCCGAGCGGCCCAGCGGCGACATCGCGGCGAGCAGCGAGGAGTACACCTCGAAGGCGTCCCCGCGGGCGAACCACCGCGAGCCGAACACGGTCGCCGCGACCAGCTGCACCGCCCCGTACACCCAGAGCCACAGCAGCACGGTGGCCGTCGAGTCGCGGGCCGGGGCGGCCAGTTCGAGCCAGCCGAAGCAGAACAGGCCGATGACGGCCGGCCACACCCCGACCCGGGCCGGCAGCCGGCGCAGCCCCTCCCCGGGGGCCACCCGCGTCAGCGCGCACACCGCCTGGTGCACGGCGCGCAGGGGGTTCATCAGCCGCCAGACCGGACCCAGCAGCAGGGACGCGGGGACGAGTCCCACCCAGAACAGCACGAAGACCATGCCGAGCCCCAGTTCCGCGCCGCCGTACCCCGTCGTCAGTACGGTCAGCGTCAGCACGGCGGAGGCGAGGCCCAGCAGCCGCAGCGTACGCCGCAGCAGCGGATGGTCGACGACCGGGGACAGCGTCCCGGGCAGGGGCCGCCAGACCCGGCGCTGGTCGAACCGACGCTCCTGCCAGCGCAGTCGCAGCGCGTCGAAGGACGCGTACAGGGCGGTCGCCCCGGCGATCAGCGCGTAGGTGCGGGGAATGGGACCGGATCCGTGTCCGACCACGTGGGCGAGAGTGAGGGCTGAGACCATGCGCCCACGGTGGCCGCGCCCGCCCCGGCCGCCCAACCTCCGGGGGCCGCGCCTTCGGGCCCGGTGCGGACGATGCCCGGGGTGCCCGATCGGGCAGGCCGATGGGACCCACCGGTGTCGGATCACGCTGCTACGGCGCCCAGGTGCACCGTGGTCGTATGGAATCGACAGGCATGCGCGCGGTCGTCGGACGGAACTCCATCCCCACAGGCGCCGACCCGCTCGGCCGGCGCAGGTACCTGGCATACGCCGGGGTGGTGATCTACCTCTTCGGCCAGGCCTACGACACCTACTGGCACGCGAAGAACGTCTCCTTCGTCGTCGAACCCCCTGGTTCACTGTGGACCATCCACCTCGGGATATGGGTGGGCGCCCTGGTCACCGCGACGGCCGGTGCGACGCTGTGGCGCGTGCGGGGGTTCCGGGTGGCGGGCGGACTGCTCGCCCTCGGCGCGGCGGTCGAACTGGCCGGATACTTCCTGGACATGTGGAAGCACTCGCAGGGCACGTCCCTCGACTTCTATCATGACCTGGTGTGGTACGGATTCGGCGTGGTGGTCGTCGGCATGGTCAGGATCGAGGCCATGCGCCGCAACCTCCTCGGCCGCTCCGTCCAGCGGGACGACTCAGAGCTGTGAGGCATGATGAACCCTAGCGACGCCGACAAACTGGGCAAGGCCCTGGGGCCGCTCGGCGCCGAGCTGCTCACCGTGCTCTGGCGGAACGGCCGTGGCATGACGGTGCGCCAGGTGCTCGAGCAGGTCAATCACGGGCGGTCGGAGCCCCTCGCGTACACCACCGTCATGACGGTCCTCAACCGCCTGGTGAAACGCAACGTGCTGCGCCGCACCGCGGAAGGCCGAGGATTCGCCTACGAGGCCCTCGTGCGGGACGCGGCCGACCTCGCCGTGCGCGATGTCATCCGGGACCACGGTGTCTCCGCGGTCGCCCACTTCATCGACCAGTGCCAGGCGGAGCCGCAGTTGCGCTCGCGGCTGATGAGACTCGTCCGGGCGGACCCCGACGACACCTGACCGGCAGAACACGCAGCAAGGACACGGGGGAGTGGTGGAAGTTGGCGCGGCTTCGCAAAGCCATGTCATGGAAGTCGGCCGTCGGTGCGGGCCTCGTCATCGGGGCGCTGCTCGCGCTGGCGCTGCTGGACGTGCTGATCTACAGGCTCCTCAGAGCGTGGCGCCGAAGGCCCGACGCCGGACCGAGCAGGGGCGTCGCGGAGGTGCTCGACATCCTCGCCCTCACCGGCGGGGCGGCGGTCGCGCTGGTCATCGCGACGGTCGCGGTGACGGTGCTGGTGCGGGCGCTGGTGATCACGCGACGCGCCCTGGTGCGGATCGGCGAGCACGCCCTGCCCCCGTCGCGGCGGCTGCTCTCCGTCGCCGGTCAGGTCCTTCCTGGCAACGCTGTCAGAATCGTCCAGCTCGACGTGCGGGAGCCCCTCGCCCTCACGTACGGGCTGCTGAGACCTCTGGTGGCCGTCAGCACCGGCCTGGTGGACCGCGCGACGGACGAGGAGCTGGCGGCGGTGCTCGGGCACGAGATGCACCACGCGCGTCGCCGGCATCCGCTCGGGCGGCTCGTCGTCGAGACGGCCGCCTCCGCCCTGTGGTTCCTGCCCGTCCCGCGCATCCTGGCCCGTCACGTGCGTATGCGCCAGGAACTCTCCGCCGACCAGGCCGCCCTGACGCTGGTCGCGCCCAGCGTCGTCGCCAGCGCCCTGATGAAGTGCCTGTCCGAGAGCGGACCGGCCACCCTCGGCATCGGCATGGGCGGCGACGTGGCACTGGAGGCCAGGGTCGCCCAGCTGGAGGAGGGACCGAAGCGCTTCGCCCACTTCCTGGGCTGCTGTCACCTGCGCCGCACGGTCCTGGTGGCCGTCGCCCTGGTGGGACTGGTCCTGTACTGCTGCGTGGCGACCGTGGCCGGCGGGGTCACCGCCGTAGTGCCCTGAACCGGCACCCCGGCCCCGCCCGCGCGGGGAAAGCGGCCCCGGCGGGCGGCCCGCCGGGGCGGACGGCGGTCAGACCACCCGCGCGTCGGCGACACCCAGAACCTCGTCGATCCGGGCCAGGCCCTCCCGGGCGTCCTCCTCGCTGATGTTGCACGGCGGCGTGATGTTCAGCCGGTTGATGTACACCATCGCGTTCAGCCCACGTTTCATCAGCGCACCCATCAGCTCCGCACCCTGCGGGGTGAGGCGGTCCGGGGCGTCGAAGCCGACGTACATCTCGCGGGTCTCCTTGCTCTTGACGAGCTCCAGCGACCAGATGGCCCCGATACCGCGGGCCTCGCCGACACAGGGGTGCCGCTCGGCCATCTTCGTGAGTTCCGGCTCGAAGACCTCGCGGCCCAGTCGCGCGGCGTGCTCCACGACGCCCTCGTCGCGCATCGTGTCGATCGCCTCCACCGCCACCGCGCAGCCCAGCGGATGCCCGGAGTACGTGGAGCCGCCCGGGTACGGCGTCTTGGTGAAGGTCTCCACGATCTCGTCGCAGACGACGACCCCGGACAGCGGCACGTACCCGGAGTTGACCCCCTTGGCGAAGGTCATCAGGTCCGGGCGCACGCCCCAGTGGTCGGAGGCGAACCAGGCACCGGTACGGCCGAACCCGACCATGATCTCGTCGAAGATCAGCACGATCCCGTACCGGTCGCACAACTCCCGCACCCCCGCCAGATACCCGGCCGGCGGGACCAGAACGCCGCTGCTGGTGCCACCGACCGGCTCCAGCACCAGGGCGGCGATGGTCTGTGCCCCCTCCAGGACGATGACCTGCTCCAGGTGCTCCAGCGCCCGGGCGCACTCCTGCTCCTCGGTCTCGGCGTAGAACGCCGAGCGGTACAGGTACGGCGGGAAGAACCGCACCACGCCCGCGTTGCCGGTGTCGTTGCGCCACCGCCGGGGGTCGCCGGTGAGCTGGATCGCCGTCGGGGTGGCGCCGTGGAACGAGTGGTGGGCGGAGAGCAGCTTGTACCGCCCCGTGTGCAGCCGCGCGAGCCGCACGGCATGCTCCACCGCCTCGGCGCCGCCCGTGGTGAACAGCACCCGGTTCAAGCCCTCGGGCGCCAGCTCCGCGATCTTGCGGGCCGCCGTGGCCCGCCGTTCCTCGGCGAAGTGCGGGGCGATCACGCACAGCCGGTCGGCCTGCTCCTTCACCGCGGCGACCAGGCGCGGATGCTGGTGCCCCAGGTTCGCGTACACCAGCTGGGAGGAGAAGTCGAGGTAGCGGTTGCCGGCGTAGTCCCAGAACCACGATCCCCGGGCTCCGGCCACCGGAAGGGCCATGTGCGCGCCCTGCTGCACCCAGCCCCGGAAGAGATGTGCTCCGTCGTCGGCGACGACCGCCTGCGCGGCTTCGAGTCCGTTGCCTGTCTCGGAAGGTGTCATGGTCAGCACGGTAGGGCGGGGCCCTTCCTCCTCACAGTTCCGTTCGGGCGAGCTAATCGGCTACCTGACGCGGGTCACCGGTGCCTTGGGCAGCGGCCCCGGCGGCCGGCCGGAAACGAAAACCGGACCCGCCGGGGTGTGCCGTCATGCGCCGGTAGAGCGAGGTGCGGTACGGCCAGTTGTTGGTCAGCGTTCCGTCGGCCGTCTTGAACCAGCTCGTGCACGCTCCCGCCCACACCGTGGCGTCGCAGCCCTCGTCCACGAGGCGCTGCCAGGCCTCCAGGGCCTCCGGCGTCGCCTCCATGCCCGCGACGTCCGGGCGGGCGTCCAGCAGTTCGACGCACCCGGCGATGTGCTCCGCCTGCGCGTCCAGGGCGAGGGTCACCGAGTTGTGGCCGAGGTTGGTGTTCGGGCCGTACATCAGGAAGAGGTTCGGGAAACCGGGCACGTGCATGCCGAGGTACGCCCGTGCCCCGCCCCGCCAGACCTCGTGGAGCAGCCGTCCTCCGGGGCCGGTCACCGTCATGGGAGCCAGGAACTCCGTGGTGCGGAACCCGGTCGCGTACACGATCGTGTCCACCTCGCGGTGGGCCCCGTCGGCGGTCTCGAAGCCCTTGGCGGTGATCCGTGCGATCGGCTCCGTGACGACGTCCACGTCGGAGCGGGCCAGCGTCGGATACCAGTCCGACGACAGCACGATCCGCTTGCAGCCCAGCGCGAAGTCGGGCGTGAGCCTGGCGCGCAGCTCCGGATCGGGCACCCCCGCGCGCAGATGCCGTACGGCCATGCCGCGCAGCAGCGCACCCGCGGCCCGGTTGCCGCGCAGGGCCCGGAGCATCACCGCCTCCGAACGGCGGTACAGCAGCGAGCGGTATGCGCGATGGGCACCCGGCACGCCGCGCAGCAGCAGCGACAGCGCGGGGTGGAAACGGGCACCGGGCTTGGGCAGGACCCAGTTCGCCGAGCGCTGGACCACGTACAGCCGGCGTACCCGGCCGGCGATGGCGGGCACCACCTGAGCGGCGCTGGAGCCGGTGCCGACCACCGCCACGGACCGTCCGTCCAGCCCGTGGGCGTGGTCCCAGCGGGCGGTGTGGAAGGCGGTGCCCTCGAAGTCCTCGGCGCCGGGCAGCGCCGGCACGTGGGGGCGGTGCAACTGGCCCACGGCGGAGACCACGACGTCCGCGGCGTGGGTGCGGCCGTCCGCGGTGTGCAGGACCCAGCCGCGGGTGGCGGGATCGTGGCGCACCGCCGTGATCTCCGTGTCGTACCGCACATGCGGCAGTACCCCCTCGTCCCGGGCGCAGGTACGCAGGTACTCCAGCACCTGCGACTGCGCCGGGTAGCGCACCCGGCCGTCGCGGTAGGGGGCGAACTCGTACGAGTACAGGTGCGAGGGGATGTCGCAGCCGGCCCCGGGATAGGTGTTGTCCCGCCAGGTGCCGCCCAGGTCGGACGCCTTCTCGTACACGGTGAACGACGTGATGCCGCGCCGCCTGAGCCGCACGGCGGCCGCCAGTCCGGCGTAGCCCGCACCGATCACCGCCACTCGGGTCGACGTGTCGGGGCGCCGGGTCATGGCCGCACGGGGCCCGTCTTGCGGTACACCGCGACGTGCGCCTGACTCTCACCGGTGAACGCGCCGCCGTCCCAGTCCGCGTACCGCCGCTCCAGGGTCAGCCCGGCCAGCCGCGCCATCAGGTCCAGTTCACTGGGCCACACGTACCGGAACCGCACGGTGTGCTCCCGCTCCGCGGCCGGGTCGGCCAGGCGGTAGCGGGGGTGCATGTGCTGGTGGACCGGATCGTGGTGGACGATGCCCAGGTCCAGACGGGTACCGCCGTCGCGTGCCACCTCCATCCGCTGCCCGCTCTGACGCGCCCCCTCGAAGCGCGCCGCGTCGGGCACGAAACCCTGGAAGACGAAGGCACCGCCCTCGGGGAGCAGGTCCGCGGCGCCCGCGAGGCAGCGGATCTGGTCCTCCTGGGTGGCCAGGCTGTAAAGGGTGTTGAAGACGATGTAGACCAGGCCGAACGGGCCCCGCACGTCCGGGCGCACGAAGTCGCCGTGCACCAGCGACACCTTGTCGCTGCCGGGCTTGCCGCGCAGCCGTTCCAGCATCTCGGCGGAGGCGTCCACACCGGTGACCTCCACGCCCGGCGCAGCGGCCAGCGGCAGGGCCACCCGCCCCGTGCCCACGCCGAGTTCGAGGACCCGGGACTCCCCGGTGTCCTTGGCGACGCGCGCGGCGAGATCGGCCAGGAAGCGCACGGTGGGCTCGGTGTCGTCCTGGAGGCGGACGATCCAGTCGTCGTAGATGTCGGCCAGCTCTTGGCCGTAGCTGGTGGGGCCGTACTGCTGCTCAGTGGTCATGCTGCGGGACACCTCCGGGGCGAGAAGGGCGAGGGGCGAGAAGGGCGGACGGGAAGGGGCGGGGCGGGGCGGTTCAGCGGACCCCGGAGAACGCGACCTCCATGCGCTCGGGTCCGCGCAGGATCACGTGCGGGCGGTACTCCAGCGACTCCACCACCAGTTCCGGGTCGTCGACCCGGGAGAAGAAGGCCTGCAGGGCGAGGGCCGCCTCCAGCTTGCCGAGGTTCGCGCCCAGGCAGCGGTGCACCCCGCTGGAGAAGGACAGGTGGTCCAGACGCCGGCCGAGGGCACGGGTGATGTCGAAGCGGTCGGGCTCGTCGAAGACCTCGGGATCGCGGTTGGCGGCCGCCGCCAGGAGCAGCACGTCCGTGTCGGCCGGGATCTCGAAACCGTCCAGCTCGATGGACTCCTTCGCCATCCGGTGCAGGATCTGCACCGAGGGCTCGAAGCGGAGGATCTCCTCCACCGCCCCGAACGCGAGGGAGGGGTCCTCGCGCAGCATCGCCAGCTGCTCGGGGTGGCGCAGCAGGGTGAGGATGCCGTGCGTGATCAGGTTGGCGGTGGTCTCGTGCCCCGCCATCACCAACAGGGCGAGCGTGGCGAGCAGTTCCTTCTCGGAGAGCCGGTCGCCCGCCTCCTCCGCTTCCACCAGCCGCGTCAGCAGCCCCTCGCCCCGGGCGCCGCCGGACGCGATCAGATCGCGGAAGTACTGGTAGAACGCGGCCCGGGTCTCGGTGTCCTCCTTGTCGATCTCCGGCGTCCGGTTCGCCGCCATCAGCGGGTCCAGCGCCCGGCCCAGCACCGTGGACCAGGTGCCGAAGATCTTGTGGTCCTCGGGCGGCACACCGAGCATCTCGCAGATCACCCGCACCGGTACGGGATACGAGAACACGCTCGGGACGTCCACGGGCGAACCGGCCCGGGCCACCTGGTCCACCAGGTCGTCGACGATCTCCCTGATCCTCCCCTCCAGGCCCTGCACCATGCGCGGCGTGAACGCCTGGGTGACCAGGCCCCGCAGCCGGGTGTGGTCGGGAGGGTCGAGGAAGGTCATGACCTCCTTGCGCGACTCGACCGCGTCTGTACTGAGGATCTTGGACTTGCCGCGGTCCGCGCTGGCCACCGGCGAACGCAGCACGGTCTCCACGTCCTTGTGCCGGCCCACCACCAGCAGCGCGCCGTCCATCGCGTAGAAGGGCGACGCCTCACGCATCCGGTGCAGCGCCGGGTACGGATCCGGGCGGTTCGCCGGGTCGAAGAAGGTGATCAGGTGCTCTTCCGGGCTCCGCGCGGCGGAAGCCGTCGTCGTCTCCGTCATGCGCCGAGGATCGGGCCACCGCAGCGCGCCCGCCCAGCCGCCGACGCCGTGGTCGTTCGGGCACCTCACATACACCCTCCAAAGGGCACTCCCCCTGCCCGCGCCCAGCACCGAGGGTGGCCCGACATGGGAACCGAACCGCTCGACCCCGCTGCCGCGGCGATCGCGTACGCGGCACCGCCGCCGCGGGGAGCAGCCTTCGACGCCTGGCGCGACTGGGAGAACCGGGACGGCGCCCACGGCCTGGTCGCGGCCGGCATCCTGGCGGCCAACGCCCGCAACGTCCAGCCGTGGCGGTTCACCGTCGACGACGGCGCCGGACGCGTCGACGTGTACGCCGACCTCACCCGCAGGCAGGGCGCCCTCGACCCGTTCGACCGCGAACTCCACGTGGGGCTCGGCTGCGCCCTGGAGAACATGGTGCTGGCCGCCCGCGCCCGCGGACTGGCCCCCGAACTGACCCTGCTGCCCGACCCCGGGCGGCCCGAGCACGCCGCGACCCTGCGCCTGACCCCCGGCGAGCGGGTCCCCTCCGAGCTGTACGACGCCATTCCGCACCGCCGCACCAACCGCGGCCCCTTCCGGCGCGAGCCGCTGCCACGACCGCTGCTCGACGAGATCGGCGCCCTGGCCGCCGACGGCCCGGACGCCCCCGCCCTCCTCTGGTTCGCCGACGAGGAGCGGCGGGCGCGCGTTTCACACCTGCTGGTCGAGGCGACCGAGGCGGTCGTCGCCGACGAGGGGCAGTCGCTCGCGGGCCACCGCTGGTACCGGGGCACGGACGGCGCCGTCGAACGCCACCGTGACGGAATGACCGTGGACACCCAGGGCATGTCGCGCACGATGAGCAGTCTCGGCAAGCGGCTGCCCGCCCCTTCGCGGCGCACCGCCGACCGGTTCTGGCTGCGCAACACCCGCTCCGTGCACGTCGCCACCGCCGCCGCCTTCGGCATGGTCACGGTGGCCGACACCGACGACCCCGCCCTGCGGATGCGCGGCGGACGGCTGCTCCAGCGCGTCCACCTGTTCGCCACCGCCAGGGGACTGGCGGTCGGACACCTCAACATGATGACCGTCCGCGCCGACCGCGAACGCGAACTGGGGTTGCCCCCGCGCTTCGGCAAGGCACTGGACGAACTGGTCGGCGACGCGGGCGGCCAGACCCTGGTCACCTTTCGCATCGGCCGACCGGCCCGTCTCGCCGGCACCAGCCCCCGGCGCCCCGTCGCCACCGTCCTCGGTGCCGACGCCGGGTGACGCCGGGTGACGCCCGGCCGCATACCTACCGTTCGGCGGACCCGCTCCGCCACCATGCCGAGGAGGCAGAGACCACCATGTACGACGCGATAGTCGTCGGTGCCCGGGTCGCCGGAGCGACGTCGGCCATGCTGCTCGCGCGGGCCGGCCACCGGGTCCTGCTGCTCGACCGGGCGACCTTCCCCAGCGACACGATGTCCACCCACTACGTCCACCAGCCGGCCATCGCCCGGCTCGCCCGATGGGGTCTGCTGGAGCGGCTCGCCGCCACCGGCTGCCCGCCGCTCGACGTGGCCCGCTGGACCCTGGAGGACGTCAGCATCACCGGGTGCGCGCCACCCGTGGACGGCATCCGGACCGCCTACGGCCCCCGCCGCTACGTGCTCGACCACCTCCTGGTCACCGCGGCCGTCGAGGCGGGTGTCGAACTGCGTGAACGCGCGAACGTCACCGCCCTGGTGCGGGACGGCGACCGGGTCACCGGCGTACGGATCAAGGGCGCGAACGGCGAGTACACCGAGCACGCGAAGGTGGTGATCGGCGCCGACGGCATCGACTCCGTCGTGGCCAAGGAGGCGGGCGCCCGCCGCTACGAGGAGGCGCCGAGCCTCAACTGCCTCTACTACACGTACTGGAACGGCCTCAAGGCCGACTACGAGGTGTACGTACGCGGTCGTCGCGCCATCGGGGTGGTGCCCACGCACGACGACAACGTCATGATCGGCATCCAGTGGCCGCGAGCCCAGTTCGACAGTGTGCGCGCCGACATCGAGACGTCCTATCTGACCGCCCTGGAGGAGACCGCGCCCGAACTCGCCCAGCGCGTCCGGGAGTCCGAGCGGGCGGCCCGCTTCACCGGCACCGGCCGGCTGCCCAACTTCTTCCGTCGTGCCGTCGGGCCCGGCTGGGCCCTGGTCGGGGACTCCGGCTTCCACAAGGATCCCGTGGGCGCCTTCGGCATCAGCGACGCGCTCCGCCACGCGGACCTCCTCGCGGGGCTGCTGGCCCCCGCGCTCGGCGGCGAACGCCCGGTCGACGAGGCGCTCGCCGACTTCGCCGAGCAGCGCGACGAGGACGCCATGCCGGAGTACTTCTTCAACCTCCAGGCGGCCCAGCTCGAACCGATGCCGGAACTGCTCAACGTGCTGCGGGTCATCGAGGACGACCAGGACCAGATCGACCGGTTCTTCGGCCTCATCGCCGGCAGCTACACCTGGGACGTGTTCTTCACCCCGGACCTCATCGAGCGAGCGGCGGGACTGGCGGGCCAGGAGGCCTGACGCCGGGCAGGACGAAGGGCGGTGGGGAGGATGGTCCTCCCCACCGCCCTTCGCGCCGCTCCCGCGGTTCCGCCGCGCCGTCCTACACGGCGGTCACGGTCACCGGCAGCCGGGCCAGCCTGCGCTGCATGAACAGCGGGAGCCATTCGGGCGCCTCGACCGCCTCCGAGGCCAGCCGGGCCGGCCAGCGGGCCAGCGCGTCCAGCAGCAGTGTGCCCTGCTGCTTGGCGAGCGCCGCGCCCAGGCAGTAGTGCAGGCCGTGACCGAGCGCCAGGTGCCGGGCGCCGGCCCGGGTGATGTCGAAGCGGTCGGGGTCCTCGTAGACCGCGGGGTCCCGGTTGGCCGCGCCGATGAACGTCAGGACCCGCACACCGGCCGGCAGGGTGCGACCGCCGATCTCCAGTTCCTCCCCGGTCCACCGTCCGCCGCCGGCGGTGGCCAGCTGCAGCGGACTCTCGTACCGCATCACCTCCTCGGTGGCCGCGGCGGCGAGTTCCGGATGCTCGCGCAACAGGGCCAGCTGGGCGGGGTTGCGCAGGAAGGACAGGACCGCGCTCGCGGTGAAGGCGACCAGCGTCTCGTGGCCCGAGATGAACACCAGCGCCGCGTTGGCGTGCAGTTCGCTGCGGCTGAGTGCGCCGTCCAGGTGCGCCCGCACGAGGGAGGAGAAGAGGTCGTCGCCCGGGTTCTCGGCCCGGACCCGGGCGAGGTGCGCGAAGTAGTCGTCGAAGGCCTCGTAGGCCGCCACCGCGCTGTCGATCGAGGACGGGGCGGCCGGTATGTCCGCGGCCGGCGACATGGCCTGCCCCCAGGCGCGGAGCTTGGGCAGGTCGGCCCGGGGGACGCCGAGCAGGTCGCCGATGGCCTGGAGCGACACCGGGAACGCCAGCTCGTCCACGACCTCCAGACGGCCGCGGCGCAGCCCGTCCGCCAGGATCGTGTCGGCCAGTGACCGCGCGTCGGCGAGGACCCCGCCCAGGCGCGGTGAGGCGAACGGGCGCCGGGTGAGCCCGCGCAGCCTGGTGTGGTCGGGCGGATCGGTGAACAGCAGGGTCCGGCTCATGGACCGCAGCGACTCCGGCACCACGGTGGCCATCAGCTCCGCCACCGGATCGGGTGGCTCCAGCCGCATCCGCGGGTCGGCGAGCAGCGCGGTGGCGTCCGCGTGGCCGCTGACCACGTACGAGTCGAGATAGTCCCAGTAGGCGGGCCCGCCCAGCGCCCTGATCCGTTCGTAGTGGGGGTAGGGATCGGCCCGGAACGCGTCGTTGTACGGGTCGAAGTCCTCCAGCGCCGGCACCTCGCCGGGTACGGTGCCGGTGTCCTCGACGGGCTGCTGCGTCATCACATTCCTTTCGGGCCGGTCAGCTCCGCCAGCGCGTCGGCGGGCAGCCGGCCGAGCATGGCCAGCAGGTTGTCCGGGGAGAAGAACTCCTCGGCGGGCACCGATCCCGCGATCATCCCGAAGAACCGGTCGGCGTCCTCCTGATGGGCGGCGACGACCTGGACCAGCTGCCGGGTCATGGGGTCCAGATCGAAACCGGCCGCCTCGCAGGTGAACTCGTAGATCAGCTCGGAGCGGGCGTCGCGGGCACGCGCGTAGGCGGCGAGCGCGCTCTCCCACTCCTCGGCACCGCAACGCACCCGGTCGACGGCGTCCGCGAGCAGTTCGGCGTCCCGCCAGGCGTCCGAGATGCCCTGACCGGTGAGCGGGTCCTTGTGGTAGCCGGCGTCGCCCACGAGGGCCCAGCCGGGACCGTACGGCTTGCGGTAGAAGTTGCCGAGGTCGGCGGTGCCGCGGAACCGGTCGACGCGTTCCGCGCCGTCGGCCAGCTCCCGCGCCAGCGCGGGCGCCGCTTCGGCGATGGCCTTGTGGTAATGGCCCTCGATGTCCGAGCGGTAGGTGGGGTAGAACGCGTGCGGGCGGGCCACCTGGATCAGACAGGCGTCGTCGTGGGTCGGGATCACCCCGATCTGCTTGTCGCCCATGAGGAACACCTCGTTGAGGTGCCGGCGGTCCGGTGACAGACCGCGCCAGTAGGCGTAGTAGACGACGGTCAGCGGCGGACGCTCGTGGTACTTCACGGCGCCCGTCTCCCGCGCCACCAGGGAGTTGCGGCCGTCGGCGCCCACCACCAGCGGGGCGTGCGCCGTGTGCTCCCGGCCGCGGCGTTGGAAGCGCACCCCGGTCACCCGCCCGTCGTCGTCCCGGAGCAGGGACCGCACGGTGCACCGCTCGCGCACCTCCGCCCCCGCCTCCCGGGCCGCGTCGACGAGCAGCTCGTCGAGCACCGTGCGGCGCGGGGCGAGGGCGCTGTCGACGCCGTCGTGGGGCGGGGCGAACCCCCGCACCGACAGGTCCTCGCCGAACCACCAGCGCGCCTGGGTGATCGGCGGGCAGCCGGTGCCGGCCAGCCGGTCCAGGAGGCCCCAGCGTCGCAGGCGGGCCAGGCCGCTCGGCTGGACGTAGTGCGTCGAGACGGTGTCCTTGGGAAACGCCGCACGGTCCAGGACCAGCACGCGGTACCCCTTGCGAGCCAGCAGCATCGCCAGCGGCGATCCCGCGCAGCGGGCACCGACGACTATGACGTCGTACATATGACCTCCGCGTACGTGCGGGGCGGCGGCCGGCGGACGCCGGTGCCCCGGACAGCAAAGCGGGGCGGCCCGGGGACCGAAAGGCCTGGGGGAGGTGCCCGGTCGGGCAGCGCCTTCGGCCCGCCGTCCCGGTCGTCACCGGCGGCCCCGATCCACCGCCCTGACGGCCCTGTCGCCGCCCGCGGCGGCCCGGGCAGCCTGAGTGCCGTCCGACACACCGGCTCGACGACACAGGAGCGTGGCATGGCCCTGGACACCGGCAGGTTCGAAGAGATCAAGGAAGTGGCCGGACGCCGCAAGGAGGAGGAGGTCTTCGACTTCGCCCGGCAGCAGACCGGCGGCATCGCGGGGCTCCTCGACGACGTGTTCGGGAACATGCCCGAGGCCTTCCGCGCCGACCGGGCCAAGGGGCAGGAGGCCCGGTTCCAGTACCTGATCAACACGCCCGACGGCGTCTTCGAGTACTACGTCGAGATCGCGGACGGTGGCTGCCGGACCGCCCGGGGCCGCGTCGACTCCCCCAAGCTGACCACCACCGTGGGGCTGCCGACCTTCCTCAAGCTGCTCACCGGCCGCCTCAACGGGATGCAGGCGTTCCTCGGCGGCAAGGTCAAGCTCTCCGGCAACACCCTGTACGCCGCCAAGTTCGAGCACTGGTTCGAGCGCCCCGCCTGACGGACAGCACCGCCCAACGCCCTGGGGGAGGCCCCGTGAAGTTCGGTATCGCACTGCCCACCGTCGGTCCGCCGGGCCGCCGGCGCTATCTGATCGACGTGGCGACGGCCGCCGACCGGATGGGGTTCGACTCCGTCTGGGTCAGCAGCCACGTCGCCCTGCCGCGGACCCGCAACAGCACCTGCCTGTATCCGCGGGCCAAGACCGCCAACGCCTACAACTGGGGCGTCGCCTGGCTGGAGCCCGTCGCCGTGATGGGCGTGGTCGCCGGCGTCACCGAGCGCGTGCGGATCGGCACCCACGTCCTGGCGCTGCCCTACCGCAACCCCGTCATCCTCGCCTCCGAACTGGCCTCGCTGGACCAGCTGTCCCTGGGCCGGACCGTGCTCGGGGCCGGCATCGGCTGGATGGACGAGGAGTTCAAGACCGTCGGAGTCCCGCGCACCCAGCGCGGTGCCCGCACCGACGAGGCCATCGAGGTCATGCGCACCCTGTGGAGCGCCCGTCACCCCACCTCGTTCCACGGCAGGTTCACCGACTTCGACGACATGTGGCTGGCCTCCCGGCCGCACAGCCGCACCGGACCCCCCGTGTACGTGGGAGGCAACACCGAAGCCGCCCTGCGCCGGGTGGCCCGGGCCGGCGACGGCTGGCTCGCCCACGAGCTGTACCCCGACGAGATCACGGCCGCCCGCACCACCCTCGACCGGCTCACCACCGAGGCCGGCCGCGACCCCGCCGCCGTCGAGATCACCGTGCGCCGCGCCCTGGTTCCGCCCTTCGAAGTCATGGACTTCATGTCCGACCGGGTCAGCATCACCGGCACCCCGGAACAGGTCGCCACGGAGATCGACGCCTACCGCCGGGCCGGGGTGCAGCTGATGGTCCTGGACCTGTCCATGCGCCCCGCGGAGATCGTCGAAACCATGGAGTGGCTGATCAAGGACGTTCTCGTCCTGCTGTGACCCGCTTGCGCAGCTTCGCGCCCACCCACCGACCCTGGAGAGCAGATGACCACGCCGGAGAACACCGTCGCCGACCGCGAGGCGCGCAAGGCCAAGATCAAGGAAATGGTCTGCCGGATCCTGGAGATCGACCCCGAGCAGCTCACCGACACCAGCCGGTTCAAGGAGGAGCACGACGCCGACTCGCTGCGGGCGATCGAGATCCTGGCCGGCCTGGAACGCGAGTTCGGCATCACCATCGAGCAGGAGGAACTCAGCCGCATGGTCAACCTGGACGGTGTGGAGTCGGTGGTGGACCAGGCTCTTCCGGCGCGGTGAGCGCCGTGACGACCCCGGCCCCCCACCCGGAGGCGCAGGGGACACGACGGGTGGTGGTCACCGGGCTCGGCACGGTGACCAGCATCGGCATCGGCGTCGAGGAGTTCCTCGCCGGACTGCGCGAGGGACGCAACGGCGCCCGGCCCATCACCGCGTTCGAGACCGAGGGCTTCGCCCACGCCAACGGCTGCGAGGTCACGGGATTCGACCCCGCCGAGTGGATCACCCACACCCCCACCGAACACCTGGGCCGGGCGGCGCAGTTCTCCACCGCCGCCGCGGTCATGGCGGTGCGCGACGCCGGGATGGACGTCGCGGAGCTGCGCTCCCGCCGCGCCCTGGTCTGCGTCGGCACCACCGACGGCGAGTCGGCCGACCTGGACCGACTGGTCGCCACCGAGATCGCCGACGGTCCCGAGCACCTCGACCCGGCCGTCGCCCGCCGCAGCTCCGCCGGACGACTCTCCTCCGCCGTGGTCGCCGAACTGGGCCTGACCGACGTCGAGGCCACCACGCTGGCCACCGCCTGCGCGGCCGGCAACTACGCCATCGGCTACGGACTCGACGCGCTGCGCTGCGGAGACGTCGACGTCGCCCTGGTGGGCGGCGCCGACGCCATGTGCCGCAAGACCTTCACCGGCTTCTACCGGCTCGGCACCATCGCCCCCGAGGCGTGCCAGCCCTTCGACCGCAACCGCAAGGGCATCCTCACCGGTGAGGGCGCCGGCATCCTGCTCCTGGAAACCCTGGAGTCCGCGCTCGCCCGCGGCGCCCGCATCTACTGCGAGGTCCTCGGCTACGGACTCAACTGCGACGCCCACCACCCGGTCGCCCCCGACGGCGACAGCATCGCCCGCTGCATCGAACTCGCCCACGCCAACGCCCGCGTCAAACCCGAGGAGATCGACTTCATCTCGGCGCACGGCACCGGCACCAGGGCCAACGACGTCACCGAGGCCGCCGCGATCCGGCGCGTGTTCGGCGACCGGCCGCCGAGCACCATCTCCATCAAGGCGATGATCGGACACACCATGGGCGCGGCCAGCTCCCTGGCCTCCGCCGCTTGCGCCCTGGCCATCGTCGAGGGATTCATCCCGCCCACCATCAACCACGTCGAGACCGACCCCGAGTGCGGACTCGACTGCGTTCCCAACGTGCCGCGCGAGGCCGACCTGCGCGTCGTGCAGAACAACGCCCTCGCCTTCGGCGGCAACAACGCGGTCCTCGTGCTCGGCAAGTACACGGAGGCGGCCCCGGAACCGGCCGGGGAGGTGCGATGAGCGCGCTGATCACCGGGATGGGCGCCAACTGCAGCATCGGCGCCGACCGCGTCGCCACCTTCGACGCGCTGTGCGCCGGCCGCACCGGACTGGCGCCCCTGCGCGGCTTCGACCGCGCCAACTTCCGCGCCCGCAACGCCTACGAGATCGACGACCGGCCCGCCCCCGGCACGGACCGCCCGCTGCGCCCCACCCGGTGGCTCCTGGCGGCCGTGGCCGAGGCCCTGGCCGACGCCGGCCTCCCCGAGGACCTCACGGGCATACCCGTGATCGTCGGCACCACCCTGCGAGAGCTGCGCTCCGCCGAGCTGAACTGGTGCGACGGAGCCCCGCTCGACCCGGCGGACCTGCACTTCGGCACCGCACTGCGCCGCCGCTTCGGGGCCGACCGCACCTACACCGTCGCCAACGCCTGCGCCGCCTCCCTGTACGCCCTCGGCATGGCCGTCGACCTGCTCGACCTCCGGGAGGCCGAGACCGTGGTGGTGGCGGGCGCCGACACCATCACCGAGAGCACCTACGGCATGCTCGACCGGGTCTACCAGAAGCCGCCCGAATCGGTGCTGCCCTTCGACCGCGGCCGACGCGGCATGCTCCAGGGCGACGGCGCCGCCGCGGTGGTGCTGCGGCGCGAACCGGGGGCCGGGCGCCGGCCGCACGCCAGGGTCAGGGGCGTCGGCGTCAACTGCGACGCCCACCACCCCTCGGCACCCGACGTGGACAGCATCGGCCGGGTGATGCGCGACGCCCACGCGCGGGCCGGGGTCAAGCCCGCCGACATCGACCTGGTCCTCCTGCACGGCACCGGGACCCCGCACAACGACGCGGCCGAGGCACAGGCCCTCGTCGACGTCTTCGCCCGGGTGGACACCGCGCCCCGGATGACCGCGATCAAGTCGATGATCGGGCACACCGCCGGCGCCTCCGGACTGCACAGCCTGATCACCGCCGTGCAGTCGCTCGACTCCGGCAGGGTGCCGCCCACGCTGGGACTCGCCGACCCCATCGACGAGATGGCCGGCTTCCGGCTGGGCCCCGAGGCGGCCCTCGACCCGGAGCTCTCCCTGGCCCAGATCGACTCCTTCGGCTTCGGCGGCCTCAACGCCGTGGCCGTCGTGGAAAAGGTGGCGTAGATGCGGGCGGCGGAAGCGACGGCGGGCGCCGAGGTGCTGATCAGCGGTTCGGGCACGGCGATCACAGGGGTCCCCGGACCGGACGCCCTGTCGGACCCGCCGGGCACCGCGCCGGGCCCGGACCCGGTTAGCACCCTGCGGGGGTCCGGCCTGCGCTACAAGGACCGGGCCACCAAACTGGCCCTGTGCGCCGCCCGGGACGCGCTCGATGACGCCGGACTGCTCGGCCCCGACGGGGAACTCGACGTCGACGGGGACGACTTCGGCGTGGTGGTCAGCAGCAACTGGGGCAACGTCGACACCGTCTGCGAGACCGCCGCCACGATCAGGAGCAGCACGTACCGGGCCACCAGCCCCATGCTGCTGCCCAACACCGCCGGCAACGTCACGGCCTCCTGGGTCGCCATCACCCACGGGCTGCGCGGCGCCAACGTCACCCTGTGCAACGGCGCGACCTCCGGGCTCGACGCGGTCCACTGGGCCCGTACGCTCATCGCGGCCCGGCGGCTGCGACGGGCCCTGGTCATCGGGGTCGAGCCCGTCAACGAGCCGGTCCTGCACCTGGTCGGCGACGCCGGACCGCTGTTCGACGGTGCCGTCGCCCTCGTCGCCGAGGCCGCCGACGCCGTGGAGGCCCGCGGCGGCACCCCCCGCGCCCGCATCGGCCGCTACGTCCGCGCGGGCGACCTGCACCAGGCCCTCGCCGCCGCCCGGGAGAACGAGAGCCGCCCACCGGACGCCTGGTGGCCGCCGGAGTTCCCGCTCGCGCCCGCCGCCCCCGTCCCGCCGCCCGCGACCGGCGTCCCCGCCCGTGACCTGCGCGCACGGCACGGCCACTGCTCGGGCGCCCTCGGTGTACTGCAGTGCGTGGCCGCCACCGCCGAGCTCACCCGTACCGCGGGGCACTCGATGCTCGCCGCCGCGGGCCGCGGGCCGGGCGGCGACGGCCCCGGCGAGGACGACGCCGCGGCCGCCCTGGTCCTGCACGGCGTGTCCGTGGCGCCCGCGGGAGCCGCCTCATGAGCGCCCTGCGCGTGACCCTGGTGCACGGACTGGCCGGCAGCACCCGGCTGTGGGACGCGTGCCGCGCCGAGGCGCCCGAGGGCGTCCGGACGACCGCGGCCGACGTCCGCTGGCCCCTCGACGGCACCGCGGGCCCCGGGCTCACCGGCGACCCGGCCGGTCTCGTCGCCGACGTGGTGCGTGGCACCCGGGCCGAGGTCGTGGTGGCCCACTCCTTCGCGGCCAACGCGCTGCTCGAACACCTCGCGTCACCCCAGGCGTCGCCGCTGCGCGCGGCCGTGCTCGTGGCGCCCTTCTACCGACCGCGCCGACAGGACTTCGACTGGGACACGATCTCCTACTACTTCAACCGCTTCCACCTGATCCTCGAAGAGGGACTGCACGTGTCCGCGGGCGGCCGCCTCGACCCCGAGGTCCGGCACGCGATGGCCCTGCGGGTCCGCGAGAGCATCGGCCCGTACGGCTGGATGGACTTCTTCGGGGCCTACCTGCGCACTCCCGCGCTGCCGCTGCACCGCGTCCGGCTGCCCGTCCTGGTCGTCGCCGGCAGCGACGACCGCGCCGCACCGGTGTCCGACGCCCGCGCGCTCGCCGGTGCCCTGCCCGCGGCCCGGCTCGCCGAGTTCCCGGGGTGCGGGCACTTCCCGATGGCCGAACGCGCCCGGTCCTTCGGCCGGCTGCTCGGCGACTTCCTCGCCCCACCCGACCGCTCCGCCGGCGCCCCGTCGGCCGACGCCCCGCTGGAGATGACGTGACCAAGGCACCCGTGACCACCGCCCCCTCGCTGCCGGATTCCGTGGAGGTCCTGGAGCGGCCCTCGACCGTGCAGCTGCGGCCGCGGTACGAGGGCTCCAACATCTGTACCTGGATCGGCTTCAAACACGTCAACTACCTTGTGGAAGAGGCCGTCCTCGAACACCTGCGACGCAGCGGCTGGCCCGCCGGGATGCTCTACGAGGACTTCGGCCTGTGCGTCGACATCGTGAGCGTCGAGGCCGCGATCCTGTCCGCCACCCACATCGACGACATCGTCTCCGCCCGGGTCGTCGCCGAGGGGCCGCCCGTCGGACAGGAGATCGCCCTGACCGTCTCCCTGGACGTCCACGGCTCGGCGACCCCGGTCAAGACCGTTTCCGCCAAGGTCCGGGTGGCCCTGCGGCACGACCCGCGCGGCGGCGGCGCCGCCCCGGTGCCCCAGGTCCTGGAACGCTTCACCGTCAAGGAGATCGACCGCGCGCACCTGGTCCGGGTACCCGTCGCCGCCACGCCGCCGGCGAGGGTGGCCGACGGCGACGAACTGCTCGCCGCGCTGACCTCGGACGCCAACGCCTTCGGCTGGAAGTGGCGCATCCCGTACTTCTACTGCCACTTCACCGAGCGCCTCCAGATGTCCGGCTACCTGCGCCTGATGGAGGAGGCCGTCGATCGCTTCCTGGCCGACCGCGGCATCTCCATCAAACGGCTGCTGGACGAACAGAACTGGATCCCCGTCGTACCGAAGAACTCCGTCGTCATGCTCGCCGAGGCCCGGATGGAGGAGGACATCTACACCGTCCTCACCGTCGAGGACGTCTTCAAGCGGCTCATCTACACCGCCCGGATGGACTGCTACGTCCTGCGCGACGGCGTCCCCGTGCACACCGCCACCGGCCGCATCACCCACGGCTACGCGCTGATCGAGAACCGGCGCGACTGGAGCCTGGTGGAGTTCGACGACCGCATGGTCCAGCGGCTCAACGGGCAGCACGGCTGATGGACCCCGTCCTGGTCACCGGAGTCGGTGCCGTGACCTGCCACGGCACCGGAGTGCCCGCCCTCGGCGCGGCGATGGACCGGGCCCGCGGCAGGCAGCCGGACAAGGTGCCCGACCCGTGGGCGCGCATGGAGCTGCCCCTGATGTACCTGGTGCCGGAACCGGCCCTCGACGAGGAGCCGGGCACCGGCCCGGGACGCGCCACTACCTTCGCCCTGCGCGCCGCGCACGAGGCGCTGGCCGGCGCCGGCCTCGACCGGGACGCGCTGCGCGCCGCCCGGGCCGCGGTGGTGCTCGGGACGTGCATGGGAGCCCTCGGCGACCGGGAACGGGAGCGGGACCGGGAACGGGAACGGGAACGGAGCGGCGGGGCCGCGCCGTCCGCACCGCCGCACGATCCGCCGGGGGCGCCCGCGCCGTCCGGACCGCCGCACGATCCGCCGGCGGCACCGGACCGGTGGTCCGACTTCGAGGTCTCCTCACGGCTGGCGGCCGACCTCGGTGTCACCGGTGCGGCGAGCAGCACCAGCAACGCCTGCGCCGCCAGTGGCTTCGCGCTCGCCACCGCGGCCGACATGATCCGCTGCGGCGAGGCCGACGTCGTCGTCACCGGCGGCGCCGACGCCTACTCCCGCATCGCCCTCGCCAACTTCAACCGGCTCGGCGCCGTCGACGCCCACGGCTGCCGTCCGTTCGCCGCCGACCGGGCGGGCACCGTCTTCGGCGAGGGCGCCGGCGTCGTGGTGCTGGAATCGGCGGCGTACGCCCGGGCCCGCGGTGCCCGGCCGCTCGCCGAGGTCGGCGAGGCCGGCTGGAGCTGCGACGCCGGACACCCCACCGCCCCCGAGGAGAGCGGCGAACAGATCGTCCGCGCCCTGCGGGACGCCCTCGACCGCACCCACGTCGAACCCCACGAGATCGGCTGCGTGATCCCGCACGGCACCGGAACCCGGCTGAACGACCGGATCGAGAGCGCCGCCCTGCGGACCACGTTCGGGCCGCGGACGGAGGTACCGCCCCTGTACAGCCTCAAGGCACTCCTCGGCCACACCGGAGGGGCCGCCGCGGCCCTCGCCGCCGTCGCCGCCACGGTCGTCCTCGGCCGCGGCACCGTGCCCCCCAACGTGCCGGTCGGCGCGCCGGACCCGGACTGCGCCGTCCCGCTCCCGACGGCCGCGACGCCGCTGACCGCCCGGTCCGTGCTGGTCAACGCCTACGCCTTCGGCGGCAACAACATCTCCCTGGTGCTGCGGGAGGCCCTCCCGTGCTGACGCCGCACCGCCCCGCCGAGGCGGACATCGTGGTCACCGGCGTGGCCACCGTCGTACCCGGTCCCGGCCGGCCGCCCGGCGCCTGGTTCGACGCCGACGCCGAACTCGGCCCGCGCGGCCACAAGTACCTGCCCCAGGGCACCCGTTACCTGCTCGCCGCCGGACGACGCGCCCTGCGCTCCGCGACGGCGCCCGTGCAGGTGCCGCCGGACCGGCGCGGCCTCGTGGTCGGCACCAACAACGGGCTCGCGCCGCTCTTCCGCGCCATGGACCGCACCGTCGTGGACACCGGGGCCGAACGGCTGCGCCCCGCCCTCGCCCCCTACTTCGCCGTCAACGTCCTCGCCGGCCGGTTCGCCGCCGAACAGGCCCTCAAGGGGTTCAGCTGCACCCTCACCACCTCCTCCGTCGCCGGCGTGGAGGCGGTGCAGACGGCCGTCCGGGCCCTGCGTCTGGACCGCGCCGACCTGGTGGTGGTCGCCGCCGTGGAGGACCTGGCTCCCTCCTCGGCCGGGACGGCCGGACCGCCGCCCGAGGAGGGAGCCGTGGCCCTGGTTCTGGAACCGCGGGCCGCGGCCGAGCGCCGAGGGGCGCCCGTGCGGGGCAGCCTGAGGGCCGCGGCCGCATTCGTCCCGCCCGGCATCGACGCCGCCGACCCCGAACTCGGCCTCGCCGTCGGCGACCTGCTGAGCGCCGTCCAGTCCGAGCCGCCCGCACCGGTCCACGCCGTACTGGACGGCTCGGCCCGAGGCACGGCCGTCGGCGCGCTCCTCGGCGCGTCCGCCCGGCGGGCCGCCCGCCCCGCCGGGGCCGGGTGCCTCGCTCCGCTGCTGGCCGCGGCCGAGCCGTTCGCCGCCGGCGGCGGGCGCCGGGTGGTCCTCACGGCCACCGCGGCCGGACACCTCGCCGCCGTCCACGTCCTCGCCGCAGCACCACGACCCACCCCGTCAGGAGGCTTACGTGCGCAATCGACTGCGTGACCGCTGGTGTCTGGTCCTCGGCGCGTCGAGCGGCATGGGCCGGGCCACCGCCCTCGCCCTGGCCGACCAGGGCGCGCACATCGCCGGAGTGCACCTCGACCGCGCCGACGGACTCCGGGCGGCCCGGGAGCTGGAGTGCACCCTGCGGGCCAAAGGCGTGCGCGCCCACCTCTTCAACGTCAACGCGGCGTCCGACCGCGGGCGGGCCACCCTGCTGCCCGCCCTCGCCGAACTCACCGGCGGCCGGGCGCTGGCCACCGTCCTGCACTCCCTGGCCTTCGGCAGCTTGGTGCCGTTCCTGCCCACCGACGACACCAAGCAGTCCCTGACCCGTGCCCAACTGGAGATGACGCTCGACGTCATGGCCCACAGCCTCGTCTACTGGACCCAGGACCTGCTGTCCGCCGGGCTCCTCGCCGAGAACTCCCGGGTCTTCGCGATGACCAGCGCCGGCACCAGCCAGGTACTCCCGAGCTACGGCGCCGTCTCCGCCGCCAAGGCCGCCCTGGAGTCCCATGTCCGCCAGCTCGCCTGCGAACTCGCCCCGCACGGAGTCGCGGTCAACGCGCTGCGCGCCGGCGTCACCGTCACACCGTCGCTGCTGCGCATCCCCGGGCACGAGGAGTTCACCGGCGAGTCAGCGGCGGGCAACCCGCACGGCAGGCTCACCACCCCCGAGGACGTCGCGGAGACCGTCGTCCTGCTGTCCAACGCCCCGTCCTCGTGGCTGACGGGCAACACGATCGGCGTGGACGGCGCGGAACTCGTCGCCGCCGGCGCCACCTGGAGCCGACGGGAGGCGACCCGATGACCACCACCGTGCCACAGCCGGCGACCGCACCACCCACCCCCGCCACCACCACCGTGATCTCCGGATGGTCGGTGCTCTCCCCGTACGGGATCGGCGCCGGACCCTTCACCCAGGGCCTCGCCGAACGGCGACCCGTCGTCCCCCGGCTCAACCGCGACGTGTGGCACGCACCGCCGGGCGACGCCCTGCTCGTGCCCGGGTTCGACGTGGTCACCGTGCTCGGCAGCCGCGGCACCCGCACCATGGACCGGCTCACCGGCCTCACCGTCGCCACCCTGGGCACGCTCGTCGACCCCGACGGGACCGCCCGCCGCCTCGACGAACCGGAACGCGTCGGACTCGTCCTCGGTACCGGCTCCGGCTCCGTGCAGAGCACCATGGACTTCACCCGCGACGCGCTGACCGGAGCCAAGCCCTTCTACGTCGACCCGGCGCTGTTCCCCAACACCGTCATGAACCGCGCCGCCGGGCAGAGCGCCATCTGGTACGGCCTCAAGGGGCCCAACGCCACCCTGGCGGGCGGCCCCCTCACCGGACTCCAGGCCCTGCGCTACGCCACCCGGCTGCGCGAGCGCGGCTACAGCCGCACGGTGCTGTGCGGTGCCGTGGAGGAGTTCTCCGAACAACGCGCCTGGCTGGCCTGGCACACGCGGAGCGAGGCCCGCCGCGCCACACCGCTCGCCGAGGCGTGCGCCATGTTCCTGCTGGAGGACGCCGAGGCCGCCCGGGAGGCCGGTCGCACCCCGTACGCCGACATCCTCGCCGTCCGCTTCGGTGCCGGCCCGCGGGGACCGCGCGCCGCCCTGGAACGGTGCGTGCGCGGCGCCCTGGAGGCAGCCGGCACCACACCGGGCGACGTCGCGTTCGCCGCACCCTCGGGGCGCGTCGCCCCGCCCCCCGGGGCCTGCCCCATGGGCTTCGGGAACCCCGCGTCCGGCACCGACGAGGCCGACACGGTGGAGACGGACGTCCTCGGCACCGTACTGGACGGCACGGACGCCGAGCTCATCGGCGTGCGCGACCTGATCGGCGACGCCTCGGCCGCGTCCGCGGGCGTCCAGCTGGCCGCGGTGCTCGCCGCCGCCGCCCACCGCCCCCGGCCCGGCGCCACCGCCCTGATCACCTCCGTCGACGACGACGGCCTCGTCGCCTGCCTCGTCCTGCGGCTCAGGTGACCCGCCGGCCCCCGCCTCCGCCTCCGCCCTCGCCCTCGCCCGAGACCCGCCGAACCGGCAGCGAAAGGAACGTCATGGCCGAAGAGACCCGTACCGCACCCGACCACACGAGCCGCACGCCCATGGACAAGGAGCGGCTGCGCACCCTGCTCGCCGAGATCCTCGACGTCGACGTCGCCGAGATCTCCGACCGCGCCCACTTCGTCGACGACCTCGGGGTGGACTCGCTGATGGCCCTGGAGATCAGTGTGCGGCTCGAAGCGGAGTACCCCGTCAAACTGGCGGAGGAGGAGCTGACCGAACTCGCCACCCTCGACGACACCTACGCACTGCTCGAGGCCAAACTGAGGTCGGCCTCATGACCGCGCCGTCCGTCTCCCTGCTCGGCCTGGAACCCCGCTCCGTCCTCCGCGACGGCGGCGCCGTCACCGCACGGGCCACCGTCGACCCCGGGCACGAGGTCTTCCCCGGCCACTACCCCGGATTCCCGGTCCTGCCGGGGGTGTGCCTCATCGAGTACGCCGACCGCAGCATCCTCTTCGACCAGCGGCGCCTGGACCGGGAGCGGGAGCTGGTCGCCGTGGACCGCTGCCGCTTCCGGGCCCCGGTCTTCCCCGGCGACGAGCTGACCCTGCGCGTCGAGTACGCCGACGGCGACGACGCCGCGCCCGAGCTGCGCAGCGACGTCGTGGTCAGCACCGGCCGCGGCCGCGTCGCGGAACTGCGGCTACGGCATCGCACGGTGGCGACCGGGGCGGGCCGATGACCGCCTGGGCCGCCGACACCGACGCCATCACCCGGATCATCCCGCACCGCTACCCCGTCCTGCTGGTCGACCGTGTCACACGGGTCGATCCGGGACGGACCCTGACCGCGCTCAAGGCGGTCAGCGCGAACGAGTCCTGCTACCGCGGGGTCCCGGCGCACGGCGGTCCCGCCCGCTTCCACTACCCGCGTCCGCTGCTGATCGAGTCCTGGGCCCAGGCCGCCGTGCTGCTCGCCGTCTGGAACACGCCCAACCCCGACGTGACCACCGGAAAGGTCGAACTCGCCGGTGCCGTCGACGAGGTGGCCTTCCACCGCCCCGTAACCCCCGGCGACCTGCTCGAACACCGGGTGCGGGTCGTCCGGGCGGTCGGGGACACCACGATCCTGGCGGGCGGGACCCACTGCGACGGCGCCCCGGTGACCGAGGTCGGCCACTTCATCGTCGCGCTGCGCCCGCTCGCCTCCGTCGCCCCACCGCTCGCCCCGGACCACTCCAGCCCCTGAGACCCGTCGGTCCCGCAGCCCTCCGAGGAGACCCGCCATGCCCGCACCCGACCGTCCCGTCGCCCTGGTCAGCGGCGGCTCACGCGGCATCGGGCGAGCCGTCGTGCAACGGCTCGCCGAGACCGGCCACGACGTGGCGTTCTGCTACCGCGGCCGCGACGACGCCGCACGGGAGACCGCGGAGGCGGCCGGCAAGACCGGGGCCCGCGTACTGCCCGTGCGGGCGGACGTCACCGACGCCGGGGCCGTCCGCTCGCTGGTCGCCGCCACCGAGCGGGAGCTCGGCCCCATCGCGACCGTCGTCGGCTGCGCCGGCATCGTCCGGGACAAACCTCTGCTGATGATGGGCGACGACGACTGGCGGGAGGTCGTCGACACCAACCTCAACGGCACCTACCACCTGTGCCGCGCCGTCGCCTTCGGGCTGATGAAACGCAGGTCGGGCAGCATCGTCACGCTGTCCTCCGTCAGCGGCCTGCACGGCAACGCCGGACAGGCCAACTACGCGGCCACCAAGGCCGGGATCATCGGCTTCACCAAGTCCCTCGCCAAGGAACTCGGCCGCCACGGCGTGCGCGCCAACGTGGTGGCCCCCGGCTTCATCTCCACCGACATGACCGCCGAGCTGCCCGCGAACACCGCGGAGAGCATGCGCGGCCGCATCGCGCTCGGCCGCTTCGGAGGACCCGAGGAGGTGGCCGACCTCGTGGCCTTCCTGGTGTCCGAACGGGCCGCCTACATCACCGGTCAGGTGTTCGCCGTCGACGGCGGCATCGCCCTGTGAACCGGGCGGCGCCGGCCGCCCCTCCCGCACCGCACCCGACCGCAGCCAGCCCCGGAAGGCGAGGGCCATGACCACGAGGACCATCTTCTACTTCTCCCTGCGCAGTCCGTACTCCTGGCTGGCCCACCGGGAACTGACGCGTCGCCGGCCCAGGGTCGCCGCCGAACTGGAGTGGGTGCCCTACTGGGAGCCGGACGCGCGCAGCGAACGGCTCCTGGCCGAGTCCGGGCACGCCTTCGTCTACACGGCGATGTCACGCCCCAAGCACTTCTACATCCTCGCCGACGTCCGCAGGCTCGCCACCGCCCGCGGTCTGAAGGTCACCTGGCCGGTGGACCGCGACCCCGTCTGGGAGGTACCCCACCTGGCCTGGCTCGCCGCCCGGGCCCACGGCCGCGGCACCGAGTTCGCCGACCGCGTCTACACCGCCCGCTGGCTGGAGGGCCGCAACATCTGCGACCCCGCCACCATCGCCGCCCTCGCCGACGAGAGCGGCCTCGACCCCGCCGAACTCGCGGGCGCGGCCGACCACCCCGGGCTGCGCGAAGAGGGCGCCCGGGCGCTGCGCCGCGCCGTCGAGGACGGCGTGTTCGGCGTGCCCTACTTCATCAACGGCCACGACAAGTACTGGGGTCTGGACCGCCTCGACGCCTTCCTGGCCACCCTCGGCCCCACGTACGACACCGTGCCGCCCCCCGAACCGGACCTGCGCGAACCCGTGCTCGAGGCGCGCGGAGGAGGTGACCTCGGACATGGCGGCGGGTGCGGCTGAACCGACGACACGGACACACGACACGGCCGGCGACGGCGACTGGGCCTTCGGCTGGCACCGGTGCGGCACCGGTGACCCGGTCGTCCTGCTGCACGGCCTGCTCACCGACAGCAGGGTGTGGGAGCCCGTCACGACCGCCCTGGCCACGACCCGGACGACCGTCGCCGTGGACGCGCCCGGCCACGGCCTGGCACCGGCGCGGGCGGCACCGTACACCCTGGAGGAGGAGGTCGACCGGCTCGCGGACACCTACCGCGGCGTCATGGGGGAGCGGCCCGCCGTCTGGGTCGGCCACTCCATGGGCGGCATGAAGTGCTTGCGCATGGCTCTGCGCCACCCCTCGCTCGTCTCCGCCCTGGTCCTGGTGGACACCCGCCCCGACGAGGAACCGGAGAACACCAGGCGCCCCTTCGAGGCGATGGTAGAGGCGGTGCTCGCGGACGGGATGAGCGCGGACCTCGCGGCCATGGTCGCCCGGCTCAACTTCCGCCGCGACTTCCTCACCAGCGACACCGCCCGGACCTGGACCGAGCACTTCACCACGCTCACCGGCGAGCGCATCGAGCACGCCTGCCACTCCGTCTACCGGCGGGGCGACCTCACCGGCCGGCTGCCCGAGGTGGACGTGCCGGTGCTTGTGGTCCACGGCGCCGACGACGTGCCGATCCGGCTGCCCGTCGTACGCGAGTACACCGCCCGCATGCCCAGGGCCAGGCTCGTGGTGCTGCCCGCCACCGGACACACCCCGCCCCTCGAACGTCCCGGCGAACTCCTCGCTGCCATCCGTGAGTTCCTCGCCGACCCGACCACCTTCCCCACGCCCCCGGCCACGCAGGAGATCCCGTGACCACGGAGACCGTCACCACCCCCCGCCCGCGCGACGTCGTGCTGCCCGACGGCGCGGGCACCCTCCTCCTGATCACCCTGGAGAACGGACTGCCCCCGCTCGGCCCCGCCATGCGGCCCACCACCTTCGGTCCCGAGGGACTGGACCGCCTGGACGCGGTGCTCGACCGGGCGGCGGCCCGGGCCCGGACCGGGGAGATCGCCGCGGTGGCCGTCACCGGAACCGCCTTCATGTTCAGCACCGGCGCGGACCTGGCACTCGCGGCCGGCGTCACCGACCGCGACGAGGCCGTACGCACCCTGCGCCGCGGCCACCAGGTCTTCCGCCGCCTCGGCGAACTGCCCGTTCCCAGCTTCGCGTTCGTCAACGGCGCCGCGGTCGGCGGCGGCCTCGAACTCGCGCTGCACTGCGGCTACCGCACCCTGTCCCGTGGCGCGCCCGTCGTGGCCCTGCCCGAGTGCTCGCTCGGTCTGGTCCCCGCGTGGGGCGGCGCCTGGCTGGCGCCCCGGCTGCTCGGCCCCGACACGACCGTCACCCTGATGCTGGAACACCCCCTGTCCGCCCGGCGGATGCTCTCGCCCGTCGAGGCCCACGACCTCGGTCTCGCGGACGTCCTGCTCGACCCCACCCGCTTCCTGGACCGCTCGCTGGCCTGGGCCGCCGAGGTCCTGACGGGCCGGCAGACCGTGGAGCGGACCCCGCCGGACACCTTCGCCGGCCAGTGGGACGACGCGCTCGCCCGCGCCGCCGACCTCGTCGAGACGCACACGCACGGCGCCGTACCCGCCCCGCGCCGCGCCCTGGAACTGCTCGAACTCGCCAGGACGGCCCCCCGGGAGGAGGTCCTCACCGCGGCCGAACAGGCCGCCGCCGACCTGTTCGTCACCCCCGAGTTCCACTCCAGCCTCTACGCCTTCCAGCTCACCCAGAGCCGTGCCCCCTCCCACCCGGCGCGCCCCGACACGAGCTTGGCGCGGCCGGTGCGCGGCGTGGGGCTGATCGGCGACGGCGAGGACGGGCTGCGGTTCGCCGCCCTGCTGCTGGAGAAGCTGCGCATGCCGGTCACCGTGTGCCTGCCCGACCCGGCCGCGTGCGAGGCCGTGACCGGCCGCCTGCGCGGCCTCGTCGACGAGGCCCGCGCGGCCGGACGCATCTCCGACCTGGACGCCGGGCGGTGCGCCGGAGGGATCACCGCCGGCACCGCGGTGGACGTCCTCGCGGACACGGACGTCGTCGTCGCCGGACCCGGCGCGGACGGCGCGCTGCTGCGGCAGGCCGAGGGCGCCGTCTCCGAGGAGTGTGTGCTGATCGCCGTCGGCCCCCGCCCGGCGGCCGAGGTGGCGGCCGGGCTCAAGCATCCGGGCCGGCTGGTCGGCCTCGGCCTGCCGGCCACCGTCTCCGCGCCGGGCGTGGTGGAACTGGCCCGGGCCGGGGCCACCGACCACGCCTACGCCACGGCGGGCGCCCTCGTCGCCCGGACCGGCCTGCCCCTGCTGCCCGTCGGCGACCACCCAGGGGTCGTGGCCGACCGGCTGCGCGGCACGTTCCTGGGCGCGCTGCTGGACCGCGCCCCCGAGGAGGACCTCGACACCGTCTGCGCGCCGCTCGCCCTGCCGACGCCGCCGAGCGTGTCGGCCCGGCTGCTGCTGCGGGCCGGGATCCTGGCCCGTCCGACGCCGCCGCCCACGACCACCGCCCCGGACGCGCTCGACCACGCGCTGACGGCCCTCGCCCGGGACATCGGCGCCCTCGTCGCCGACGGTGTGCTGGCCGCCCCCGCCGACGCCGACCTGATGCTCCTGGCGAGCGGCGAGTGGCCCTTCCACCTGGGCGGCGTCACGCCGTACCTGGACCGGTCCGGCATCGCCGAGAGCGCCGGCGGCGCCACGCCGGGGGAGCGGAGGTGACCGGCCGCGCACGACCGGAGCGCGCCCCGCGCGGATGAGGGGCGCGGCGCGTCGACGCCACCGCGTCCTCGTCCTGCTCCACGAGCTCCGGCGGATGCTGATCGCCTACGGCGGCATGTGGACGGCACCCGGCTGTCCGGAGTACACGGCGCTGATCCTGCGCTCCGGCGACCCGCCGCCGGGCCACCCGGAGAGCCGGGACGCCCGGACCCCGCTCAGTGCCGAGGAGCGCGACCTCGAACGCCGCATGTACGCCGACGACCGTCCCGCACGTGAGCGCCCCGGCGGCAGACGGAAGCGGAACAGGCCCGGCCACGGGCACCGACCAAGGGGAAATCCGTGACGCATCCCGACCGGCTCCGCCGCGACCCGCAGGCGGCCCGTCCCCCTCGCGACACGCACCCGTCCCGGCCGTCCTGCCGCACGCCGGAGCCGGGGCCGGGCCGCGACGCGCAGGCGACCCGGTCGGCCCGCGACGCGCAGGCGACCCGGCTGGCGCTCGCGGCGCGCGACGGCGACACCGACGCCGCGGAGCGCTTCGTGCGCTCACTGCACCGGGACGTCTGGCGGTACGTGGCCCATCTCAGCCGTGATCCGCAGGCCGCCGACGACCTGACCCAGGAGACCTTCCTGCGCGCCCTGGGGGCCCTGCGCCGCTTCCGGGGCCACTCGTCCGCACGGACCTGGCTGCTCACCATCGCCCGGCGCGCCGTGGCCGACAACGGGCGGTACGCGGCGGCCCGGCCGCGTCTGTACGCCGTCCCGGACTGGGAGACGATGGCCGAACGCGCCCAACCACGCGGCCTGCCCGGCTTCGACGACGGCATCGCCCTGGGCCAGCTGCTCGACACGCTGCCCGAGGAACGCCGTGAGGCATTCGTCCTCACCCAGCTGCTCGGCCTGCGCTACACCGAGGCCGCGCGGGTCAGCGGCTGCCCGGTGGGAACCGTGCGGTCCCGGGTGGCGCGGGCGCGGGCGGCCCTCATCGAGGACCTGGAGGGCTGACCTCATGCAGCACGCGGCACTGTCCGGGTTCCCCGGCTGGCTGCTCGCCGCCCTCTGCGCGACGGTCGGCGCCTACTGCCTGTTCCGCGTCCGCACCGGCCCTCGCGCGGAGCGGGCCGAGATGACGTCCGACGCAGTGATGGGGTTCGGCATGGCCGCGATGGCACCGCCCTCGCTCATGGCGGTCATGCCGGGCTGGAGCGGCACCGCGGGCGCGGCCTGCTTCGCGGCCGCCGGACTCGCCGCGTCGGCGTCGCCACCGGCACGGCAACGCCTGCACCACGCCCTCGGTGCGCTCGCCATGGTGTACATGTCCGTCACCATGCCGATGGGAGCGGCCGGTACCGGCACCGCACACGCCCGGCACACGGCCGAGACGGGCGTCCCGGTGCTCACCGCAGTGCTGCTCGCCTACTTCGGCGGCTACGTCCTGTTCGCCGGCGCCGCCCTCGCGACCGCGGGCCCCGCCGACGCCTCCGGAGCTGCCCACCCCGGCGTCCTGCTGGGACGCGCCTGCCGGATCGTGATGGCGGTGGCCATGCTCACGATGCTCGCCGCACTCTGACCGACGACCTGAGCTCTGCCGGAAACGAGTGCCTCGCCAGGCTGACACCCGGTAGAGGACCAATTCCCTGTCGTAGGTGGCTTGCAGCTCATCGGCCGGCTCGTCATGGCGCACTGCTGAGATCGGGGTGGCGAGGTCCCCGCAGCACCCTCGTGCACGGCGATGAACGTGATCGCGAGGGCGGTCAACTGCTCCGCATCCGGACGCCAGCGGCGCATGGACCTGCCGTCTCGCCACGCCCGACACCGTCCACGGCCGGGCCGACCTCTTCCTCGGCACCCACCCGCTACGTCAACGAACTTGCCGGCCGGCGCCGACCCACCGCCCGTATGCGAAGGGGCGCAGGGCGATCGATAGCCTTCCGGGGAGCGGGAGAAGGAGGCCGCCGGCGCGAACTCCGCAGATTCTCCCCAGGACCCGTCCTGAGCGCCCATCCCCCTGGGCCGCGACACGTACACAGCGAGGTGAGAGGCCCCATGTTCACGACCCGTCCCACCCTCCAGGGCACCTTCGGCATGGTGTCCTCCACCCACTGGCTGGCCTCCCAGTCGGCCATGGCGGTACTGGAGGACGGGGGCAACGCCTACGACGCCGCCGTCGCCGGGGCCTTCGTGCTGCACGTCGTCGAACCGCACCTCAACGGGCCCGCCGGAGAGGTGCCGATCCTGCTCGCTCCGGCGGGCGGCGAGACACGGGTGCTGTGCGGGCAGGGTGTGGCCCCGGCCGGGGCCACACCGGCGCATTACAAGGGGCTGGGACTCGACCTCGTCCCCGGCACCGGACCGCTCGCCGCCGCCGTGCCCGGGGCCTTCGACGCGTGGCTGCTCCTGCTGCGCGACCACGGCACCAAGTCACTGGCCGAGGTGCTGAAGTACGCCGTCGGCTACGCCGAGCACGGGCACGCTCCCGTGGAGCGCGTCGCCGAGACCGTGGAGACCGTCCGGGAGCTGTTCGAGACGGAGTGGACGTCCTCCGCCGAGGTCTACCTGCCGGGCGGCCGCCCGCCCCGCCCCGGCGAGCTGCTGCGCAACCCGGCCCTCGCCGCCACCTGGAAGCGGCTGCTCGCCGAGGCCGCCGGCGCGGGGAACCGGGAGGCGGAGATCGACGCGGCGCGGGAGATCTGGCGCTCCGGGTTCGTCGCCGAGGCCCTCGTGCGGCAGGCCGGGCGGCCCACCCTGGACACCAGCGGCGAACGCCACACCGGCACGCTCACCGCCGCCGACCTGGCCGGCTGGTCGGCGCACTACGAGGCCCCGGCGACGTACGACTGGAACGGCTGGACCCTGTGCAAGGCCGGGCCCTGGAGTCAGGGGCCGGTGCTGCTCCAGCAGTTGGCGCTGCTCCCGCCCGAGCTGCCCGACCACGGCTGTGCCGACTACGTCCACCTGCTGGTCGAGGGCTGCAAGCTCGCCATGGCCGACCGGGAGGCCTGGTACGGCGACGCGGACGGCGCGGACCGGGTACCGCTCGACGAGTTGCTGTCCCCCGGGTACAACGCGGCGCGGCGGCGACTCGTCGGCGACAAGGCCTCCTTCGAACTGCGCCCCGGCGCCCCGGGCGGGCGCGTCCCGCGGCTCGCTGCCCACGCGCTCGTCGCCGCCGTGGAGGGCGAGGGCCTCGACGCCCTCGGCGTCGGCGAACCGACGGTCGCCAAGAGCCCGAAGTCCCCGGTGCCCGGGGAGCCGGACGTCGCCGCCGACGGCGGCACCCGCGGCGACACCTGCCACCTCGACATCGTGGACCGCTGGGGCAACATGGTCTCGGCCACGCCCAGCGGCGGCTGGCTCCAGTCCAACCCCGTCGTGCCCGAACTGGGCTTCCCGCTCGGCACCCGGCTCCAGATGACCTGGCTGGAGGAGGGTCTGCCCAACTCGCTCACGCCGGGCCGCCGCCCGCGCACCACGCTCACGCCTTCCATCGCCCTGCGTGACGGAGTACCGGTCATGGCCTTCGGCACCCCCGGCGGCGACCAGCAGGACCAGTGGCAGACGCACTTCTTCCTCGCGGTCGCGCTGCGCGCCCGGGTGCGCGGCGGTCTCGACCTCCAGGGCGCGATCGACGCCCCGAACTGGCACAACGACAGCTTCCCCGGTTCCTTCTTCCCGCGCGGCATGCGGGCGGGCTCGGTCACCGTGGAGTCCCGCATGCCGGCCGAGGTCGTCGAGGAGCTGCGGCGCCGCGGGCACGACGTGACCGTGGGGGAGGCGTGGTCGGAGGGCCGGCTGTGCGCCGTCGCCCGGGACCCGGAGACGGGCGTGCTGTCGGCGGCGGCGAACCCGCGCGGCATGCAGGGGTACGCCGTGGGCCGCTGACCGGCACGCACGCGCGTGCACCCGATGTTCGTGCCGATTCCACCCGGAGTACACCACCCGGGTGGGGATTGTCAGTGGCGCGTGCTCTCATGGAGTCATGATCGAGGACAACGAAACCATCGACGAGTTTCTCGCCCGGCACAGCGACGACGTGGAGGAGGCCGTCCGCAAGGCGGCCGCGCAGGAGATCATGCCGCGCTGGCGCCGGCTCGCGGCACACGAGGTCGACCAGAAGGCCGGCCCGCACGACCTGGTGACGGACGCCGACCGCAAGGCGGAGCTGTACCTCACGGAGGCCCTGCCCCGCCTGCTGCCCGGCTCGGTGGTGGTCGGCGAGGAGGCGGTGCACGCGAACCCGGCGTCGTACGGGGCGATACGCGGCGAGGCCCCGGTGTGGATCGTCGACCCGGTCGACGGGACCCGGCAGTTCGTGCGTGGCGAGGAGGGCTTCTGCACGCTGGTGGCGCTCGCCCACCGCGGCGTCGTGCACGCCTCCTGGACCTACGCCCCGGCCGACGACCGGCTCGCCACGGCCGTACGCGGAGAGGGCGCCTTCCTGGACGGTGAGCGGCTGTACGCGGGGCCGCCCGAGCCCGGCCGGGACCTGCGGGTGGCCACCTCCCACCCGGACTACACGACGGACGAGCAGAAGCGCGACCTGCTCGCCCTGCGCACCCCGGGTGTGGCCCCCCGCCCGTGCGGCTCCGCGGGCCTGGAGTACCTGGCCGTCGCCCGCGGCGAGTCCGACGCCACCGCCTTCTCCTGGGAAGCGGCGTGGGACCACGCGGCCGGACTTCTCCTGGTCGAGGAGGCGGGCGGCACCCACCTGACCCGCACCGGCGAGCCCTTCCGCATCACCGGGGGCAACGAACTGCCGTTCACCGCCGCCCGCGACGCGGCCACGGCCCGCCAGCTGGTGGCCCTGCTGTCCGGCGAGGCCTGATCCCCCGCGGAGCGTAGGCCGCTGCCCGGGAAACCGGATGCCCCGGCGGCCCCTCGCGTGATCGACTGTCGGGCCAGGCAGCCGTCGCCGAACGACCGGAGTCACCTTGTCCATACGCGTCACCGCTCTCATCGACCCCGCCCGCACCCCCTCCGCCCATCGCCTGGCCTGGCTGGCCTGCGGGGACGACGGCGGTCCGCTCGGGCACGCGTTCCTGCGGGTGTTCACCCGGGAAGGGCAGGACCACCTGGCGGAGCTGACGCTGCACGTGCATCCGGCGGAGCGGCGCAGACGGGTCGGGTCGCGGCTCCTCGACGCGGCGGTGGCCGCCGCGCGGGAGGCCGGCCGGCGGTCGGTCGTCGCGCAGGCCGACGCGGACACGCCCGGCGACCACTTCCTCGCCGCGAGCGGCTTCCGCCGTGTGCTCGCCCTGACGTACGCCCGGCTCGACCTGAGCGGGACGGGCGGCGGCCGGGCCGAGGAGACCGACGCGATCGTCGAGCGGCCGCACCCCGGCTACCGGTTGGTGTCCTGGCGCGGCACCGTCCCGGACGACCTGGCCGGGACCTTCGCCGACTCGCGCCGTGCGATGGACGACATGCCGATGGACGACACCGACTACGGCGTGGTGGCCTGGGACGTCGAGCGGGTCCTGGCGGCCGCCCGGGCCGTCGCCGACCGCGGGGAGCAGCTCACCACGGTGGCCGTCGTCGACGAGGCGGACGGCTCGATCGCCGGCTTCTCGGAGTTCGTCGTGCCGGGCGACGGCAAGGGGGACGGGCTGCACTACGGCACCGGTGTGCTGCCCGAGCACCGCGGCCACGGCCTCGGCCGCTGGATGAAGGCCGAGTCGATCCGCCTCGCCCGCGCCCAGCACCCCGACCTCGCCGGTCTGGTCACCGACACGGCCGACAGCAACACCCACATGCGCCGCATCAACGACGCGCTCGGCTACATCCCCACGCACCGGGCCCTGGAGTACCAGCTCGACCTGTGACGACCGGGCCCGCACCGGTCGCGCCGCGCGGAACACCCGCCGTCAGGCCGCCACCCCCTCCGCGGCGAGGAACTTCTCCACCGCCTCCCGCGCACGACGGTCGAAGCCGGCGTACTGCGCCTCCCGCTCGGCCCCCTCGACCGCGTCGCCGACCAGCAGACTGCCCTCGGCGTCGACGCGCTGCGGGCGATCCTCGGCGTCGGTGAGCAGACCGACGGCCGAGTGGGAGAAGCCGCAGTAGTAGGCGATGCCCTCGCTGAGGTTGGTCTCCAGGAGGGAGTGCATCGCCTCGGTGATCGGATCGTCGGCGGTGGCACCGGCCAGGCCCAGCCAGAGCATGCGCTTGCCCGCCAGGCGCGGCTTGCTGCGGCCGTAGGCGAAGCCGTAGTTCCACACCCGGTCGATCCATCCCTTGAGGAGGGCGGGCACACTCTGCCAGTACACGGGGAAGACGGCGACGATCACGTCGGCGTCGAGCACGCGCCGCATGTGGGCCCGCGCCTCGTCCGAGTACGCCTTCTCCCGGTCGCCCCAGTCCGGCTGGTCCGCCGTGTTCATCCGCGGGTCGAAGCCCTCGGCGTGCAGGTCGAGCAGGTCGACGCGGTATCCGGCGGCCTCGAGCCGGTCGACGGTACGACGGGCGGTGTGCGCGGTGAGGGAGTCGGCGCGGTGGTGCGCGACGACCACGAGGGCGGTCCTGGCGTTGCTGCTGCTGTGCTGCGTCACTGGGTCTCCCGGCTGGTCTCGGTCAATGCGACGAGTCCAGTACAGCCGTGGCCACGTGGATGATCCATGGGAGAAACTCTTGGAAACATAAGAGATCGTCTACGATGACCGGTGTGGATCCCCTGAGTTCACTGCTGACCGGCATCCGGGCCGAGGGCTCGGTCGTCAGCCACGCCGTCCTGACGGCGCCCTGGACCATCCGCTTCACCGACGGTGCGCCGCTCACCATGGTCAGCGTGCTGCGCGGCGGCGGCACCCTGCTGCTGCCCGACGGCACCCGGCGGGCGGTCGGCGTGGGCGACACGGCCCTCGTCCGCGGCCCCGCGCCGTTCCTTCTCGCCGACCGGCCCGCCACGGTCGAACGCCCGCACACCGAGTACGAGATCGCGTGCTTCACCGCGGATCCCGAGTGCACCGCCCAGGACCTCGGCGGTATCCGCTGGGGCACCGATCCGGACGGCGCGACCGCGCTGATCGTGGGCGCCTACCGTGCCTCGGGCCACCGCCACGAACGGCTCCTGCGCACTCTGCCGCCCGTCCTGGTCGTCAACGAGGACGTCGAGGTCTGTGCCTGGCTGGAGACGGCCGCTGCCGACGCCGCCCGGCTCTCGGCCGGTTCCCAGGCGCTGATGGACCGCCTCCTCGACTGGGCCCTGGTCTGCACGCTGCGCAACTGGTTCGACCAGGCCGGTGCCGACGCGCCCAGCTGGTACCGCGGCCTGGCCGATCCGGTCCTCGGCCCTGCCCTGCAGGCCTTCCACGGCCGGCCCGCCCAGGCCTGGACGGTGGCGTCGCTCGCCGGCCGGGCGGGCGTCTCCCGGGCGCTGTTCGCCAAGCGCTTCACCGAGCTGATGGGCCGCCCGCCCCTCGCCTACCTCACCGAATGCCGGATGGCCGACGCCGAGGCGCTGCTGGCCGACACCGACCTCAGCATCGCCCGGATCGCCCGGTCCGTCGGCTATGCCGACGCCTTCGGCTTCAGCGCCGCCTTCAAACGCCACCGCGGCCAGAGCCCCAGCACGTTCCGCGCCACGGCGGCGGCCTGAACCCCGCCGCGCGGCCCGGCCCACCCGCGACCGTGCGCTGTCCGACCCCGGGCATATCCTGATCCCCAGTGGCCATCGGCTGACGAAGGGGTCCGAAGGTGCCGTCGATGCTCGATGCGGTCGTAGTGGGTGCGGGGCCGAACGGACTGACCGCCGCCGTGGAGCTGGCCCGCCGCGGCTTCTCGGTGGCCGTGTTCGAGGCGCGGGACACGGTGGGCGGCGGCGCGCGCACGGAGGAGCTGACCCTGCCCGGCTTCCGGCACGACCCGTGCTCGGCCGCGCACCCGCTCGGCATCAACTCGCCCGCCTTCCGCGACCTGCCCCTGGAGCGGTACGGCCTGGAGTGGCTGCACCCCGGGCTGCCCATGGCGCACCCCTTCCTCGACGGCTCGGCCGCCGTGCTGTCCCGCTCGGTCGGCGAGACCGCCGCCTCCTTCGGGGCGCGCGACGCCGGCCCGTACCGCAGGCTGGTCGAGCGCTTCCTGCCCAGGTGGGACACGCTGGCCCGGGACTTCATGTCCCTGCCGCTGACCGCGCTGCCCCGCGACCCGGTCACCCTGGCCCGGTTCGGTCTGGTCGGTCTGCCCCCGTCGACCTGGCTGATGCGCCGCTTCCGCGACGACAGGGCCAAGACACTCTTCGCCGGGCTCGTCGCGCACGTCATGGCCCCGCTCGGCGGCTTCGCCACCGGCGCCATAGGCCTGGTCTTCGCCCTGGCCGCGCACGCCCGCGGCTGGCCCGTGGCGCGCGGCGGCTCCCAGTCCATCTCCGACGCCCTCAGCGCGTACCTCGAGGACCTCGGCGGCGCCGTCCACACCGACTACGAGGTGAAGCGCCTCGACGACCTGCCGCCCGCGCGGGCGTACGTCTTCGACACCTCGCCCACCGCCCTGGCCCGCATCGCCGGCCTCGGCAACCACTACGCGAACTACCGTTACGGCCCCAGCGTCTTCAAGATCGACTACGCGCTGGACGGCCCCGTCCCGTGGACGGCCGAGGAGCCCCGCAGCGCGGGCACCGTCCAGATCGGCGCCGACAGCACGGAGATCGGCGCCGCCCTGCACGCCGCCTCCGGCACGGACCGCGCACCCGAGCGGCCGTTCCTGATCACCGTGCAGCCCAGCGTCGCCGACCCCACCCGCGCCCCGGCCGGCAAGCACGTCTTCTGGGCCTACGGCCACGTCCCCAACGGCTGGAGCGGCGACCTCACCGACGCCATGGAACGCCAACTGGAGCGCTTCGCCCCCGGCTTCCGCGACCGCGTCCTCGCCCGCGCCACCGCGGGACCGCCCGAACTCGCCGCCCGCAACGCCAACTACGTCGGCGGCGACATCTCCTCCGGCGCGGTCTCCGGCCTCCAACTGCTCCTGCGTCCCAAGATCTCGCTCTTCCCGTACTCGACCCCGCACCCGGCCGTGTTCATCTGCTCGTCGGCCACCCCGCCCGGCCCCGGCGTCCACGGCATGTCGGGCCACAACGCGGCGAAGGCCGTCTGGCGCAGGCTGAGGCAGACATGACCGACATCACCCTCGTCCAGGGCGACATCACCCGCCAGAGCGCCGACGCGATCGTCAACGCCGCCAACTCCTCCCTCCTCGGCGGAGGCGGCGTCGACGGGGCCATCCACCGGCGCGGCGGCCCCGCGATCCTGGCGGAGTGCCGCAGGCTCCGCGCGGGGCACCTCGGCAAGGGCCTGCCCACCGGCCGTGCGGTCGCCACCACCGCCGGCGACCTGGAAGCGCGCTGGGTGATCCACACGGTCGGTCCGGTCTGGTCGGCCACCGAGGACCGCTCCGGCCTCCTCGCCTCCTGCTACCGCGAATCCCTGCGCACCGCCGACGAGTTGGGCGCCCGCACGGTGGCCTTCCCCGCCATCTCCACCGGCGTCTACCGCTGGCCGATGGACGACGCGGCCCGGATCGCCGTCGAGACGGTGGCGACCACCGGGACCTCGGTGACGGAGGCCCGCTTCGTCCTCTTCGACGCCCGGGCGTACGAGGCGTTCGCGGCACGGGTGGGCTGAACGCGGTCCGCGCCCGGACCGGTGCCGGGCGCCGGGCGGCCTACCGGCGGCGGTGCGGGAACGCGGCGCGCGGGAAGCGGTCGTGCACCCGTACGGCCCCGACGACCAGGGTGGCGACGGCGATCGCCGCACCGCCGCCGATGGGAAACAGGGAGTCGACGACCATGCTTCTGCGTTGATCGGCCACGGTCGCCGCGCCCACGTCCTGCCCGTTGAGCAGCCTCCGGCAGTCGACCGTCTCGGACGGGACGCAGTACGGCTCGAACGTCACGACGGCGTGCACGCCGAAGGCGATCAGTCCGACGCCGGCCAGGAGGGCGTGCAGCCACAGCAGGAAGACCGCCACCCTCAGGACCGGGCCGTCGACGGCCAGCACCACGCCCACGGTCCCGCTGACGCAGATGATCGCCGCGTACCCCAGGACGACCCACCCCCACCACCCGGTCGCGAACCCCACCGGCAGCAGGATGACCGAGAACGCCACGCACCAGTACACCCCGCTGCGGAGGCTGTTCCGTACCTCGTCCATCGGTCCGTTCCCGTCGTCGCTGGGAAGTGTCGGGCGCGGCGGTGCCGTCGCGGCCGGCCGCCCCGTCCCGAGTCCAGCGGCCGCCGGGTTGTTCAGCAACCCGCTCCGCCGCCCTGAACATTCGCCGCATCCCGCCGGTCGCCCTCTCCAGCCGGCCTGAGCCCTTTGTTGCAAGTGATGGGCAATGGGTACGCATCGACAACAGGCGCGGGGAAGACATGACAGCCCGTCGGACCCGTCGGACCCGTCGGACCCGTCGGACCCGTTGGACCCGGCGGACCGACCGGAGCCTTCCGAGACGGAGTGCCGTCCTCGCGTGGCGTTCGCAGCCGGTGCGACCGCCTGGCCCGCGCCCTGGTGCTGCGCCCCCGCCGGGTCGTGTGCGACGAGATGACGGTGATGCTCGACGCCTCGACCACGGCCGCCCTGGTACGGGTCGTGGAGGACTACCGGGCCGTCACCGGCGCGGGCCTGCCGGCCGTCGGCCACGACCGGGTCCTCCTCGACCGCTGATGCGAACGCACCGCCGAGTGGGCGTCCCCGGTTTCCCCGGCGGAGCGCTGAACCCCCCACCCCGGGTCGGTCAGCGGGTGCTCCACTTCTGGTTGTCGCGGCCGCTGCACTCCCAGAGCTGGAGCCTGGCGCCGTTGCCCGTCTTCTCGTCGACGACGTCCACGCACTTGTTGGCCTGCACATTGACCAGGTCCCGGGGGCCGGCCAGGATGAACTGCTGTGCCGGGTTGCCGCTGCACACCGCCACCTGGACCACCGTCCCGTTGGCCGTGCCGCCCCAGGTCGCGTCCATGCACAGGCCCAACGAGCGGATCGTGCCGTCGGGACGGAAGTCCCACTTCTGCCAGTTCTTGCCGGTGCAGTCCGCGATCTGCAACGGCGCACCGTCCCGCCACTTGTGGCCCGCCACCTCGATGCAGCGGTTCGAGGCGTGGCCGTAGATGGTCGTGCCGGGGGCGACGGGCTCCGGCGCCTCGGCCTCCGGCTTCTCGTCGCCGCCGCCCCCGCCTCCGCCCGACGTCTCCTTCTCGGGCTTGTCGCGCTTCTCGGGAGCCGGCGCCTCACCACCCCCGTCGTCCTTCGGCGCCTCGGCGGTCGGCTGCTGCGCCTGCGGCTGCTCGGCGGGCGCGGACCCGGCGGTGCTGGGCAGCAGCTCCGGGGTCGCGCTGGGACTGGGCGCGAGGGCGGCGCCCGCCTGCTGGGTCTGCTCGGTGGCACTGGTGCGGACCTGTGGCTTGTAGGCGATCCAGATCATCACGAAGGCGATGGCCAGCGCCACCGCGATGCCCAGGAACGTCGCGAGCCAGCGGGGCAGGAATCCGCGCTGCACATAGGTTCCCTCGACGTCGGTCGGATCCGCCCCCGACCGGCGCACCGCCATCCGGTACGGCCGCTCCTGCTTCGCCCCGAACCAGGTGATCTGCCGCGGCTTGAGCGTCGTTTCGACGAACGCCGCGCGTCCGGGCTCGATCTGCACGTTCGAGGGCCGGATCTCGTACGAGAGGTGGTCGCCGGTGTCGCTGCCCGTGACCGACGCCGTCACCTTCGTATTGCCGAGGTTGTCCACCGCCAGCCGCGGCCGGCCCCGGAACCGCCCCTTCACCGTGTGCGGCACCAGCTCCGCCCGCACCTCGGAGAACGCCGTGATCGTGAGGTTCCCCTCCGGGACGGTCACGGCGTCCGGATGCTCCGTCGGCGTGATCCGCACCGCGTACGGATGAGGGCCCGCCACCGCGTCCGGCGTCCGCGGCGGGGCGAAGGTCAGCTCCACGGTGCCGGTCGTGCCCGGATACAGGCGCAGCGTCTGCGGCTCGACCGTCGTCCAGGGAGCCATGTCCCCGACCGGCTCGAACCGGTACTCGTCCACCACGTCACCGGTGTTGCGCACCCGCAGTCGTACGCGCGTACTGCTGCCGGGGTCCACCGTCGCGGACGCGGGTTCCAGGGAAGTCCACAGGCTCACAGGGGGACGTTACGTGGTGCTCCGGTCACCGTCACGAGCCGCAGGGGCAGACCTGGGTGCCCCAACGGCCCGGGTCACGTGACCGGTCGTCCCGAAGACCTCCGTGTCCACCAGGAACAAACAAACTCCGACGGGGTAATTGATTCGGTTGTGTTCGGGTTCTAGGGTGACCCATGACTCAGTAGTCGCCGCGTCACCGGCAGTTGTGTTCCATCCCCACGGCAACTGCTCTCACAGCACCGTGCGTTGAGCCGCCCCCGAAGCCCACGGAAGGCCACGGTCATGCCGCACTCGCCCGTGTCACCCGCCGAATCCCCGGCCCCTCAGCCCAGCCGTCCCCGCCCGGTCGTCAGCCGTCGCCGTCTCCTGGAGGGCGGTGCCGCCGTCCTCGGCGCCCTCGCGCTGTCCGCGTCGCCCCTCGCGGCGCAGGCGGCCGTACGGCGGGCGGCGGCCGACGAGCCGCCGGAGTGGAACGACTTCGGTGTCTTCCGGCTCGGGACCCAGCCGCCGCACGCCACGCTCACGCCGTACGCGGGCGTCGAGCAGGCGCTCGCCGGCGACCGTGCCCGCTCGCCCTACCGGCTGAGCCTGGACGGCACCTGGAAGTTCGCCTACGCCGACCGCCCCGAGGACCGGGACGCTGACTTCCACCGCACCGACGTGGACGACGGCGACTGGGAGACCATCCCCGTCCCGTCCGTGTGGCAGCTGCACGGTCACGACTTCCCGATCTACCTGAACATCACCTACCCGTACTGGGGCCCCAACGGCCTCGGCGAGGAGCCGCAGCCGCCCGCCGCGCCGACCCGCTACAACCCGGTCGGCCAGTACCGGCGCACCTTCACCGTCCCCCGGGACTGGAAGGGTCGGCGCACCTTCCTCCACTTCGAGGGCGTCAAGTCCGCGCACTACGTGTGGATCAACGGCGAACTGGCCGGTTACGACGAGGACTCCTACACGCCCTCGGAGTACGACGTCACCGACCTCCTCAAGCCGGGCACCAACCAGATCGCCGTCGAGGTCTACCGCTACTCCGACGGCGACTGGATGGAGGACCAGGACATGATCCGGGTGAGCGGCATCTTCCGCTCGGTCCACCTCTACTCCACCCCGGCCGTGCACCTGCGCGACTTCAAGCTGGACACCCCGCTCGACGACACCTACACCGGCGCCGAACTGGCCGTCACCGCGAGCGTGCGGGCGTACGACGGGGGCGGGACCGGCCGCTACACCGTCGAGACCCAGCTGTACGACGCGCGCGGCCACGCCGTCTGGTCCCGGCCGCTCCAGCAGCCCGTCGAGGTCGGTGCCGCGGGCACCGGCGAGGACGTCACCGTGCGCGCCGCGAAGGCGGTGCCGAAGCCGAGGCTCTGGTCGGCCGAGCACCCGAACCTCTACACGGCCGTCCTGCGCCTGCGGGATCCCGCGGGCAAGGTGACCGAGACCCTGTCGCACCGGGTGGGCTTCCGCGAGTTCGCGCTCAAGGACGGCCTGATGCGGATCAACGGCGAGCCGGTGTCCTTCCGCGGCACCAACCGCCACGAAATGCACCCCTCCCGCGGCACCGCGCTCACCCGCGAGGACATGGTCGAGGACATCACGATCATCAAGCGGATGAACATCAACAGCGTCCGCACCTCGCACTACCCCAACAACCCGTACTGGCTGGAACTGGCCGACGAGTACGGCCTCTACCTCGTCGACGAGACCAACCTGGAGACCCACGGCATCCGCGACGAGTACCCCGGCGACCACCCCGACTGGACCGCCGCCTGCGTGGCCCGCGCCCAGAACATGGTGCACCGCGACAAGAACCACGCCTCCGTCGTCATCTGGTCGCTGGGCAACGAGGCGGGCGGCGGTTCCACCTTCACCGCCATGCACGACTGGATCCGCTCCTACGACGACACCCGCGTCATCCAGTACGAGGGCGACGACCGCCCGGGCGTCAGCGACATCCGCTCGGAGATGTACGACAGCCCGCAGCGCGTCGAGCAGCGCGCGAAGGACACCTCCGACACCCGGCCGTACGTCATGATCGAGTACGCCCACTCGATGGGGAACTCCACCGGCAACTTCAAGAAGTACTGGGACATCGTCCGCCGGTACGACGTCCTCCAGGGCGGCTGGATCTGGGACTTCGTGGACCAGTCCCTCCACACGCCCGTCCCCGCCCGCACCCTGCTCACCGAGGCCGGGCCCGCCGGGCTGCGCGGCGAGATCCTCGCCACCCGGGGCACCCTCGACCGCGACAAGGGCCTGTCCGGCATCACCGTCTTCGAGCGCGACGACAGCCTCGACCTCACGGGCTCACTGACCCTGGAGGCCTGGATCACCCCGCACGTGACGGGCTACCACCAGCCGATCCTCGCCAAGGGCGACACCCAGTACGCGCTGAAGCAGAACGGCCGGACCCTGGAGTTCTTCATCCACTCCGAAGGCCAGTGGATCACCGCGAACTGGACCGTGCCGGACGACTGGACCGGCCGCGAGCACCACCTCGCGGGCGTCTTCGACGCGGACGCCGGGACCCTGACCCTCTACGTCGACGGTGTCGAACGGGCCACCCGCACCACCGACCGGCGCCCCAGCAGCAACACCGCGCCCCTCGCCCTCGCCAGCGACGCCGACAACCAGGTACGGGAGTTCAGCGGCACCGTCCGCCGCGCCCGCGTCTACGCCCGCGCCCTCGGCGCCGCCGAACTGGCCTCCGAGAGCCGCGGTCCCGGCGACGAGGGAGTGCGGTTCTGGTTCGACGCCGCCACGGTGAGGACCACGACACGGCGGCCCCGGGACAGGACGTTCCTCGCCTACGGCGGCGACTGGGGCGACAACCCCAACGACGGCGCCTTCGTCGCGGACGGCATCATCACCGCCGACCGCGGCCACACCGGCAAGGCCGCCGAGGTCAAGCGCGTCTACCAGGCGATCGACGCCGCCCGCACCCCGGGCGGCGGCCCCGGCGCCGTCACCCTCACCAACGAGTACCTCTTCACCCGCCTCCGCGAGTTCGACGGCCACTGGGAACTCGTCGCCGACGGCGAGGTCGTACGGCGCGGCAAGCTGACCCGGGACCAGCTGGACGTGGCACCGCGCACCAGCAAGGACATCACCGTCCCCGTCCGGCTGCCGGGCCGCCCCGCCCCGGGCACCGAGTACTTCCTCCAACTCTCCTTCACCACCAAGGAGTCCACCCCGTGGGCGAAGGCGGGCTTCGAGGTGGCCCGCCGGCAGCTCCCCGTCGAGACCGACGCCCACGCCGTCACCCCGGCCCGCCTGGCGAGCGTGCCGGTCCTGCGCCAAGAGGACCGCGACCAGGACATCGAGGTCACCGGCAACGGCTTCTCGGTCACCGTCGACAAGCGCACCGGCACCATCACCTCCTACGATGCCCGGGGCACCCGGCTGATCACCTCCGGTCCCGTGCCCAACTTCTGGCGCGCGCCCACCGACAACGACAAGGGCAACGGCCAGCACACCCGCAACCAGACCTGGCGCGACGCGGGCGCCCGCCGCGAGGTCACCGACGTCACGGTGCGCCCCCTCGGCGACCGGGCCGTCGAGATCAAGGTCACCGGCACGCTGCCCACGTCGGTGGAGTCCGCGTACAGCACCACCTACACCGTGTTCGGCAACGGCGAGATCAAGGTCGACAACACCCTGCACCCCGGCGCCGCGAACCTGCCCTACATCCCCGAGGTCGGCACGATGCTGTTCCTGCCGCGCGGCCTGGACCGGGTGCACTGGTACGGCCGCGGCCCCGAGGAGAACCACTGGGACCGCAACGACGGCACGGACGTCGGCCGCTACTCCGGGACCGTCGCCGAGCAGTGGACGCCGTACATCCGCCCGCAGGAGAACGGCAACAAGACCGACGTCCGCTGGATCGCCCTCACCGACCGCCGCGGCGTGGGCCTGCTCGTCTCCGGCGAACCCCTGCTGGAGGCCAACGCGTCGTACTTCACGCCGGAGGACCTGTCGGCCGGGGTGCGGCACGACTACCAGCTCACCCCGAGGGACGAGGTCGTCCTGCGCCTGAACCACCGGCAGATGGGCGTCGGCGGCGACAACAGCTGGGGCGCGCACACCCACGACGAGTTCAAGCTCTTCGCCGACCGGGACTACGCCTACACCTACCGGCTTCGCCCGCTCACCGACGTGCGGGACGCGACGCGCGCCTCGCGGCGGTCGACGGCGACCGAGTAGGAGGAAGAGGCGAGGGAGCGGCGCCGTCAGTCGGCGGCGTCGCTGATCCCCAGTCGCAGGTGCTCCACGTGGTAGACGGCCTGGTCGAGCAGCCCGGAGACATGGTCGTCGTGCAGGGCGTACACCACCGAACGGCCCTTGCGCTCGCCGACCACCAGACCGAGGTTGCGCAGCAGCCGCAGCTGGTGCGAGCAGGCCGACTGCTCCATGCCGACCTCCGCCGCCAACTCGGTGGCGGGCAGCGGCCCTTCACGCAGCCGGGCGAGGATCAGCAGCCGGGACGGGGTGGACAGGGCCTGGAGGGTCGTGGCGACCTTCGCGACGTTGTCCGCGTCCAGCCGCACCCGCTCGGCGGCGTCCTGCGCGGTGGTGACGGCTCCGTGACCCATGCCGCCATCTTACGCACCCGCCGAAGGACTCCCCGGGGGGCAGATGAACGGATGAACAAATGAATGAGTCTTCATGTGTTCCTGTATGGTGGGGCGCGTGCCCACCACCCTCGCCCCCGCTCCGCAGACCGCGCCCACCACCGCGGCGCCGCCCCGCCGCCGCACCCGTGTCCTCGCCCTGCCCGAGGCCCGCTGGGCGCTCGTGTCGCTCCTCGCGTTCCTCGCGGCCCTGCCCCTCGACCTCGGCTCCGCCCCCGCCTGGACGTACGGCCCGCTGTACGCGGTCGCCTACACCGCCGGAGGCTGGGAGCCCGCGCTCGAAGGGCTGCGGGCGCTGCGCGAGAAGACCCTGGACGTCGACCTCCTGATGATCGTCGCGGCGCTCGGCGCGGCCGCCATCGGGCAGGTCCTCGACGGCGCCCTGCTGATCGTCATCTTCGCCACCTCCGGCGCCCTGGAGGCCCTGGCCACCGCCCGCACCGCCGACTCCGTGCGCGGACTGCTCGACCTCGCGCCCGCCACCGCGACCCGCCTGCGGGAAGGCGGCGAGGAGACCGTCCCGGCCGCCGACCTCGCCGTCGGCGACCTGGTCCTGGTCCGGCCGGGAGAGCGGATCGGCGCCGACGGCACGGTCGTCGACGGCACCGGGGAAGTCGACCAGGCCACCATCACCGGCGAGTCCCTGCCCGTCCTCAAGCGCCCCGGCGACGACGTCTTCGCCGGCACCCTCAACGGCACCGGCGCGCTGCGCCTGCGCGTCGGGCGCGACCCGGCCGACTCGGTCATCGCCCGGATCGTCACCCTGGTCGAGGAGGCGTCCCGCACCAAGGCGCCGACCCAGCTGTTCATCGAGAAGATCGAGCAGCGCTACTCGGTCGGCGTGGTCGTCGCCACCCTCGCGGTCTTCGGCATCCCCCTCGCCCTCGGCGCCGACCTCACGGGCGCCCTGCTGCGCGCCATGACCTTCATGATCGTCGCCTCGCCGTGCGCGGTCGTGCTCGCGACGATGCCGCCGCTGCTGTCCGCCATCGCCAACGCCGGCCGGCACGGCGTCCTGGTCAAGTCGGCGGTCGCCATGGAACGCCTCGGCGAGATCGACGCCACCGCCCTCGACAAGACCGGCACCCTCACCGAGGGCACCCCCGAGGTGACCGCCGTAACCCCCTCGGCCGGTGGCGACGTCGACGAGGACACACTCCTCGCTCTCGCCGCCGCGGCCGAGCACCCCAGCGAACACCCGCTGGCCCGCGCGATCGTGGCCGCCGCCCGCGCCCGGGGACTGCACATCGCGTCCGCCGACGAGTTCACGGCGGCCCCCGGCCGTGGCGTGACGGCCGTGATCGACGGCCGCACGGTGCACGTCGGCCGCGCGGACACCCCCGACGGCGCCGAGACCACCGTCCGCGTCACCCGCGACGGCACCCTCCTCGGCACCCTCGCCCTCACCGACCGCCTCCGCGCCGACGCCGCCCGGGCCACCACCCGGCTCACCGCCCTCACCGGCACCGCCCCCACCCTGCTCACCGGCGACCACGCGGCAGCCGCCGCCCGCGTGGCCGACGCGACCGGCATCACCGACGTCCGCGCCGGACTGCTGCCCGAGGGCAAGGTCGAGGCCGTACGGGAACGAGAGCGGGCCGGCCGCAAGGTGCTCTTCGTCGGCGACGGCGTCAACGACGCCCCCGCGCTGGCCGCCGCACACGCCGGCGTCGCCATGGGCCGGGCCGGTTCCGACCTCGCCCTGGAGACCGCCGACGCGGTGGTCGTGCGCGACGAGCTGACGGCCGTGCCCGCCGTCGTGGACCTCTCCCGGCGGGCCCGCAGACTGGTCGTCCAGAACCTGGCCGTCGCCGGGGTCTTCATCACCGTCCTCGTCCTGTGGGACCTCATCGGCCACCTCCCGCTGCCGCTCGGCGTCGCGGGCCACGAGGGCTCGACCGTGCTGGTCGGCCTGAACGGCCTGCGGCTGCTGCGCGAGTCGGCATGGCGCCCGGAGTGATCCGCGGGACCCCAGCACGCGGCACGTCCATGTCGGATTCCCGCCAGCCCCGGCCCGTCCGGTGCACCATCCTGGACACATGCAGACGGGAATGCACACCGACACCGAGCGCTGCGCGCGCGCCGTCCGGTCGAAGGACGCACGGTTCGACGGCTGGTTCTTCACGGCCGTCCTGACGACCCGCATCTACTGCCGGCCCAGCTGCCCCGTGGTGCCGCCCAAGCCCGAGAACATGACCTTCTACCCGAGCGCGGCGGCCTGCCAGCAGGCCGGGTTCCGGGCGTGCAAACGCTGCCGCCCGGACACCAGCCCCGGCTCGCCCGAGTGGAACCTGCGCGCCGACCTCACGGCCCGCGCCATGCGCCTGATCGCCGACGGCGTCGTGGACCGGGAGGGCGTACCCGGCCTCGCGGCCCGCCTCGGCTACAGCACCCGCCAGGTCGAACGCCAGCTCCTCGCCGAACTCGGCGCGAGCCCCCTCGCCCTCGCCCGCGCACAGCGCGCCCAGACCGCCCGGCTGCTGATCGAGACCACCCCACTGCCCATGGCGGACGTCGCCTTCGCGGCCGGCTTCTCCTCCATCCGCACCTTCAACGACACCGTCCGCGAGGTCTACGCCCTCTCCCCGAGCGAACTGCGCACCCGCGCCCCCAAGAGGCGCCCGGCCCCCACCGCCCCCGGCGCCCTGTCCCTCCGCCTCCCCTTCCGCACCCCGCTCAACCCCGACAACCTCTTCGGCCACCTCGCCGCCACCGCCGTCCCCGGCGTGGAGGAGTGGCGGGACGGCGCGTACCGGCGCACCCTGCGCCTCCCGTACGGTCACGGCATCGTGGCCCTCACCCCGAACCCCGACCACATCGCCTGCCGCCTCACCCTCAGCGACCCGCGCGACCTGACCGTCGCCATCAGCCGCTGCCGGCGCCTGCTCGACCTGGACGCCGACCCGACGGCGATCGACGACCAGCTGCGCACCGACCCGCTGCTCGCACCGCTCGTCGACAAGGCCCCCGGCCGGCGGGTCCCCCGCACGGTGGACGAGGCGGAGTTCGCCGTACGGGCCGTGCTCGGCCAGCAGGTCTCCACCGCCGCCGCCCGCACCCACGCCGCCCGCCTGGTCACCGGGCACGGCGATCCGGTGGACGACCCCGAGGGCGGCCTCACCCACCTCTTCCCCTCCACCGGGGCGCTGGCGGCGGTGGACCCGGAGACCCTGGCCATGCCCAGGACCCGCCGCACCACCTTCACCACCCTGGTCGCCCACCTGGCCGACGGCTCCGTCAACCCGGGCGTCGAGAGCGACTGGGCCGAGACCCGCGCCCGGCTCCTCGACCTCCCCGGCTTCGGCCCCTGGACCGCCGACGTCATCGCCATGCGCGCCCTCGGCGACCCCGACGCCTTCCTCCCCACCGACCTCGGCATCCGCCGCGCCGCCGCCGGACTGGGCCTGCCCTCCACCCCGGCCGCGCTCACCGCCCGCGCGGCGGCCTGGCGGCCCTGGCGGGCGTACGCCGTCCAGTACCTGTGGGCGACCGACGACCACCCGATCAACTTCCTGCCCGTATGAGCCCGTTCGAGCCCGTCCGAGGAGCCGGAGCGAAACCCGTGAAACAGCACACCGTGATCGACAGCCCCTACGGCGCCCTCACCCTCGTCGCCGAGGACGGCGCCCTGTGCGGCCTCTACATGACCGACCAGCGCCACCGCCCGGCGGAGGAGACCTTCGGCGCACGCGACGAACGCCCCTTCGCCGAGACCGAGGAGCAGCTGGAGGCCTACTTCACCGGCGAACTGAAGGACTTCACCCTCGGCCTGCGCCTCAACGGCACCCCGTTCCAGCGCACCGTCTGGGCGCAGCTCCGGAAGATCCCCTACGGCGAGACCCGCACCTACGGCGAACTCGCCGCCGCCCTCGGCAACCCGGCCGCCTCCCGCGCGGTGGGCCTCGCCAACGGCCGCAACCCGGTCGGCATCATCGTCCCCTGCCACCGCGTCATCGGCGCGAGCGGCGGCCTCACCGGCTACGGCGGCGGCCTGGAACGCAAGCAGCGGCTGCTGGACTTCGAGCGGGGGGCGGCGGGACCGGAGGCCCTGTTCTAGCCGCGTCGGCTCCGGCGAAAACGCGTTGCCCGCGCGCCGCGGGGCCCGCTACGCTCACCGGACTCTGAAGACCACGCTCTCCCGAACGATGCCGCAGATGGGGAGCAGGCCCGCGCACAGCAGCCCGGGACCACGGAGGGGCGGCGCCACTTCTCGGCATGCCCTCCGGAGGACCGCACCCATGCATTCCACGCACCGCCCGCACATCGGCCTCGGCCTGCCCGTCGACGACCCCGCCCTGCTGTCGACCTGGGCCCGGCGCGCCGACGCGCTCCCCTTCAGCACGCTCGGCCTGCTCGACCGGCTCGTCTACGACAACCCCGAGCCCCTGGTCACCCTCGCGACCCTCGCCGGCGCCACCTCCCGCATCCGCCTGCAGACCGAGGTACTGATCGCCCCCGTCCACAACACCGCGCTGCTCGCCAAGCAGACCGCGACCCTCGACCGGCTGTCGGGCGGCCGCTTCACGCTCGGCATCGGAGTCGGCGGGCGGGCCGACGACTGCCTCGCCGCCGGCATCGACCTCCACCGCCGGGGCCGCCGCCTCGACGAGCAGATGGCCCTCCTGCGCCGCACCTGGGACGGCGAGCCCTACGGCCGGGACGTCGGCCCCATCGGTCCCCGCCCCGCCACGCCCGGCGGCCCGCGGGTGCTGTTCGGCGGCTTCGCCCCGGCCGCCCTGGAACGGGTCGGCCGCTTCGGCGACGGCTTCCTCGGCGCCGCGCTGCCCGCCGCGCACATGAGTGGCCTGTTCCGCCAGGTCGAGGCGGTCTGGCGGAAGCACGACCGCCCGGGCCGGCCGCGCCTGGTCGCCCAGGCGAGCGTCGCCCTCGGCCCCGACGACACGGTGGAGCGGGCCCGTCGCGCCCTCGGCGGCTACTACGCCTTCACCGGACGCGCCGAGTACATGACCAACGGCCTGCTCACCACCGCACGGGAGATCCGCGCCGCCGTCGACGCCTTGAGGGACATCGGCGCCGACGAGGTCGTGCTGTACTGCTGGTCCTCGGACCCCGACCAGGTCGACCGCCTCGCCGACGCCCTGTTCTGACGGACCTCCGGCTTTCGGTTCCCGCCGCCGCGGCTCAGCCCAGCCCGCGCAGCAGCTCGGGCAGGGCGGTGCCGATCGGCTCCCGGACCACCTCGTCGGCCAGGTCGTCGTAGGGCGTCGGCTCCGCGTTGACCACGATCAGCCGGGCCCCGTGCTCGACGGCGACGCCGGCCAGTCCGGCGGCGGGCTCCACCCGGAGACTGGTGCCGACGGCGACGAACACCTGGCACGCCTTGCTGATGGCGGCCGCCTCGCCCAGCACCACCGGGTCGAGGCGCTCGCCGAACATCACGGTCGCCGACTTCAGGACGCCGCCGCAGTCCAGGCACGGCGGATCGTCCTCACCGGCCTCGATCCGGGCGAGGACGTCCGCCATCGGGCCCCGGGCCCCGCAGCCGGTGCACACACAGGCGCGGGCGGTGCCGTGCAGTTCGAGCACCTTGCGGGCGGAGACGCCGGCGAGCTGGTGCAGACCGTCCACGTTCTGCGTGAGCACGCGGACCGGCACCCCGCGCCGCTCCAGGTCGGCCACCGCGCGGTGCGCCGCGTTCGGCTCGGCGTGCAGCGCCGCGGTGTCGCGCCGCATCAGCCAGGAGCGCCGCCTGATCTCCGGATCGCCCATGTAGTACTCGTACGTGACGAGCTTCTCGGCCTCCGGGTCGCGCCGCCACAGACCGTTCGGACCGCGGTAGTCGGGGATGCCGGAGTCGGTGGAGACACCGGCACCGCTGAGGATGGCGACGAGAGGCTTGCCGGTCATGCGGTCGAGGGTAGGGCGCCGGGGTGCGGTCGGCGAACGGTTATCGGTCGACCCGTACGCCGTCGACCAGTTCGGCCGTGCCGGAGCCGTCCGCCAGTACGTCCAGTGCGGCCAGCACCCGGCCGTGCAGGGAACCGAGCAGGTGGTCGCCGAGTTCCCCGCGCGGCACCAGCCGCCAGGACAGCAGCTCCTCCTCCTGCAGCCGGATCGCCTTGAGGTCGTCCTCCGACAGCACCCCGCCGTCGTACAGGTACGCCACGATCGGCGGCCTGCCCGGCCCGTGCACCCAGTCCACCGTGAGCAGGCGTCCGATCCGCACGTCGAGCCCGATCTCCTCCAGGGTCTCCCGCCACGCGCCCTGCCGCGGGGTCTCCCCGTCCCCGGACTCGATCGTCCCGCCGGGCAGCGCCCACCCCTCGCGATAGTTGGGCTCGACGAGCAGCACCCGCCCTCCGGCGTCCCGGAAGACCGCGGCGGCACCGGCGAGGACGCGGGGCAGACCGGCGATGTAGGTGGCGTAGTCAGCAGTGGTCATCCCGGAAGGGTAACGAGGCCCGGCCCGGGCCCGGCGCACTCCCGGGGCGGGTGCACGGGAGGTTCCACGGTGTGGGCAGGGCATGACGGCGCGGGCGTCCTCCGGTTAGGGTCGCAGCGGCGCGACTGCCTTGACGTGCGCAAGGCTCGGAGAGCAAGGGGAGAGCAAGGTGGCTGACGCTGCTGTGGACGGGACCCGACGGGTCCTCGTCGCCGCGGACAAGTTCAAGGGCTCGCTGACGGCCGTCGAGGTCGCCGAGCGCGTCACGGCAGGACTGCGTCGCGTCGTGCCGGACGTCCTGGTCGAGACGCTGCCCGTCGCCGACGGCGGCGACGGCACGGTGGCCGCCGCGGTCGCGGCCGGGTTCGAGCGCCGGGAGGCACGGGTCGCCGGTCCCCTCGGCGAGGAGGTGACGGCGGCGTACGCGCTGCGCGGCGACACCGCCGTCGTGGAGATGGCCGAGGCCAGCGGCCTCCAGCGGCTCCCGGAGGGCGTCCTCGCACCGCTGACCGCGTCCACGTACGGCTCGGGCGAGCTGCTGCGGGCCGCGCTGGACGCGGGGGCGCGGACGATCGTGTTCGGGGTCGGCGGCAGCGCCACCACGGACGGCGGCGCCGGGATGCTGGCCGCGCTGGGCGCGCGGTTCCCGGACGGGGACGGCGAGCCGGTCGCGCCCGGCGGAGGCGGCCTCGCGGGCCTGGCCTCGGCCGACCTGTCGGGCCTGGACCCCCGCCTGTCCGACGTGGAGCTGGTGCTCGCCAGCGACGTCGACAATCCGCTGACCGGGCCGAAGGGCGCCCCGGCGGTCTACGGGCCGCAGAAGGGTGCCTCGCCGGACGACGTGACGGCCCTGGACGCGGCCCTCGCGCACTTCGCGAAGGTGCTGGAGCGGACGGAGGGCGTGGGCGCGCGGGCCGCCGAGTACGCCGCGTCCCCGGGCGCGGGGGCGGCGGGCGGCATCGGGTTCGGCGCGATGCTGCTGGGCGCGCGGTTCCGGCCCGGCATCGAGGTGATGCTGGACGTGCTGGGCTTCGCGCCGGCGCTGGAGCGGGCGGACCTGGTGATCACCGGGGAGGGCTCGCTGGACGAGCAGACCCTGCACGGGAAGGCGCCGGCGGGTGTCGCGGCTGCGGCACGGGCGGCGGGCAAGGAGGTCGTCGCGGTGTGCGGGCGCCTCGCGCTGCCGGCGGAGACGCTGGGACGGGCGGGGATCCGGCGGGCGTATCCGCTGACGGATGTGGAGCCGGACGTGGCGAAGTGCATCGCGGACGCGGGGCCGATCCTGGAGCGGGTGGCCGAGTCCGTCGCGCGGGACTTCGTGGCGTAGCGGGATCCTCACACCCTCTGCGCCGCACCCTCTCCCGTTCCCGCCCCGGGCGCAGCCGGGACGGGAACGGGCGAGGGGGAAATCGGGACTCAGCGCCCGATACCCGCTCCATAGAGATCGAGGGTGCCTGAGTCGTTGCAGGTCACGTCACGCAGGCCGCACTCTTCCCCGGGAAGCGTCACCCCGTCCGCGCGCAACTGGTCGACGATCAGGCGGGCGGCCCGCTCGGCGAAGTCCTCGTCCGTCTCGGGAAACGCGGTACTCCAGCCCCAGCGTTCACGGGTCCGCCAGCCCATCGCCCGCATGGCTTCCGCACGCTCGGCGGAGTCCTCCTGGGCACGGTCCGTACGCAGGACCCGCAGCCCTGCCTCGGGATCAAACGCGACCCGCACGCTGTCACGGTTCCTGTGAGTGATCACCAATCCTGCCCAGTTCAGGCCGACCTGTGGCGGCAGGTGCTCCACGAGCGAACCGAGCAAGAGGGTGAGTGCCTCCAGCAGGTGGCCCAGGTCCGGCGCCAGCCGCCCGCCCGGGTACACGCTCGGGCTCCAGCCGGGGCCACCACGGTGCAACTGCCACAGATAGGGCAGATGCGTGTAGTCCGGCGGCTCCTCCGCGTTCCACGGCCCGCCCCACTTGAACGTGCGGTGCTCCTCCGTTTCCAGTTCCTCGGTGTCGTGCACCTCCAGCCAGGCACCCGCCCGGTCCCCGTTCAGGGCCAGCAGCCGCCGCTCGTCGCGCCAGCGCACGCCGGGCCCCGTAGCCGACCCGCCGTACAGGGTGGGGTGACCGATGCGGCCGACGACGGCGTCGTAGAGCTCGCCGAAGGCGGCCCGCCGCTCGACGAGCGTGGCACCGGAAGGGTACGAGAGCACGCTCTCCCGCTCACCGGGCCTGCCGCCGTCGCGCATTGCCTCCGCGCGCTCGGCGGCGCCGCCGTGCAGCGGTGAGACCGGGTGTACCCACAGATTGCTGCCGCGCCGGCTGCTCTGGAAGATCACGGTGTGGCGCTCCCCGTGCCAGCGCAGGCCGGGGGCACCGCCGCAGTCCTCGTACCGCACGGGGTCCCCCACGGCTGCAAGCGCCTGCGCGAGCCCGGCTGTACGGGAGGCGGCTGCGCCGCCCGGCCGGGAACGGTAGGGGTGGTCCAGCAGCGGCACCTGCCCGAACGTGTACCGCGTGGACTCGAAGCCCAGCTTGCCCGCGTCAAGCACCAGATCGGTGCCGGGGCAGCCGGGAGTGACCACCACCTGCCCGTCGTACACCTTTCCCAGCTGCCACGTCGGACGGGAGCCCGCCAGCTCTCTGACCGTGGCCAGTTCCCAGTCGCCGAAGTCTGCGTTCAGCAACTCGGCAAGGGTGTGAACCGCGGCGTCGTAATTGCTCTGGTTGTCGCGTAGCAGGCTCTCGGTCATGGCGCAGATGGTGCCATGCGGCACCGACAGGCGCTCCCCTCGGACCGGGGCACTGCGAAGGGCCCTGAACCCCACGTCCGGGGTTCAGGGCCCTGCCAGAATGCTGTCGGGTGCCGTCACGGCAATTGCGCCGCCCGCGCCTCCCGCCGGTTGTCACGGAAGTTGTTCACCCTGCGAGCGGTGGCGAACAGGGGGATCACCGCCCCCATCACCAACTGCAGCGCGCACCCCGTCTGCAGCAGCAGCTGTCCGCTCGGCGCGTCGAACGCCCAGCCGGCCAGCAGCCCCATCGACAGGACGATCCACGACAGCATCGCCACCGCGAGGCGCCCCCGCGGCTTCGGGTACTCGACCCGGCTCACCATCAGCCAGGCCGTGCCCAGGATGGCCAAGAGCGTCGCCACGAACGGCAGCTCCAGCAGCACGATCGACACCACGGTCAGCGCCCCGAACGGCGACGGCATGCCCTGGAACGTGCCGTCCTTGACGGTGACGCAGGAGAACCGCGCAAGCCGCAGCACCACCGCCAGCAGCACCACGATCGCCCCCACCGCCGCCACCCGCTGGTAGGCGTCGTCCGCGACCATGCCGTAGACGAGGACGAAGTACGCCGGCGCGAGGCCGAAGCTGATCAGGTCGGAGAGGTTGTCCAGCTCCGCGCCCATCGGCGAGGACCGCAGCTTGCGGGCGACCAGGCCGTCGAACAGGTCGAAGATCGCCGCGCACAGCATCAGGATGACCGCGGTGGCCGCGCTGTGCCGGGCCATGCCCGACTCGTCGCTGCCCATGAGGTGCGGGATGAGGATGCCGGTGGTGGTGAAGTACACCGCCATGAAGCCGCACGTGGCGTTGCCGAGCGTGAGCGTGTCCGCTATCGACAGGCGGAGCGAGAGCGGCATCTCCTCCTCGTCGTCCACCTCGTCGGCCTCCGGCACCCATCCGGCCTGGGTCTGCGGATCAACCACGGTCAATTCGAGTCACCCCAGCCACCGTCTTCTGACCCACCTCGACATCCACCTCGACACCCTCCGGCAGGTACAGGTCGACGCGGGAGCCGAAGCGGATCAGACCGACCCGCTCGCCCTGCTCGACCTTCGTGCCCTGCGGCACGTACGGGACGATGCGGCGGGCCACCGCGCCGGCGATCTGGATCATCTCGATGTCGCCGAGCTCGGTGTCGAAGTGCCACACGACGCGCTCGTTGTTCTCGCTCTCCTTGTTGAAAGCGGGAACGAAGCCGCCCGGCACGTGCTCGACCGACGTCACCGTGCCCGCCAGCGGGGCGCGGTTGACGTGGACGTTGAGCGGGCTCATGAAGATCGCGACGCGGGTACGGCCGTCCTTCCACGGCATGATGCTCTGCACCACACCGTCGGCGGGCGAGATGACCCGGCCCTGGGTGATCTCGCGCTCGGGGTCGCGGAAGAACCACAGCATCCCCGCCGCGAGCGCGGTGGCGGGGACGGCGACGGCCTTGGCGGCGCCGGAACGGCGGGCCCGCAGGAGGCTGACGGCTGCGGTGGCGACGGTCGGCAGAAGCCACGGCGAGGCTCCGCGCGCGAGGCGTACGCCGGCGAGGCTGTCGCGAGGTGCAGAGGTTTGGCTGTGGGGCATGGATGACCTTCGTAGCGGATGATGCCGCGCTATGACGGGGGACGGCGGCTTTCCGGCGATCGTAGCGGCTCCGCGCCGCAACTGGGTAAGCCAGGAAGATGAGTCGGCGGCCGAACACTGCCTACGGGGTGTGACCTTCTTCTCCAAGAAAACACCCCGTATCCGGACATCTAACCCTGGAATCGATACTCTTCGAGCAGCCGGCGGCCGATGATCATTTTCTGGATCTCGGCGGTGCCTTCACCGATGAGCAGCATCGGCGCCTCGCGGTAGAGGCGCTCGATCTCGTACTCCTTGGAGAAGCCGTACCCGCCGTGGATCCGGAAGGCGTCCTCCACGACCTCCTTGCAGTACTCGGAGGCGAGGTACTTGGCCATCCCCGCTTCCAGGTCGTTTCGTTCGCCCGAGTCCTTTTTGCGCGCAGCGTTCACCATCATCGCATGGGCCGCCTCCACCTTGGTAGCCATCTCCGCGAGCTTGAACTGGATGGCCTGGTGCTGGGCGATCTGCTTGCCGAAAGTGTGACGCTGCTGGGCGTACTGGACACCGAGCTCGAAGGCACGCTGAGCGACGCCGCAGCCACGGGCCGCCACGTTGACCCGGCCGACCTCGACACCGTCCATCATTTGGTAAAAACCTCGGCCGGTGACGCCGCCGAGCACACGATTGGCCGGAATGCGCAGGCCGTCCATGATGAGCTCGGTGGTGTCGACACCCTTGTAGCCCATCTTGTCGATCTTGCCGGGGATGGTCAGCCCCGGGCGGACCTCACCGAAACCGGGCTCCTTCTCCACCAGGAAGGTCGTCATCGACTTGTGCGGGGCGGTCCCCTCGGGGTGACCCTCGTCACTCTTCACCAGGACGGCCACCAGCGACGACGTACCGCCGTTGGTCAGCCACATCTTCTGGCCGTTCAGGACGTACTCCTCGCCGTCCCGCACCGCCTTCGAGGAGATCGCCGAGACGTCGGAGCCCAGCGCCGGCTCGGACATCGAGAAGGCGCCCCGGATGTCGCCCGCGGCCATGCGGGGCAGGAAGTGGTCCTTCTGCTCCTGCGTGCCGTGCTGCTTGAGCATGTACGCCACGATGAAGTGCGTGTTGATGATGCCGGACACCGACATCCAGCCGCGGGCGATCTCCTCCACGCACAGGGCGTAGGTCAGGAGCGACTCGCCCAGGCCCCCGTACTCCTCGGGAATCATCAGGCCGAACAGGCCGAGTTCCTTGAGTCCGTCGACGATGTCCTGCGGGTACTCGTCGCGGTGCTCCAGCTCGGTGGCGACCGGGATGATCTCCTTGTCCACGAAGTCGCGGACGGTGGAGAGGATCTCCTGCTGGACGTCGGTCAGACCGGCGGTCTGGGCGAGACGGGCCATCGCTTACTTCTCCTGTTCCCTCAGCTCGGGCCGGCCGGGCTGCTCGCCGCCGCGCTCCTTGGTGTACGTCTCGGTCGGCACCATCACCTTGCGGCGGAAGACGCAGACCAGCGTGCCGTCCTGCTTGTAGCCCTTGGTCTCGACGTGGACGATGCCGCGGTCGTTCTTCGACCTGGAGGGCCACTTGTCGAGCACGGTCGTCTGGCCGTAGACCGTGTCGCCGTGGAAGGTCGGCGCCACGTGTTTGAGCGACTCGATCTCCAGGTTGGCGATCGCCTTGCCGGAGACGTCCGGGACGGACATGCCGAGCAGGAGTGAGTAGATGTAGTTGCCGACCACCACGTTCTTCCCGAAGTCCGTCGTCTTCTCGGCGTAGTTGGCGTCCATGTGGAGCGGGTGGTGGTTCATGGTGAGGAGACAGAACAGGTGGTCGTCGTACTCCGTCACGGTCTTCCCGGGCCAGTGCTTGTAGGTCGCCCCGACCTCGAACTCCTCGTAGGTGCGTCCGAACTGCATCGCCCTCAGCCCTCCGGGATCTCGAACTTGCTGGTGCGCCGCATGCCGGCCGCACGTCCCTTGCCGGAGACGACCAGCGCCATCTTGCGGCTGGCCTCGTCGATCATCTCGTCGCCGAGCATCGCCGAGCCCTTCTTGCCGCCCGCCTCGGACGTGTAGTAGTCGTACGCGTCCAGGATCAGCTCGGCGTGGTCGTAGTCCTCCTGGGAGGGCGAGAAGATCTCGTTGGACGCCTCGACCTGGCCCGGGTGCAGCACCCACTTGCCGTCGAAGCCGAGGGCGGCGGCGCGCTGCGCGACCTCGCGGTAACCGTCCACGTTGCGGATCTGGAGGTAGGGGCCGTCGATCGCCTGGAGGTCGTTGGCGCGGGCGGCCATCAGGATCTTCATCAGGATGTAGTGGTAGGCGTCCGCCGGGTAGCCGGGCGGCTGCTCGCCCACGACCAGCGACTTCATGTTGATGGACGCCATGAAGTCGGCCGGACCGAAGATGATGGTTTCGACACGCGGGCTGGCCTGGGCGATCTCGTTGACGTTGTTCAGGCCCTGCGCGTTCTCGATCTGCGCCTCGATGCCGATCCGGCCGACCTCGAAGCCCATCGTCTTCTCGATCTGGGTGAGCAGGAGGTCCAGGGCGACGACCTGCTGGGCGTCCTGGACCTTCGGGAGCATGATGCAGTCCAGGTTCGGGCCCGCGCCCTCCACCACCGTCACCACGTCCCGGTACGTCCACTCGGTCGTCCAGTCGTTGACGCGCACGACGCGGGTCTTGCCGGTCCAGTCGCCCTCGTTGAGGAACTTGACGATGGTGTGCCGCGCCTCCGGCTTGGCGAGGGGTGCGCAGGCGTCCTCCAGGTCGAGGAAAACCTGGTCGGCGGGGAGGCCCTGGGCCTTCTCCAGGAAGCGCGGGTTGCTTCCCGGGACCGCCAGGCAGGAACGCCGGGGGCGGAGACGGTTGACCGTGGTCATGCGGGGACCTCCAGGGGGTCGAGCTTGTTCGCGTACCGGATCTCGTCGACGATCCGGCCGATGATGCCGGTGATGTCGAAGTCCTTCGGGGTGAAGACCGCGGCCACTCCCGCGGCCCGCAGTTCCTCGGCGTCACCGTTCGGGATGATGCCACCGGCGATCACCGGGATGTCTGTGGCACCGGCCACACGGAGCCGTTCGAGTACGTCCGGCACCAGCTGTGCGTGCGAGCCGGACAGGATGGACAGGCCCACCGCGTGCACGTCCTCCGCGAGGGCGGCGTCCACGATCTGCTCGGGGGTGAGCCTGATGCCCTGGTAGACCACCTCGAACCCGGCGTCGCGGGCCCGCACGGCGATCTGCTCGGCGCCGTTGGAGTGGCCGTCCAGGCCGGGCTTGCCGACCAGGAAGCGCAGCTTGCCGACACCCATCTCCTTGGCCGTCAGCTCCACCTTGCGGCGCACCTGCGACAGGGCCGAACCCTCCTCGGCGGTGACCGCGACCGGTGCCGAGGACACGCCGGTCGGCGCCCGGAACTCGCCGAACACCTCGCGCAGCGCCCCGGCCCACTCGCCGGTCGTGGCGCCGGCCCGGGCGCACTCCAGGGTGGCCTCCATGAGGTTGCCGGTGCCGCGCGCGGCCTCCTTGAGCTTCTCCAGCGCCTTGCAGGGGCGCGGGTGGTTGAAGGGCGGCTGGTAGCGGGTGTCCCGCCAGTTCCGCAGCGAGGCGATGACACGGGCCTCCACCGCCGGGTCGACCGTCTGGATCGCGGTGTCCAGGTCGGCGGTCAGCGGGTTGGGCTCGGTGCCCTCGAAGGCGTTGACACCGATGATCTTCTCCTCGCCGGACTCGATCCGGGCCCGGCGCTCGGCGTGCGAGGCGACCAGCTGCGACTTGAGGTAGCCGGACTCGACGGCGGCCATCGCGCCGCCCATCTCCTGGATGCGCCCGATCTCCGCGAAGGCCGCCTCGACCAGTTCCTCGACCTTCGCCTCGATCACCTTCGAGCCCTCGAAGATGTCCTCGTACTCCAGCAGGTCGCTCTCGTGCGCCAGCACCTGCTGGATGCGCAGCGACCACTGCTGGTCCCAGGGGCGGGGCAGGCCCAGCGCCTCGTTCCAGGCCGGCAACTGCACGGCACGCGCGCGTGCGTCCTTGGAGAGCGTGACCGCCAGCATCTCCAGCACGATCCGCTGGACGTTGTTCTCCGGCTGCGCCTCGGTCAGGCCCAGGGAGTTGACCTGGACGCCGTAGCGGAAGCGGCGGTGCTTGGGGTCCTCGATGCCGTAGCGCTCACGGGTGACGCGGTCCCAGATGCGGCCGAAGGCGCGCATCTTGCACATCTCCTCGACGAAGCGCACGCCCGCGTTCACGAAGAAGGAGATGCGGCCGACCACGTCGCCCATGCGCTCCTGCGGCACCTGACCGCTGTCCCGCACGGCGTCGAGGACGGCGATCGCGGTGGACATCGCGTACGCGATCTCCTGCACCGGCGTGGCGCTCGCCTCCTGGAGGTGGTAGCTGCAGATGTTGATCGGGTTCCACTTGGGCAGGTGGGAGACCGTGTACGCGATCATGTCGGTCGTCAGGCGGAGCGAGGGCCCCGGCGGGAAGACGTGCGTCCCCCGGGACAGGTACTCCTTGACGATGTCGTTCTGGGTCGTGCCCTGGAGCTGGGTGATGTCCGCGCCCTGCTCCTCCGCTACGACCTGGTAGAGCGCCAGCAGCCACATGGCCGTGGCGTTGATGGTCATCGAGGTGTTCATCTGCTCCAGGGGGATGTCCTGGAACAGCCGGCGCATGTCACCGAGGTGCGCGACCGGCACCCCGACCCGGCCGACCTCGCCGCGGGCGAGGACGTGGTCGGAGTCGTAGCCGGTCTGGGTCGGCAGGTCGAAGGCGACCGACAGACCCGTCTGTCCCTTGGCGAGGTTGCGCCGGTACAGCTCGTTGGACGCCTCGGCCGTGGAGTGACCGGCGTAGGTGCGCATGAGCCACGGCCGGTCCTTCTGACGCTCAGTCACGTGGCGCTCCTCAGATGTTCCGGAAGCGGTTGATGGCGTCGAGGTGCTGCGCGCGCTTCTCGTGGTCGCGCACGCCCAGGCCCTCCTCGGGCGCCAGGCACAGCACGCCGACCTTGCCCTGGTGGAGGTTGCGGTGGACGTCGTAGGCCGCCTGGCCGGTGTCATCGAGGGAGTACACCTTGGAGAGGGTCGGGTGGATCTTGCCCTTGGCGACGAGGCGGTTGGCCTCCCATGCCTCGCGGTAGTTGGCGAAGTGGGAGCCGATGATGCGCTTCAGGGACATCCACAGGTAGCGGTTGTCGTACTCGTGCATGTAGCCCGAGGTCGAGGCGCAGGTGGTGATGGTGCCGCCCTTGCGGGTGACGAAGACGGAGGCGCCGAAGGTCTCGCGGCCGGGGTGCTCGAAGACGATGTCGATGTCCTCGCCGCCGGTGAGTTCGCGGATGCGCTTGCCGAAGCGCTTCCACTCCTTGGGGTCCTGGGTGTTCTCGTCCTTCCAGAACCGGTAGCCCTCGGCGCTGCGGTCGATGATCGCGTCGGCGCCCATCGCCCGGCAGATGTCCGCCTTCTGCTCGCTGGAGACGACGCAGATCGGGTTGGCGCCGCCGGCGAGGGCGAACTGGGTGGCGTAGGAGCCGAGTCCGCCGCTCGCGCCCCAGATGAGCACGTTGTCGCCCTGCTTCATGCCGGCGCCGTTGCGGGAGACCAGCTGGCGGTACGCGGTGGAGTTGACCAGGCCCGGAGCGGCGGCCTCCTCCCAGCTGAGGTGGGCGGGCTTCGGCATCAGCTGGTTCGACTTGACCAGCGCGATCTCCGCGAGGCCGCCGAAGTTGGTCTCGAAGCCCCAGATGCGCTGCTCGGGGTCGAGCATCGTGTCGTTGTGGCCGTCGGAGGACTCCAGCTCGACGGAGAGGCAGTGCGCGACGACCTCGTCGCCCGCCTGCCAGGCGTTGACGCCCGGGCCGGTGCGCAGGACGACGCCCGCGAGGTCGGAGCCGATGACGTGGTACGGCAGGTCGTGGCGCTTGGCGAGGTCACTGACCCGGCCGTAGCGCTCCAGGAACCCGAAGGTGGACAGCGGCTCGAAGATCGAGGTCCACACCGAGTTGTAGTTGACCGAGGAGGCCATCACGGCCACCAGGGCCTCGCCGGGGCCCAGCTCGGGCACCGGCACGTCGTCCAGGTGGATCGACTTGCGGGGGTCCTTGTCGCGGGTGTCGAGGCCCGTGAACATCTCGGTCTCGTCCTTGTGCACGGTGATCGCGCGGTACGACTCGGGGAGCGGCAGCGCGGCGATGTCGGCCTTCGTGGAGTCGGGCGACTGGATCGCGTCCAGGATGTCCTTCACGGTCACGGTGTTGCCTCCGGCGGTGAGCGCCCTGAGGGAGGGGCGCTGAGGGTTACGTCGGTGCTGCTGAGGTGAGGGTGTGCCTGTGACGCAGGCGTTCGGACGCGCAGGGGATGAGGTGCGGGGACAGCCCGAACACCTTCAACGTATGACACCGCGTGTCACCCCGCAAGGCACTGAGTGCCAGAAACTGTTCTCAGATGAATTCTTTACGTGACAGATGAGCGATGATCGATCGAATCATCTCCCGCCGAAGGTGAAAAAGGGGCGCCGACATGCAAAAACGGCCACCCGGTGGGTGGCCGTCGTCACAGAGCGGAACGGTGCGGAGGGGACTGTCAGCGTTCCTTGAGAGCCTGCTCGATGGTGCGCATGACCTCGTGCAGCGGCGCGTCGGTGCGGGCCACCGTCACGAGCACCTCGCCCTGCACGGAGGCGGAGGAGGCGACGGGACGGGCGGTGGCGGCCGTGCCGCGTCCCGCCCCGATGCCCGTCCCGAAGGTCTTCCGCACGATCGCGAAGGCGTGGTCCAGCTCGGCCTCGACGTCACCCTGCCCGTCCGCCCGCAGCCAGCGCCGCAGCACGTGGTTGTGCGCGGTCACCACGGCGGACGCCGCGACCTCCGCGAGCAGCGGGTCGTCGCCCGCGTCGTCGTCGTGCGCGTGCTCGTCGAAGTGGCCGAGCAGATAGCGGGTGAACAGCCGCTCGTAACGGGCCACCGACGCGATCTCCGCCTCGCGCAGGGTGGGCACCTCGCGCGTCAGCTTGTAGCGGGCGACCGAGATCTCCGGCCGGGCCGCGTACATCTTCATGACTTCCTTGATGCCGCGGCACACCGTGTCGAGCGGATGCTCGTGCGCGGGCGCCGCGTTGAGCACCGCCTCGGCCCGTACCAGGGTGTCGTCGTGGTCCGGGAAGATCGCCTCTTCCTTGGAGCGGAAGTGGCGGAAGAAGGTGCGGCGGGCGACCCCTGCCTGGGCCGCGATCTCGTCGACGGTGGTCGCCTCGTACCCCTTGGTCGCGAACAGCTCCATCGCCGCCGCCGCCAGTTCCCGGCGCATTTTGAGCCGCTGGGCGGCGGCCCGGCTGCCGGCTGCGCTCTCCGGCGCGTCGGACGTGGCTGAGGTACGTGAGGACTTGGCGGGCTGGGGCATGACCCGAACGTACTGCATGCGGGCGCAATCATGCGCGTGACCGGGGATTCCCCCGCCCGAGCGGGGCGGGGGAGACCCGGCCGGATCGAGCAGTCCGCCCCAGTCCTCCGCGGACCGCGGCCAGTCGCCCGGCGGCTCAGCGGCGGGCATGCTCGCGGAAACCGCGGCCCGTCTTGCGGCCGAGGCAGCCCGCGGCCACCAGGTGCTCCAGCAGCGGCGCCGGTGCGAGGCCCGGGTCGCGGAACTCCCGGTGCAGCACCTTCTCGATGGCGAGCGACACGTCGAGTCCGACCACGTCGAGCAGCTCGAACGGGCCCATCGGGTAACCGCCGCCCAGTTTCATCGCCGCGTCGATGTCGTCGAGGGTCGCGTAGTGCTCCTGCACCATCTTGACCGCGTTGTTGAGGTACGGGAACAGCAGCGCGTTCACGATGAACCCGGCCCGGTCGCCGCAGTCCACGGCGTGCTTGCGCACCTTGGCGCAGACCTCGTGGACGGTGGCGTGCACGTCGTCGGCGGTCAGCACGGTGCGGACCACCTCGACCAGTTTCATCGCCGGGGCCGGGTTGAAGAAGTGCATCCCGATCACGTCCTGCGGGCGCGAGGTGGCACGGGCGCAGGCGACGACCGGCAGTGAGGACGTGGTGGTGGCCAGCACCGCGCCGGGCTTGCAGACCTTGTCCAGCGTGCCGAACAGCTGCCGCTTGACGTCCAGGTCCTCGGCGACTGCCTCCACGGCCAGGTCGACGTCGGCGAAGTCGTCGTACGTGCCCGTCGGAGTGATCAGCTCCAGCGTCTGCGCGGCCGCCTCGGCACTCATGCGTCCCTTGTCGACCGACCGCGACAGCGACTTCCCGATGCGGGCCTTGGCCGTCTGCGCCTTCTCCGCGCTGCGGGCGGCCAGCACGACCTCGTACCCGGCCTTGGCGAACACCTCGGCGATGCCGGACGCCATAGTGCCCGAACCCGCCACGCCCACCGCGCGGACCGGCCGCCCGGCGACCGGGGCGCCGTCCCCGGCGGGGGTCAGCGCGTCCGGCACGACGACCGCGCTGCCCGGCGCCTCGTAGGTGTAGAAGCCGCGCCCCGCCTTGCGCCCCGTCAGACCCGCCTCGCTGAGCTGCCTGAGGATCGGGGCGGGGGCGTGCAGCCGGTCCCGGGAGGCGGCGTACATGGCCTCCAGAACCGTACGCGCGGTGTCCACGCCCACCAGGTCGAGCAGGGCCAGCGGCCCCATCGGCAGGCCGCAGCCGAGCCGCATCGCGGCGTCGATGTCCTCGCGGGAGGCGTAGTTCGCCTCGTACATCGCGGCGGCCTGGTTGAGGTAGCCGAACAGCAGCCCGTCCGCGACGAAGCCGGGCCGGTCCCCGACCGCGACCGGCTCCTTGCCGAGGTCGAGGGCGAGGTCGGTGACGGCCGTGACGGCGGCGGGCGCGGTCAGCACCGAGGAGACGACCTCGACCAGCTTCATCGCCGGCGCCGGGTTGAAGAAGTGCAGGCCGAGCACCCGCTCCGGGCGGGCCGAGTCCGCGGCCAGCCGCGTGACGGACAGCGCGTTGGTGCCGGTCGCCAGGATCGCCTCCGGACGCACGATCCCGTCCAGCTCCCGGAAGACCCGCTGCTTGATCTCGTACGACTCCGGAACGACCTCGATCACCAGGTCGGCGCCGGCGGCCGCCCGCAGGTCGGTGGAGGTGCGGACGCGGCCCAGGGCGTCGGCGCGCTCCTGCCCGGTCAGGCGCCCGCGCTCGACGGCACGGGCGGTGGAGGACTCCAGCGCGGCGACCGCCTTGACGGCCTGCGCCTCGCTGACGTCGATGCCGATGACCTCGCGGCCGGCTCCGGCCAGGACCTCGGCGATGCCGGTGCCCATGGTGCCGAGGCCGACGACGGCGACGGTGCGGAGCGGGAACAGAGGAGTGTCGGACAGGGGAGTGGCCATCGCGGGACTCCAGGATGAGGGGTGACGACGGGAACACGCCCGGGTACGCCGCGGGGCGCACCGGGTGCGTGAGAAGGAGGAGGAGAAGGAAGGGAGTGCGGGTGCTGCCGGGCCGACTCGCGCACACGCCCGGTGCCGTCCCGGGAGGCGTGCACACGCCCGCCCGGCGGCCTGTGACCGGCCCTGTCCCGAGGCCGAGTCCTGATGCGGTACCCGAGGTACCGGACCGACTGCCCTCCCGGTGGTTGCGTCACCAGACCACCGTGAGGAGTTGCTGCGGGTGGGTGACCCGCTCGTCTGAGGTTAACCCGCGGGTAACGAGCGCGCCAGCCCCCGACGTTCGTGATGTACGTCCCAGACGGGGTGTGACGCCCCTAACCTCGGTGTCATGGACGAAGAGTTGCGAGCGCTCACGGAGCGCTTACGGGCCGAGTCGGGGGCGTCGGGCGGTCCGGAGGCGGCGGCGGTGTACGACCGGCTCGCGGCAACCGGTGACCACGACGAGCTGGCCGCCGTGCTCACCGAGCCCGGACACCCGCTCTGGGCCCGGGAACTGGCCGCGTTCCGGCTCGGAGTGGCGGGGGACCGGCGAGCGTTCGAGTCGCTCGTACTCCTGCTGAACCACCGCGACCCGCCCCGCTGCGCCTCGGCCGCGCACGCCCTGGCGCGCCTGGACGACCCGCGGACCGCCCGCGCGGCCGCGGCCCTCGCCACCAACGAACTGCGGGTCGCCTACGCCCTGCACCCGGTACGGCTGCTGGTCGAGCTGCGGGCCCCCGAGGCGGTGCCCGCGCTGATCACCACCCTGGAGCGGCGGCTGCGCCCGCACGACCCGTACCGGCGCGTCGCGCTCGCCTGCGTCGAGGGCCTCGGTGCCCTCGGCGACGACCGCGCCGGCCCCGTCCTGAACGACGCCCTCGCCCACCCGGCGCTGGCGGAGGCGGCGGTGCGGGCCCTGGCGCGCATCCCGGGGCAGCGGTGAGCGGCGGGCCGGTGGCCCGGCGACGACGGGCCGGCGCCCCGCGGACGACGGGCCGCCCGCCCCCACAGCGACGGGCCGGCGCCCCACAGCGACGGGCCGGCCCCCAGCGACGGGCCGATGCCGCGCGGTGACGGGCCGTCAGTCGTCCAGCGTCCGGGCGTACCGCACCTCGGGCACGGCGACGCCCTCCACCTCGAAGGGCTCCTCGGCTCCGTCGGGGCGGAAACCCGCCCGTTCGTAGAAGCGCCGGGCGCGGGTGTTGTCCCGGAGCACCCACAGGAGCATGCGCGCGTGCCCGGCGGCCCGGCACCGGCGTACCGACTCCCCGACCAGCGCCTGCCCGATGCCCGCGCCGAACCGTCCGGTGTCGACGTAGAGGGCGTACAACTCGGCGTCCGCGGTGCGCGCCTCGCCGTCCCGGTAGGGACCGTGACAGGCCCAGCCGACGACCTCGCCGCCCTCGTCCTCGGCGACCAGGTTCACCAAGCCCTTTGGGGGCCGGGCGAACAGGGAGCGGCGGCGCTCGGCGTCGGCGGCCGCGTCCATCGCGTCGAGGTACGGCTGCGGCATCAGGCCCCGGTAGGCGCTCTGCCAGCCCCGGACCCGGATCAGGGACACCCGGTCGCAGTCCGCGAGGGCCATCTCCCGCACCCGCACGCGCGGCCGCGGACCGCTCACGGCGCCACGACCGCGAACGCCTCGATCTCCATGAGGAACTCCGGCCGGACCAGCGCGGCCACCTGCACCGCGGAGGCGGCCGGCAGCCGGTCGTCGGGTATGTGCTCGGCGCGGGCGGCGCGGATCGCGCCCATGTGGGCCATGTCCGTGACGAAGAAGGTCAGCTTCACCACGTCGTCGAAGCCCGCTCCGGCCGAGGCCAGGCACCGCCGCAGGTTCTCGAAGGCCTGGCGGGCCTGGGCCGCGGGGTCGCCCGCGCCGACCACCCTGCCGTCCTCGTCCAGGGCGAGCTGCCCCGAGACGGCCACGAACCGCCCGGTGCCGAGGACGACATGGGTGTACTGCGCGGCGGGCGCGACGCCCTCGGGGGCCGGGATCCTGGTCAGCTCACTCATGCGTCCATCGTGGACCACGCCACTGACAACGCCGCCGAGGGGGTGCGGCCGACGTGCGGCAACGGGACGGCTAGCCGCGGAAGCCGAGCAGTCCGTGCAGGGTCGAACCCCGCGAGGACGTGGAAGCCGCCTTGGACTCCAGAGGCTTCGGTTCGGGCAGTGCCGGGCACACCGCGTCCGCCTCCGCCTCGCCACCGTCGCCGCGCGGCACCGTACCGTCGGTCAGGTAGGCCGCCAGGTGCTCGTCCAGGCAGTCGTTCCCGCTCAGCGTGATGCCGTGGTTCCCGCCGCCCTCCTCGACGACGAGGGCGGAGTCGTGCAGCAGCCGGTGCGCGGCGACGCCGCCCTCGTACGGCGTGGCCGCGTCGCCGGTCGCCTGGAACAGCAGGACCGGGGGCAGCCCGTCGTTGGCGACGTCCACCGGCTGCCTGGACCCCGTGGGCCAGAACGCGCAGGGCGCGTTGTACCAGGCGTTGTTCCACACCATGAAGGGTGCCTTCTCGTACAGGTCCCAGCTGTCGTCCCGCCACTCGTCCCAGTCCCGGGGCCAGTCGGCGTCGCGGCACTGCACCGCGGTGTAGACGCTGTAGCCGTTGTCCCCGGAGTCGCCCAGGGCGCCGAAGTTCTCGTAGGCCTCGACCAGCGGGCCGGTGTCCTCGTCCTTGACGTAGGCGGCGAACGCCTCGGCCAGGTAGGGCCAGTAGCCGTTGTAGTACCCGCCCGGCAGGTAGGTGTCCTCCAGCTCGGAGGCGCCGACCTGCCCGCCGGCCGGCCGCTTCGCCAGCGCCGTCCGCATGGCGTACCAGGCGGCCTCGACCCGCTCGGGGTCGCTGCCCAGACCGTAGTCCGCGTCGTGCTCGGCGATCCAGGCCAGGAACGCCCGGTGGCGGTCGTTGAAGGCGAGGTCCTGGTTGAGGTTGGCGTCGTACCAGACGTCGTCCGGCCCCACGACGGAGTCCAGGACCAGCCGCCGCACCCGGTCCGGATAGAGCCTGGCGTAGACGGCGCCCAGGTAGGTGCCGTACGAGTAGCCGAAGTAGTTGAGCTGCTCCGAGCCGAGTGCCGCGCGGATCGCGTCGACGTCCCGCGCCGCGTCGACCGTGCCCATGTACGGCAGCACGTCCGCGTACTTCCCGCCGCAGGCGTCGGCGAAGGACTTCGCGCGCGCGAGGTTGGCCTGCTCGACGTCCGGCGTGTCCGGCAGCGAGTCGGGCCGCACCGGGTCGAAGTGCCCCGGCAGACAGTCCAGCGCGGGACTGCTCCTGCCCACGCCGCGCGGGTCGAAGCCGATGACGTCGTACTGGGCGGCCACCTTCGCGGGCAGCGACGACGCCACGAACCCGGCGAGCGTCAGCCCGCTGCCCCCGGGACCGCCGGGATTCACCAGCAGGGGGCCCTGGTACGTGCTGGCGGTGTGCGGGACGCGGGACAGCGCCAGCGTGATCTGCCGCCCGCGCGGACGCGCGTGGTCGAGCGGCACCTTCAGGGACGCGCACTGGAGCGTCGGGTAGTCCTCCGTGGCGCACTTCTCCCAGTGCGGGCCCGCCGCGGGCGCCGCGGTCGCGGGGTGCGTGGGCCGTGGTGCGCTCGCGTCGGCGGGGACGGCGGTGACGGTGCCGGCGGCGATGACGGCGGCACCGCACAGCACGGCTGCGCGTTGTCTCATGGCGATCTCCCAGGACTCCCAGGACGGCGGGGCTGCGGTCCGCGCGGGTCGCGGTCCCCGCCGGATCGTCCCGGGGAGCGCCTTCGGAAGAACGAGAGCCGTCCATACTTGACCCGATTGGGCCGGAAGATGCCCTCCAATGCTCTTACTCGGCCGCTCCGGGTGGGCTCACGGTGCCGTCAGAGCCCGAGCCCGCCCGCGACCGACATCTCCTGCTTGGTGAACTCCCCCGTCAGCATGGGCATGGCCCGGCCGATGGCGTCCTTCGCCGCGGGCAGTTCCAGCGAGGCGTCGTGATGTTCCCTCGTCCGCCACACCTCGGTCACCCAGATCGTCGTCTCGTCGTCTTCGGACGCTCCCACGAGATACAGCTCGCATCCGGCGTCCCGCATACCGTCGGCGGCGCTCAGGAGAAGGGTGACCACCTCCTCGCGGAAGCCGGGCCGGGTCTTCATCGAAGCGATGCATCCGTAGGCCATGGAGGATCCCTTTCACTCTGGGCGGGGCCGGCTTCTTCGACCGGAGCGCGTACCCGAAGGCTGTCAGATGAGGGAGAGCTGGACCGGCTCCGGGGACGTGGGTTCGGCCGGGCGCGAGTGCTCAGGCTCCCCGGTCCTTCGCGGCATCCCCGCGCGCGCGGGACCGATGCCGTACTCGCGGGCCAGGTCGTGCACCTGACGCGTGATCCTGCGCTGGTACCACTTCGGGGCGTAGGCGCCGTCCGCGTACAGCCGTTCGTACCGGCGGACCAGGTGCGGGTGGTGCCGGCCGAGCCAGGCCATGAACCACTCGCGGGCGCCCGGACGCAGGTGCAGCACCAGGGGTGTGACCGAGGTGGCACCGGCGGCGGCGATGGCACGCACGGTGGCCCTCAGCTGGGCCGGTTCGTCGCCGAGGAAGGGAATGACCGGTGCCATCAGCACCCCGCAGCCGATGCCGCGCTCGCCGAGGGCCCGGACTATTTCGAGCCGGCGCTCCGGGGCCGGGGTGCCCGGCTCCACGGTGCGCCACAGCTCCGCGTCGGTGAAGCCGACCGAGACCGAGATGCCCACGTCCGTCACCTGTGCCGCCCGGGTCAGCAGGTCCAGGTCGCGCAGGATCAGCGTGCCCTTGGTGAGGATCGAGAAGGGGTTCGCGCGCTCGGTGAGGGCCTCGATGATGCCCGGCATCAGCCGGTAGCGGCCCTCCGCGCGCTGGTAGCAGTCGACGTTGGTGCCCATCGCGACGTGTTCGCCCTGCCAGCGGCGCGAGGCCAGCTGGCGGCGCAGCACCTCGGGCGCGTTCACCTTGACGACGATCTGCGAGTCGAAGCCGAGTCCCGTGTCGAGGTCCAGGTAGCTGTGCGTCTTGCGCGCGAAGCAGTACACGCACGCGTGCGTGCAGCCCCGGTAGGGGTTCACCGTCCACTCGAACGGCATGCGCGAGGCCCCCGGCACCCGGTTCAGGATCGAGCGGGCCCGCACCTCGTGGAAGGTGATGCCTCTGAACTCGGGCGTGTCGAAGGTGCGGGTGACGACGGCGTCCGCGCCGAACAGCGCGGTGTCCGCCGCCCGGGCGTGGTCGGAGTCCGTGAGGTTCTCCCAGCGCATTGAGGCCTCCTCGGTAGCACTGCCGACACAATAGAACACTTGTTCCCTTGATCGTGCGGGCGAGCCGCGCGGGCGAGCCGTGCGGACGAGGCTGCGGGCGAGTCGCGCGGGGCCGCTTCGCGCCCCCCGATTTGGTGGCCGGGCGGCGGGGTGGTTGGCTTGCCCCGAACCCGAGAACCAGGCCCTGGAGGAACCCGATGGCGCAGGTCGAGGCGACGACGGAGCGGATCGTCGCAGCGGACGCGGAGACGGTGTTCGACACCCTCGCCGACTACAGCGGCACCCGCGAGAAGCTGCTGCCCGAGCACTTCAGCGAGTACGAGGTCCGGGAGGGCGGCGACGGCGAGGGCACCCTCGTGCACCTGAAGCTCCAGGCCACCAGCAAGCGCGTCCGCGACTGCCTGCTGGAGGTCACCGAGCCGACCGACGGCGAGCTGGTCGAGAAGGACCGCAACTCGTCCATGGTGACCACCTGGCGGGTCACCCCGGCGGGCGAGGGCAAGTCCCGGGTCGTCGTGCTCACCACCTGGCAGGGTGCGGGCGGAGTCGGCGGCTTCTTCGAGAAGACCTTCGCCCCCAAGGGCCTCGCCCGGATCTACGACGCCCTGCTCGCCAAGCTCGCCGCCGAGGTCGAGAAGTAGCCAAACGGCAGGCACGGGGCGGCCGTTGGCCGCCTCACCGGTTCGAGTGATCTCCGTGCGAACCCACCGCACGTCCGTAACTCGTCGCACTTGTTCGCAGTTGTCGCCTCAGGCGGCAAATGTGAGCAGGTGTGACGAGGGGAGCGGTACGTGGGCGGGATCACTCTGGTGCAGGACCCGGTAAGGGATCCCGCACACGACGAACCGGTCGTTACGGCCCAGGCACCCCCGGAGGCGCCCGTTCCCGAGCCGGAGGGGGAGCGGGACGCCGGGCTGAGCCCGCGCCGGGTGCGGCTGGTCTTCGTCGGGCTGATGCTGGCGCTGCTGCTCGCCGCCCTGGAGCAGATGATCGTCGCCACGGCGCTGCCGAAGATCGTCGGTGAGCTGCACGGTCTGGACAAGATGTCCTGGGCCATCACCGCGTACCTGCTCACCTCCACCGTCGGACTGCCGATCTACGGCAAGCTCGGCGACCTCTTCGGCCGCAAGGGCGTCTTCCAGTTCGCCATCCTGGTCTTCGTCGTGGGCTCCGCGCTCGCCGGACGCGCGCAGACCATGGACCAGCTGATCGCCTTCCGCGCGGTGCAGGGCGTCGGCGCGGGCGGCCTGATGATCGGCGTCCAGGCGATCATCGCGGACATCGTGCCGCCCCGCGAACGCGGCCGGTACATGGGCCTGATCGGCGCCGCCTTCGGACTCGCCTCGGTCGCGGGCCCGCTCCTGGGCGGCTACTTCACCGACCACCTCACCTGGCGCTGGTGCTTCTACATCAACGTGCCCTTCGGCCTGGTCACCATGGCCGTCGTCGCCGTCGTCCTCAAGCTGCCCAGGCCGCGGGTCAAGCCGCGCCTCGACATCCTCGGCGCCCTGCTGCTCGCCGCCGCCTCCACCTGCCTGGTGCTGCTCACCAGCTGGGGCGGCACCGAGTACGAGTGGGGCTCAGAGGTCATCCTCGGCCTCGGCGCCGGAGCGGTCGCGGCCACCCTGCTCTTCCTGGTCGCCGAGCACTTCGCGCCCGAACCTCTGATCCCGCTGCGCCTGTTCCGGGACTCCATCTTCAACGTCACCGCCCTGGTCGGCCTGGTCATCGGCGTCGCCCTGTTCGGCGCCGCCAGCTACCTGCCGACCTTCCTCCAGATGGTCGACGGCGCCAGCGCCACCGAGTCCGGCCTGCTGATGCTGCCGATGATGGGCGGCATCGTCGGCGCCTCGATCATCTCCGGACAGCTCATCAGCCGCACCGGTCACTACCGGATCCACCCGATCCTGGGCAGCGCACTGTCCGTCCTCGGCATGTGGCTGCTCTCCCGCCTCGGCACCGACACGTCCCGGCTGCACTACAGCATCTGGATGGCCGTCCTCGGCGCCGGCATCGGCCTGGTGATGCCGGTCCTGGTCCTCGCCGTCCAGAACTCGGTGCGCCCCACCGACCTGGGCACCGCCACCAGCGCCAACAACTACTTCCGGCAGATCGGCGGCAGCGTCGGCGCGGCCGTCTTCGGCACCCTCTTCGCGGGCCGGCTCACCGACGCCCTGGCCGACCGGATCCCCGCCGAAGCGGGAGTCGACCTCCCCGACGCCGAGGCCATCACCCCCCAGCTCGTCCACTCCCTGCCCCCGGCCATGCGCGACGCCTACATCGGGGCGTACGCCGACGCCATGCCGCGGATCTTCCTCTACCTGGTGCCGGTGCTCGTCCTCGGGCTCCTCATCGCCCTCTTCCTCAAGGAGAAACCCCTGGTGTCCCACAACGCCCCCGTCACCGACCCGGAGACCGCACAGCACGCACAGCACGCGCCGCAGGCCCAGCCGGCCGCCCAGGTCCCGCCGGCCAGGTCGCCCTACGCCGGCGGCATCCCCGTCTGCGGCACGGTCCAGCACCCCGACGGCACCGTCGTGCCCCGCGCGGCGCTCACCCTCATCGACGTCGGCGGACAGCAGATCGGCCGGGGCGCCAGCGGCGACGACGGACGGTACGCGCTGGCCACGCCCGGCTCCGGGGCGTACGTCCTGATCGCCGCGGCCGGCGGCCACCAGCCGCAGGCGGTCTCGGTGACGGTCGGCGAGCGTCCGGTGGAACTCGACGTGGTCCTCGGCGGCGCCGGCCGCCTCGCGGGCAGCGTCATGACCGCCGACGGCAGCCCCGTGCGCGACGCGACCGTCACCCTCACCAACGTCCACGGCGAGGTCGTCGCCACCACCCGCAGCGGCCGCGAGGGCGGCTACGTCATCACGGAGCTGGTGGCCGGCGAGTACACCCTCGCCGCCAGCGCCCCCGCCTTCCGCCCGGCCGCGCTGCCGGTCAGCGTCCAGGCCGCCCGGGAGACCCGCCAGGACGTCGAGCTGGCCGGCGGCGCCGTGCTGCGCGGCACCGTGCGGGCCAGTGGCGGACGGGCCGTGGAGGACGCGCGCGTGACGCTGCTCGACGCCGCGGGCAACGTGGTGGACACCCTCACCACCGGCCCGGACGGCACGTTCCGCTTCGTCGACCTGTCGTCCGGCGAGTACACCGTCATCGCGGCCGGATACCCGCCGGTCGCGACCGTGCTCCAGGTGGCCGGCGGCGGCAGGACGGAGCGTGACCTGCAGCTCGGCCACGAGGACTGAGACCGGCACACCGGCGCGCGGGCGCGCGCCGGTGTGTTCGCGCGCCACCAATTCCCCCGTTGCCGCACATGGTCACCGGCCACCCCCGTACGGTGGTGGCGGCGACACAGATCTTGCGGAGCCGTGGGCAGAGAGGGCCTGACGCCATGGACCATGGCACCGAGCGGGACGCACCTCCCGGCCACCGTGCCGGACCCGACACCGTGCCGGCCGACCCCGTGACGGGCCGCGTCCCGCTGGCCGTCGTCGTGGTGGACCGCGACGGACTGGTCTCCCACTGGAGCCGTGGTGCACGACGGCTGTTCGCCCTCCCCAAGGAAGAGGCGATCGGACGGCCCGCACCCGATCTGCTGCCCGTCTCGGGCGTGCTCCCCGGGGACACGGAGCTGGACGGCACCGGGCACGACGACGCCTACCGCTCGTACGCCGACGAGGGCCTGGGGCCCGGCCTGGAGTCCTCCCTCGACGGGCGGCTGTCCTACCCCGCCGCGGGCCGCGCCCGGCTGACCGTGCGGGCCGACGCCCGCGTCGACGTGCTCTGGTGGGCCTATCCCCTGGTGGGACCCGGTTCGGAGCGGCTGCTCGTGCTGGCCGCCGACGCGGACGGACTGCGGCGGGACTACACCGACCGGGCCGACGACGGCGCCGGGCCGGCCGTCGTCGAGCGGATCGCCCCCGGATTCGCCCTGCACACCGACTTCCCCGGCGCCGACGAACTCGCCCGCCGCCTCCCCGAGATCCTGCCCAGCATGAGCGTCGGCGAGAGCGCCCGCATCGTCGCGCAGGTCCTTGAACTGGGCTACCCCGTCCTGGAGTTCAGCCAGCACGACCGGGTGCCCGTCACCCCCGACTGGGGCGTGCCCCGGCGGGCCGAGCGCAGGGCGCGCCGCGAGCGGGCGGCGCGGGCACTCGCGGCCGGCGAACCGGTGCCTGACGAGCTGCGGGACGAGGCCGAGGACCTGGAGTACGCCGCGGTCCGCGAACGCCTGGAGTTCCTCAACGAGGTCAGCGGTGCGATCGGCACCTCGCTGGACCTCTCCCGGACCATCGTCGAGGTGAGCCGGGCGGTCGTCCCGCGCTTCACCGACGTCGCCGGCACCTACCTGCGGGAACAGGTCGTCGCCGGGGAGGGCTTCCCGGACGGCGTGCCCGACACGACGACGATGTGGCACCGGGTCGCCCTGGAACACACCGACGAACCCGGCCGCTGGGACGACGTCGTACCGGTCGGCGAGGCCATGCCCTTCCCGGCGCACACCCCCTTCTTCCAGTGCATGACCACCGGTGAGCCGGTCCTGGTGCCCCGCATCACCGAGGAGATGGGCCACGCCATCGCCTCCCAGTTCGAGAAGCGGGACATCCGGCCGCTCATCACCGGCCGCTCGATGCTGCTGGTGCCGCTGAAGGCACGCACCGTCGTCCTCGGCTTCATGATCCTGCTCCGGCACCCGGAGCGGCCCGTCTTCAACGACATGGACCGCGTCACCGGCGCCGAACTCGCCGCCCGCGCGGGCCTCGTCCTCGACAACGCGCGCATGTACACCCACCAGGAGAACGTCGCCGAGACGCTCCAGGACAGCATGCTCCCGCACATCCCCGCGCGCCTGGCCGGCTGCGACATCGCCACCCGCTACCTGCCGGGCACGCTGCTCGGCCGGGTCGGCGGCGACTGGTTCGACGCGGTCAAACTGCCCGGCGCCCGCACCGCCCTCGTCGTCGGCGACGTCATGGGACACGGTCTCAACTCGGTGGCGATGATGGGCCAGTTGCGTACCGCCGTCCAGACCATGGCCGGCCTCGACCTGCCCCCGGCCCAGCTCCTGCGCAACCTCGACGACCTCGCCCAGCGGCTCGGCGACACCCACCTCGCGACCTGCCTGTACGCCGTGTACGACCCCATCGCCGGTGAACTGCACCTCGCCAACGCCGGCCACATCCCGCCCGTCCTGGTCCGCGCCGAGGACGGCGCCAGCGAGCTGATCGACCTGCCGACGGGGGCGCCGATCGGCGTCGGAGGGGTGCCCTTCGAGTCGGTGCGCGTCCCGGTGGCGCCCGGCGACCGGCTGGTGATGTGCACCGACGGCCTGGTGGAGGTGCGCGGCGAGGACATCGGCGTCGGCCTCGCCACCCTCTGCGAGTCCGCCGCCCACCCGGCCGCGTCCATGGACGACGCCTGCGACACCATCATCCGCGCCCTGGGCACCGGCGGCGGCCGCAAGGACGACGTCGCCCTGCTGATGGCCCGGCTGACCGGCATCGAGCCCGACGCCGTCGCCGAGTGGCGCCTCGCCCGCGACCCGGCCGAGGTGGGCCGCGCCCGCGCGGCGGTCCGCGAGCAACTCCACGACTGGGGGCTGCCGAAGCTGACGGGCCCCGCCGAGCTGATGGTCAGCGAACTCGTCACCAACGCCGTACGGCACTCCCGCGCCCGTCCCGTCGCACTGCGCCTGGTGCGTGCCGACACGCTGCTGTGCGAGGTGGACGACGACGATCACGAACTGCCCACGCTCAAGAGCGCGGGCCCCGACGACGAGTCCGGGCGCGGTCTGCGCGTCGTCAGCACCCTCGCCCGCGAATGGGGCGCCAGCCGCACCGGCGCCGGCAAGACGGTGTGGTTCGAGCTGACCCTGCCCGCCCGGCACCGTTAGCGCGGCGCCGTCCGTGTGCCGACGTGTCAGGTCTCCTCGCGGCGCCGTTCCGCCCTGCGTTGCAGGGACTGCCGCCGGGCACGCAGCTCCTGCTGCCTGCGGCGGCTCTTCCTGCGCCGCTCGGCCCGCGCACGGGCCCGGGGGTCCCTGAGCCTCGTGTGGTCGAGCCTGGTGATGTACCAGATGAGGCCGCAGAACAGGCCCAGGAGGAGCACGCCGAGGACGGCGGCGAGCACCGGTGGCATGTCCGCGACCTCGATGTCCCGGTATTTTCCGACACCCACGTCTTCCCCCGTCCCCATGACCGCCCCCGTCGGCACTTCCCCGGCCGACCGACGTAATCTAGCCGACCTGCCCGTGGCCCGAATCCGCCCGGCGCGAACTACCGGTGAAGGAATGCGCCCGGCGCTTGTGGCCGTGCGCCGGGCGCGATACACCGTACGGACCCGTCGCCGGCGGGTCGTACGTCGTCGCACCTGGGGAGACGGGCATGAGCGTGACGAGTCGGTACCGGGACGCCTGGGAGGGCTTCTGGAACGAGGCCTCCGGGGACCGCGGGGCGGTGTTCTGGGACGCGGAGCCGACCCTGACCGCAGGCCGTCACCTGGCCCACTTCGAACCGCACCTGACCGACCCCGCCCTGCCGCTGATCGACCTGGGCTGCGGCAACGGCACCCAGACCCGCTACTTCGCCGAACGCTTCCCGCACGTCGTCGGCGCCGACCTCGCCGCCGCCGCCCTTGCCCACGCCCGCCACGCCGACCCGGCCGGACTGGCCGCGTACCGGCAACTGGACGCCGCCGACAAGGCCGAGGCGGAGGCGCTGCACGCGGAGCTGGGCGACGCCAACGTCTACGTCCGGGGCGTCCTGCACCAGTGCGAGCCCGACGACCGGCAGCCCCTGGCCGACGCCCTCGCCGCGCTCCTCGGCGCACGCGGCCGCGCCTTCCTCGTCGAGCCCTCCCAGGCGGCCAGGACCGTCCTGATGGGCCTGGCCCAGGGGCCCGCCGGACCGCCCGCCAAGCTCGCCCCCGTCCTCCGCCACGGGCTTACCCCCGGCGCCGTCCCCGACGAGGCGGTGCCCGAGTACCTCCGCGCGGCAGGCCTCACCGTCCTGGCCCGCGGCGAACTCCCGCTGGTCACCACCGAGTACACGACCGACGGCACCCGCATAGAGCTGCCGTCGACGTGGGTGGTGGCGGGTACCGCGTAGCCTCGGGCGGGTGGAAACGACGCACCGGCCCGCGGCCCGGGTCGTCTGCCTGGACGCCGCCCGTCGCCTGCTGCTCCTGCGCTGGCGGGACCCGTTCGACGGGACATACCTCTGGGAGCCGCCCGGTGGCGGCATCGAGCCGGGCGAGACGCCCCTGGCGGCGGCCCGACGCGAGCTGGCCGAGGAGACCGGGCTCGACCCCGCCGCGGTGCTGGACCGGTCCGTTCCGGTCGACCGAGACGTGTGGTGGAAGGGCAAGCGGTACGTCGGAACGGAGCACTTCTTCGTCGCCGAGTTCGCCGAGGAGCGACCGCCGCTCGTACGGACCGGCCTGCTCCCCGACGAACGGGCCAACCTGGACACGCACGTGTGGACGGCCAGATCCGGCCTGAGCGCGCTGCCGGACCGGGTCGAACCGCCGCGGTTGGAGGCCGTCCTCGACGCCCTGGTGCCGGGTGGTCGGTGGACTGATCCTCCGGGAAAGGGCTGATCGTAGGCCGTACGAGGTCACTTTAGTGGTATAGACCACCGATGGTTATCCACAGCCCTGGCAGAGGTGGCCGGGCAGCGCGTACGGTTCGAGCCATGAAGATCCTCATCAGTGCCGACATGGAGGGCGCCACCGGCGTCACCTGGCCGGCCGACGTGCTGCCGGGGACGCCGCAGTGGGAGCGGTGCCGATCGATGTTCACCTCGGACGTGAACGCGGCCGTGCTGGGCTTCTTCGACGGCGGCGCCGACGAGGTCCTGGTCAACGAGGCGCACTGGAGCATGCGCAACCTGCTCCTGGAGCGGCTCGACGAGCGCACGGAGATGCTGACCGGCCGGCACAAGGCGCTGTCCATGGTGGAGGGCGTCCAGCACGGGGACGTGGACGGCATCGCGTTCATCGGGTACCACGCGGGCGCCGGCATGGAGGGCGTCCTCGCGCACACCTACCTCGCCAACCAGCTCACCGGCGTCTGGCTGAACGACGTACGGGCCAGTGAGGGTCTGCTCAACGCCCACGTGGTCGCCGAGTACGGAGTGCCCGTGGTGCTGGTCACCGGCGACGACGTGGCCTGCGAGGACGCGCTCGGCTATGCGCCCGAGGCGCGCAAGGTCGCGGTCAAGGACCATGTGTCGCGGTACGCGGCCGTGTGCCGTACGCCCGCCAGGACCGCCGCCGACATCCGGGCCGAGGCCAAGGAGGCCGCCGCGCTCGCGGTGCGGCACGAGCCGGTCAGCGGCGGACCCTTCACCCTCGCCCTGGAGTTCGACGCCGAGCACCTGGCGGCGGCCGCGACCGTGGTGCCCGGGGTGGCTCAGGTCGGGGAGCGGAAGGTGGCGTACACCCACGACACGATGTTCGAGGCGATCCGGACGTTCAAGGCGGTCACGACGATCGTCTCGGCGGCGGTGGAGGAGCAGTATGGCTGAGCACACGGTGACCGGACCGGACACCGGCGAGCAGGCACTGGACGAGGTCGTCCGGTTCACCTCCGAGCTGATCCGGATCGACACCACCAACCGCGGCGGCGGCGACTGCCAGGAGCGGCCGGCCGCCGAGTACGCCGCCGCGCGGCTCGCCGAGGCCGGGGTCGAGCCCACGCTGCTGGAGCGGACCCCGGGCCGCACCAATGTCGTGGCCCGCATCGAGGGCACCGACCCGTCGGCCGACGCGCTCCTGGTCCACGGTCACCTGGACGTGGTGCCCGCCGAGGCCGCCGACTGGAGCGTGCACCCGTTCTCCGGCGAGATCCACGACGGCGTCGTCTGGGGGCGCGGCGCGGTCGACATGAAGAACATGGACGCGATGATCCTCGCCGTCGTCCGCGACTGGGCCCGGCGCGGAGTGCGGCCCCGGCGCGACGTGGTGATCGCGTTCACCGCGGACGAGGAGGCCAGCGCCGACGACGGCTCCGGCTTCCTCGCCGACCGCCACGCCGCGCTCTTCGACGGCTGCACCGAGGGCGTCAGCGAGTCCGGGGCGTTCACCTTCCACGACGGGGCCGGGCGGCAGTTCTATCCCATCGCCGCCGGTGAGCGCGGTACGGGCTGGCTCAAGCTCACCGCGCGCGGCCGGGCCGGCCACGGTTCGAAGGTGAACCGGGAGAACGCGATCACCCGGCTCGCCGCCGCCCTCACCCGCATCGGCGACCACGAGTGGCCGCTGCGCCTGACCCCGACCGTGCGCGCAGCCCTGACCGAGATCGCCGCCGTCTACGGCATCGAGACCGATCTGAGCGACGTCGACGCGCTGCTGGACAAGCTCGGCCAGGCCGGGAAGCTGGTCGAGGCCACCGTCCGCAACAGCAGCAACCCGACCATGCTGGACGCCGGATACAAGGTCAACGTCATCCCCGGAGAGGCCGTCGCCCACGTCGACGGACGGTTCCTGTACGGCGCCGAGGACGAGTTCCGCAGCACCCTCGACCGGCTCACCGGGCCGGACGTGGACTGGGAGTTCGTCCACCGCGAAGTGGCCCTCCAGGCGCCGGTGGACTCGCCGACGTACGCCCGGATGCGTGCGGCGGTGGAGGAGTTCGCGCCCGAGGGACACGTCGTGCCGTACTGCATGTCCGGAGGCACCGACGCCAAGCAGTTCTCCCGGCTCGGCATCACCGGATACGGGTTCGCGCCGCTGAAGCTGCCCGAGGGCTTCGACTACCAGGCCCTCTTCCACGGCGTGGACGAACGGGTCCCGGTCGAGGCGCTGCAGTTCGGAGTCCGTGTCCTCGACCGTTTCCTGCGCACGGCCTAAAGACCCCCGGCACCGCCCGGACGAGCAAGCAGCTGGAGGAGAAGTGGGGGAGTCAGTGCGGACTCTGTCATACGGATCGTGGCCCTCGCCCGTCGACGCGGCCCTCGCCGCCGCGCACGACGGACGGCCCGACGACGTCGGCTTCGTCGGTGACGAGGTGTGGTGGACCGCGCCCCGGCCCACCGAGGGCGGACGGCGCACCCTGGTGCGGCGGCACGCCGACGGCACCGAGGAGCCGGTGCTGCCCGCGCCGTGGAACGTGCGCAGCCGCGTCATCGAGTACGGCGGCCGGCCGTGGGGCGCGGCCACGACCGACGCCGGTCCGCTGGTGGTCTTCGTGAACTTCGCCGACCAGCGGCTGTACGCCTTCACCCCGGGCGGCGGCGAGCCCCGTCCGCTGACGCCGCTGTCCGCGGTGGGCGGCGGGCTGCGCTGGATCGAGCCGGACCCGCGTCCCGAGCGCGGGGAGGTGTGGTGCGTCCTGGAGGAGTTCACCGGCGAGGGGCCCACCGACGTCCGCCGCGTCCTCGTGGCCGTGCCGCTGGACGGCTCCGCAGCCGACGACCGGGGCGCGGTGCGCGAACTCACCCCCGAACGGCACCGCTTCGTCACCGGACCCCGCCTCTCGCCCGACGGGCGCCGCGCCGCCTGGCTCGCCTGGGACCACCCCCGTATGCCCTGGGACGGCACCGAGCTGATCGTCGCGGAGGTCGGTTCCGAGGGCACCTTCCAGCAGGCCCGGACCGTCGCGGGTGGGCCCGAGGAGTCGATCGCCCAGGCGGACTGGGCCCCGGACGGCACCCTGCTGTACGCCTCCGACCGCACCGGCTGGTGGAACCTCTACCGCGACGGGCGGCCGCTGTGCCCCCGCGAGGAGGAGTTCGGCGGGCCGCTGTGGAAGCTCGGTCAGCGCTGGTTCGCGCCCCTGGACAGCGGCCTGATCGCGGTTCTGCACGGCCGGGGCGCCGCCGTCCTCGGCATACTCGACCCCGAGACCGGCGAGGTCGTCGACGCGGCGGGCCCCTGGACGGAGTTCGCGCCCGCCCTCGCCGCGCACGGGGAGCGGGTAGTCGCCGTCGGCGCGAGCCCCCGCAGCGGCTACGAGGTCGTCGAACTGGACGCCCGCACCGGCCGCGCCCGGGTGATCGGCGCCCCGCACGAGGACGCCGCCGACCAGGCGTTCTACCCCCGGCCGCGGATCCGCACCTTCACCGGTCCGGGCGGACGCGAGATCCACACCCACCTCTACCCGCCGCACCACCCCGGCTGCCGGGCCCCGGACGGCGAACTGCCGCCGTACGTCATCTGGGCGCACGGCGGCCCCACCAGCCGTTCCCCGCTCGTCCTCGACCTGGAGATCGCCTACTTCACCTCCCGCGGCATCGGCGTCGCCGAGGTCAACTACGGGGGTTCCAGCGGCCACGGCAGGGAGTACCGCAACCGGCTGCGCGAGCAGTGGGGCGTGGTCGACGTCGAGGACTGCGCGGCCGTCGCCCTCGCCCTCGCCGACGAGGGCACCGCCGACCGGGAGCGGCTCGCCGTGCGCGGCGGCAGCGCGGGCGGCTGGACCTCCGCCGCCTCACTGGCCACCACCGACGTCTACGCCTGCGGCACGATCAGCTACCCGATCCTCGACCTGACCGGCTGGGGGACCGGCGAGACCCACGACTTCGAGTCGCAGTACCTGGAGAGCCTGATCGGCCCGTACGCCGAGGTCCCGGACCGCTACACCGACCGGTCGCCGGCCGAGCACGCCGAGCGCGTCACCGCCCCCTTCCTGCTGCTCCAGGGCCTGGACGACGTGATCTGCCCGCCCGTGCAGTGCGAGCGGTTCCTCGACCGCATGGCGGGCCGCGGAGTACCGCACGCCTACCTCACCTTCGAGGGGGAGGGGCACGGATTCCGCCGCGCGGAGACCATGGTGCGCGCCCTGGAGGCGGAGCTGTCCCTCTACGCGCAGGTCTTCGGGCTGACCCCGCCCGGCGTCCCCGCCCTGGAGCTGACCCGATGAGCCGGGTGCGGGAGCTGGTCCGGCCGGCCCGGCTCGCCCCCGGCGCCCGGGTGGCCGTCGTCGCGCCCAGCGGACCCGTGCCCGAGGAGCGGCTCCAGGCGGGGCTCGACGTGCTGCGGGGCTGGGACCTCGACCCGGTCGTGGCGCCGCACGTCCTGGACCGGCACGGCACCTTCGACTACCTCGCGGGCACCGACGCCGACCGGGCCGCCGACCTCCAGGCCGCCTGGTGCGACCCGGCCGTGGACGCCGTGCTGTGCGCCCGCGGCGGATACGGCGTCCAGCGCATGGCCGACCTGCTCGACTGGGAGGCGATGCGCGCGGCCGGTCCCAAGGTGTTCGTCGGCTTCAGCGACATCACCGCACTGCACGAGGCGTTCGCCACCCGCCTCGGCCTGGTCACCCTGCACGGGCCGATGGCGGCCGGGATCGACTTCATCAAGAACGCCCGGGCGCAGGAGCACCTGCGGGCCACCCTGTTCGACCCGGAGACGGTCCGCGTGATCACCTCCGGCGGCACACCGCTGGTGCCCGGCCGGGCCCGCGGCGTCACCCTGGGCGGCTGCCTCGCCCTGCTCGCCTCCGACCTGGGCACCCCGCACGCCCGGCCCTCCGCGCGCGGCGGCCTGCTGTGCCTGGAGGACGTGGGGGAGGAGACGTACCGCATCGACCGCTACCTCACGCAGTTGCTGCGCTCCGGCTGGCTCGAAGGAGTAGGCGGCGTGCTGCTCGGCTCGTGGGCCGAGTGCGGGCCCTACGAACGGCTGCGGCCCCTGCTGGCCGACCGGCTCGGCGGCCTCGGCGTGCCGGTCGTCGAGGACTTCGGGTTCGGGCACTGCGAGGGGGCGCTGACCGTCCCGTTCGGCGTACCGGCGGAACTCGACGCGGACGCGGGCACCCTGACGCTGGACCGGCCGGCGCTGCGCCGCCCGTCGTAGGCTGACCGCATGCCGCACACCCCGTCCCGCCACCTCGCCGAGGGCCCGCGCGTGGGCATCCGGCACTTCGCCTACGCGGACGCCGCCGAGTTCACCGCCCGGGCCCGTCAGAGCAAGGACCTGCACCACCCCTGGCTCTTCCCGCCGGACAGCGTCCAGGCGTACGAGGCCTACGCGGGCCGGCTCATCGAGGACCGCACCAAGGCCGGGTTCCTGGTGTGCGAGAAGGGTGCGGCGGCGGACGGAGCGGGAGGCGTGGAGGGCCCGGTGCCGGACGGCGGCGCCATCGCCGGGTTCGTCAACATCAACAACATCGTCGAGGGCGGCTTCCTCAGCGGCGCGCTCGGCTACGGCGCGTTCGCGCACGCGGTCGGCCGGGGGCTGATGCGTGAGGGTCTGGACCTCGTGGTGCGGTACGCGTTCGGGCCGATGCGCCTGCACCGGCTGGAGATCAACGTCCAGCCGGGCAACGCCGCCTCGATCGCGCTGGCCCGCGCCTGCGGCTTCCACCTGGAGGGCTTCTCGCCGAAAATGCTCCACATCGACGGCGCCTGGCGCGACCATCAGCGCTGGGCGATCACCGCCGAGACCGTGACCTCCGGTTGATCTTCATCGTGTCGAGGTCCGTCACCGTGGACCCGAGACCGCGGAACCGGTAGCCGAGCCCGCACAGCAGGCCCTCCGCCCGGCCCGCGATCGCGCCCGCCATCTCCTCGCCGTCCGCCGCGTCCGACACCACCACGTAACGCATCGAGAAGTGCCTCAGCGGTGCGGGCTCGTAGGCCGGCGTCCCCTCCTCGGTGAACCGCATGCCCGGCATCCCGTGCTCGCCCGCCTCGGCGAGCAACCGGGCCCGGGCGTCCTCGGTCAGCCCCTCCCAGGTGCCCCGGACGATCACCCGGCAGGTGTGGTGCTCACTCACGTACCCGCTCTCCTTCGCATGCCTACGCACCGACCGCCCGACCCCAAGCCCTGTCAGCCCCGTGCCCCAGGGAATTAAACGTGAGCCACGTCGCCCCGACCCGGCCGGCGGAACCCCTGTTCACCGCGCCGGGGAGCGGCTTCCATGGGGAACCGTGACGACGATCCGACGCGAGGTACTGACCCTGCCCGCCGTGCCGCTGGGGCCGGACAACCCCCTGCCGCCGCTGCGCCCCCTGGACGAGGCCCACCGCATCGACGAACGGGACCGGGCGGGCCTGCCCCGCGACATGGCCCGCCAGATCGACTACGAGCCCCTGCGCAGTCTGCTGCCCGCACAGGTCCGGGACGGCTACGGCCGCGGGCGCCGACCGCGCGAGCTGGACGCCCTCGTCATCGAGAACGACCGGCTGCGGGCCACCGTCCTGCCGGCCCTCGGCGGCCGCATCGCCTCCCTCCACCACAAGCCCACCGACCGTGAACTGCTCTACGTCAACCCCGTGCTCCAGCCCGCCAACTTCGCCCTCAACGGCGCCTGGTTCTCCGGCGGCATCGAATGGAACATGGGCGCCACCGGCCACACCACCCTGTCCTGCTCGCCCGTGCACGCAGCGCGCGTCCCCGCGCCCGACGGCGGGGAGATGCTGCGCCTGTGGGAGTGGGAGCGGCTGCGCGACCTGCCCTTCCAGGTCGACCTGTGGCTGCCGGAGGGCTCGGACTTCCTCTACGTCGGCGCCCGCATCCGCAACCCGCACGAACGCCCGGTGCCCACCTACTGGTGGTCCAACATCGCAGTCCCCGAGGACCGCCGCGTCCTCGCCCCGGCCGACGAGGCCTGGCACTTCGGATATGAGCGCCGCCTGCGCCGGGTGCCCGTCCCGGAGTACGGCGGGATCGACCGGACGTACCCACTGAACAGCACCTACGCCGCCGACTACTTCTACGAGGTGCCGGACGACCGGCGCCGCTGGATCGCCGCGCTCGACGAGGACGGTCACGGGCTGGTGCAGACCTCGACCGACCTGCTGCGCGGCCGCAAGCTGTTCGTGTGGGGCACCGGATCGGGCGGACGCCGCTGGCAGGAGTGGCTCACCGAACCCGGCACCGGCGGCTACTGCGAGATCCAGGCCGGACTCGTCCGCACCCAGCTCGAACACGTCAAGCTGGAGGCGGAGAGCGAGGTGTCCTGGCTGGAGGCGTACGGACCGCTCGACACCTCCCCGCAGGGCGACTGGCACACCGTGCTGCGCCGGGCCGAGGACCGGCTGGCGGACGCCCTGCCGCGGGCCGACGTCGACGCCGCGTACGACGCCTGGCGGCCGGGTGCCGACAGCGAGCCCGGCGAGCGCCTGGCCACCGGATCGGGCTGGGGCGCGCTGGAGGTGCTGCGGGCCGGCTGGAAGCTGCCCGGCACACCCTTCGACGAGGACACCCTCGGCGAGGAACAGCGGCCCTGGCTGCACCTGTTGCGCGCCGGGGCACTGCCCGAGCCGCAGCACGACGAGCCGCCCGGCGCCACGCTGGTCTCCCGGCCCTGGCGGGACATGCTGGAGACCACGGCCGCCACGCCGTCGGCCGAGTACCACCTCGGTGTCGCCCAGTGGCACGGCGACGACCGGGCACAGGCGGTGCGCAGCTGGGAGCGCGGCCTCGAGTCCGCCACGGACCGCTGGCCGTTGCTGCGCTGCCTCGCCGTCGCCGACCAGGAGGACGGCCACCACGAGCGCGCCGCCGACCGGTACGCGGAGGCCTTCGACGACCTGTGCGCACGCCGGACCGACGCGGCGAGGGAGGACGCCGGGTGGGCGGCCGTCACCGCGTCCCTCGGCCGGGAGGCGATCGGGGCGCTGCTGGCGGCCGGGCGTACCGCGGACGCCCGGGCCGTGTGGGAGCGGCTGGACCCCGAGACCCGGGCCCGCGGCCGGTTCCGGCTGATCGAGGCCGAGCTGCTGGCAGCGGAGGGCCGGCGCGAGGACGCGCGGGCCGTGTTCGACGAGGGCTTCGAGGTCGCCGATCTGAGGGAGGGCGCCGACGGCATCGGCCTGCTGTGGGCGCGGCTGGACGACGCACCGCTCCCGGCCCGCTACGACTTCCGGATGTGGCCGGACGGCGAGTGAGCCCCGACCGGCCCCCCATGCCTTTCCGGGGCCCTACTGCTGCCGGTCCACGTACTCGTAGATCGCCCCGTCCGGGTGCCGGGCGATCAGGTTGCGGCCCACGGGCGTGGCGACCGGGCCGGCGATGATGTCGGCGCCCAGTGAGCCGAGTACGCGATGGGTCTCCTCGACGTCCGACACGGCGATCGTCGCGGTCACCTTGCGCAGCACCTCGAGTTGGGACTCGGGTCCGCTCATCAGCAGGAAGCAGCCGACGGCGGCGACCTGGACGCCGCCGCGTTCGAAGCGAAGCGCCTCGCCGCCCGCCAGACCCTCGTAGAAGGGGATCGCCTTGTCCAGGTCGTCGACGTAGATGCGCAGTGTGGCTCCCAGAATGTCCATACGGACGAGCCTAGTTGGGTCGGCCTGGCGTCCACTCCCGGTCCGGCCATGGAAGCCGGACCGGCGGGTACCCGCAACGCATGGACCGCATGGATCACTTGGAACACCTGGACAGGCAACTGGTCGACGAACTGGCGCAGGTGGCACGCGAGACCGTGCGCGACGAACTGCATGAGCAGACCCGCAGGCAGCGCCGCAAGGCCACGCTGTACGCCGCGTCCGGCACCGCCGCCCTCTACGCGGGCGCCGCCGTCGCGCTCGCCGTGGGACTGGCGCTCGCCCTCGCACTCCCGGGCTGGGCCGCCGCGCTGATCACGGCCGCCCTTCTGGGCGTCGCGGCGTACCTGCTGCGCGGCGCGGCCCGGCCGCACCCGTCGCGGCCGGGTCCGGCACCCGGCACCGGGCACGACCACGTCCCCGGAGACGGTGCGCCCGCGGGGCCCCCGGGCGGACCCGGCGTGCCGTACCCGCCGATGCCACCCGTCGCCCCCGGCGGTGTGGGCGGCGCGACCGGCGCCCCGGGCGCGGGCACACCCGCACCGGGCGGCACCGGTCCCGCGGCACCGCGCCAGGACGACCTCGACCCCGAGAACAAACGCGGGCGCGGCTGACCGGCCGAGCACCGGGGTACGCCCGCACCGACGGCATCGGTGCGGGCGTACCCCAGTGTCCCGTCCGTGTCAGGCGGCCTGTTGGAGCTGCGGCAGCACCTTGGTGCGGTAGAGGTCGAAGAAGCCGCGCAGATCCGGGCCGATCTGGTTGACGTAGACCCGGTCGAAGCCGGCGTCGGCGAACTGCTTCAGCTCCGCCACGTGCTCGTCCACGTCGTCGCCGCACACCCGGCTGTCGCGGACCATGTCCTCGGTGACCAGGGTCTGCGCCTGCTCGAAGTGTTTCGGCGAGGGCAGCACCTGGCCCAGCTCGCCGGGCAGCTGCTCGTTGGCCCACAGCCGGTGCACGGTGCGCACGGCCGCGTCCCGGTCGGTGTCGTAGCAGACCTTGGTGCCGCCGCTGACCAGCTTCCCGCCGCCCCCGCCCTTTCGGTACTGCTCCACCATCGAGGTGTCCGGCATCATCGTGATGTAGCCGTCGCCGACCCGGGCCGCCAGCTTCGTCGCCGCCGGGCCGAAGCCCGAGATGTCGATCGGGACCGGCTCGTCGGGCACCGTGTACAGGCGGGCGTTCTCCACCGTGTAGTGGGTGCCGTGGTGGTTGACCTCCTCGCCGGTGAGCAGCCGGCGCATGATCTGGATGGCTTCCTCCAGCATCTCCAGCCGTACGTGCGCGGCCGGCCAGGCGTCGCCGAAGATGTGCTCGTTCAGTGCCTCGCCGGTGCCGACGCCCAGCCGGAACCGGCCGTTCGTCATCACCGCGCTGGTCGCCGCGGCCTGCGCCACCACCGCCGGATGGATGCGTACGGTCGGGCAGGTCACCGCGGTCTCGATCGGCAGGGACACGGCGTCGGACAGGGCGCCGATGACCGACCACACGAAGGGGCTCTGGCCCTGTTCGCCGTTCCAGGGGTGGTAGTGGTCGGAGATCCACAGCGCCTGGAATCCGGCCTGCTCGGCCATCCGGGCCTGCTCGATCAGCTCCGCGGGACCGTACTGCTCGCACGAGAGGAAATAGCCGTACTCGGGCATGAGGGGGTGCCTCCGGGCAGGGAGCGGGGGTGGGTCGGGGGCCGGGTACCCGGGCGAGGTGCCGGAAACCGGCGGCCCGGCGGTTCCTCGCGGACGTGCCGCGACTTCCCCGCGGACGTTTGGCCGCCCCGGCCGAGGGGACGCGGAAGGCCCACGAGGTACGCGACAGCCCGGAGGCGAACCGTGAGCCGACCCCGCATCGTGATCGTCGGTGCCGGCTTCGCCGGGTACCGGACGGCCCGCACCCTGTCCCGGCTCACCCGGCACCAGGCCGACATCACCCTGCTCAACCCGACCGACTACTTCCTCTACCTGCCCCTGCTGCCCCAGGTCGCCGCCGGAATCCTGGAACCGCGCCGGGTCAGCGTGTCCCTGTCGGGCACGCTGCCGCACGTACGGCTCGTGCTCGGCGAGGCCGACGGCATCGACCTCGACGGGCACACCGTGCACTACACGGGCCCGGAGGGCGAGGAGGGCACGCTGCCCTACGACCGGCTGGTACTCGCCGCGGGCAGCGTCAACAAACTGCTGCCCATCCCCGGCGTCGCCGAGCACGCCCACGGCTTCCGCGGGCTGCCGGAGGCGCTCTACCTGCGCGACCACGTGACCCGGCAGGTGGAGCTGGCCGCCGCGGCCGACGACCGGGCCGAGTGCGCCGCGCGGTGCACCTTCGTCGTGGTCGGCGCGGGCTACACCGGCACCGAGGTCGCCGCGCACGGCGCGATGTACACCGACGCGCAGGTCCGCAAGCACCCGATGCGCACCGGCATGCGGCCGCGCTGGATGCTGCTCGACGTGGCGCCCCGGGTCATGCCCGAGATGGACGAACGGCTCTCCCGCACGGCCGAGCGGGTACTGCGGCAGCGGGGCGTCGACGTGCGGATGGGGACCTCCGTGAAGGAGGCCACGCACGACGGGGTCGTACTGACCGACGGGTCCACCGTCGACACCCGCACACTCGTGTGGTGCGTGGGCGTGCGGCCCGACCCGCTGGTGGAGTCCCTGGGCCTGCCCATGGAGCGCGGCCGGCTGCTCGTCGACCCCCACCTCCAGGTGCCGGGACGGCCCGAGCTGTTCGCCTGCGGTGACGTGGCGGCGGTGCCCGACCTGAACCAGCCGGGCCAGTACACGCCGATGACCGCACAGCACGCCTGGCGGCACGGCAAGGTCTGCGCCCACAACGTCGTCGCCTCGCTCGGCCGGGGGAAACGGCGGGCCTACCGCCACCGGGACATGGGGTTCGTCGTGGACCTCGGCGGCGCGAAGGCCGCGGCCAACCCGCTCGGCGTGCCGATGTCCGGCCCGGCGGCGGGTGCGGTCACCCGCGGGTACCACCTCGCGGCGATGCCGGGCAACCGCGTGCGGGTCGCCGCCGACTGGCTGCTCGACGCGGTACTGCCCCGCCAGGCCGTACAGCTGGGTCTCGTACGGTCCTGGTCGGTGCCGCTGGAGTCGTCGTCCCCGGAGGTCGCGCGGGTGCCGGGAGGTCCGGAGCGGACCGGCGAGAGCGCCGGGGCAGCCGGGCAGCACCCCGACGGCGACGAGGCGAGGAACCGGCCGGGCGGTCAGCCCGCGAACGAGCAGCCGGGCGGCGAGCCCGCGAACGAGCAGCCGGGCGGTGAGCCTGCGAAGAACCAGCCGCGCGGTGAGCCCGCGAAGAACCAGCCGGGCGGTCAGCCCGCGAACGAGCAGCCGGGCGGTGAGCCTACGAAGAACCAGCCGGGCGGTGAGCCCGCGAAGAACCAGCCGGGCGGTGAACCGGCCAAGGGCCGGCCCGGTGATGAGCCCGCCGGGAGCCAGTCGCGCGGTGAGCGGGCGAAGAGGAACCAGTCCGGCTCGCCCCGTGCGTCCGGCAAGCCGCGCCGCGCCGTCGAGGCCGCCGGGCCGCGCCCCGCCCGAGGAGGCTCGGGCAAGCCGGGCAAGGCCTCCCGCGCCTCCGGCGCGGGCTCCGCCGGGAAGCGGCCCACCGCCCCGTCCGGACCGAGCCGGTCCGCGCGCCCGCCGACCGACCCCGGTCCCGAGCCGCCGGCGCACCAGCCGCCCCCCGGACCCGACATCGCCCCCGGCCCCGTCAGGCGCACCGACGGACGTGCCGCGGAAGGAGACACATGAACACCGGTGAACTCGTCGACCTCGGACAGCAGTTGCGCGTCGACAGCGTACGGGCGTCCGCCGCCGCGGGTTCCGGGCACCCGACGTCGTCGATGTCCGCCGCGGACCTGATGGCCGTACTGCTGGCGAATCACCTCCGCTACGACTTCGAGCGCCCGGCCCACCCCGGCAACGACCGCTTCGTACTCTCCAAGGGACACGCCTCGCCCCTGCTCTACTCCGCCTTCAAGGCGGCCGGTGCCATCGACGACGAGGAACTGCTCACCTTCCGCAAGCTGGGCAGCCGCCTGGAGGGACACCCCTCTCCGCAGCGGTTGCCGTGGGTCGAGACGGCCACCGGCTCGCTCGGCCAGGGGCTGCCCGTGGGCGTCGGCATCGCGCTGTGCGGCAAGCGGCTCGACCACACCGACTACCGCGTGTGGGTGCTGTGCGGCGACAGCGAGATGGCCGAGGGATCGGTGTGGGAGGCCGCCGAGCACGCCGGGCACGAGCACCTCGACAACCTCACCGTGATCGTCGACGTCAACCGGCTCGGCCAGCGCGGCCCCACCAGGCACGGCCACGACCTCGACGCCTACGCACGCCGATTCCGGGCCTTCGAGTGGCACACGATCGAGATCGACGGCCACGACGTCGACGCCGTCGACCGCGCCTACGGCGAGGCCCTGTCCACCAAGGGCCAGCCCACCGCGATCATCGCCCGCACCCTCAAGGGCAAGGGCGTCGCGGCCGTGGAGGACCGCGAGGGCCAGCACGGCAAGCCGCTGCCGGAGGCCGAGGAGGCCGTCGCCGAACTCGGCGGTCCCCGCGACATCAGGGTGCGGGTGCACGCCCCCGAGGACGCCCGGGCCCTGCACTCGGCGGGCACCGGACAGACCGAGCTGCCCCGATACGACCCGGGCGACGAGATCGCCACCCGCAACGCCTTCGGGGAGGCGCTCGCCGCGGTCGGCACCGCGCGCGGGGACGTCGTCGCCCTCGACGGCGAGGTCGGCGACTCCACGCGGGCCGAGTTCTTCGCCAAGGAACACCCCGAGCGCTACTTCGAGTGCTACATCGCCGAGCAGCAGATGGTCGCCGCCGCGGTGGGGATGGCGGCCCGCGGCCGGGTGCCGTTCGCCACCACCTTCGCCGCCTTCCTGACCCGCGCCCACGACTTCGTGCGCATGGCCTCGATCAGCGGCTCCGGCATCAACCTCGTCGGCTCCCACGCGGGCGTCGCCATCGGCCAGGACGGGCCCAGCCAGATGGGCCTGGAGGACCTTGCCATGATGCGGGCCGTCCACGGCTCGACCGTGCTGTACCCGTGCGACGCCAACCAGGCCGCGCGCCTCGTCGCCGAGATGGCCGGCCTGGAGGGCATCCGGTACCTGCGCACCTCGCGCGGTGAGAGCAAGGTGATCTACGGACCCGACGAGGAGTTCCCCGTCGGCGGCAGCAAGGTGCTGCGCTCCTCCGACTCCGACCGGCTCACCGTCGTCGCGGCCGGCGTCACCCTGCACGAGGCGCTCGCCGCGGCCGACGCCCTCGGAGCGGACGGCATCCCGGTCCGGGTGATCGACCTGTACTCGGTCAAGCCCGTCGACCGGGCCACCCTGCGCGCGGCGGCCGAGGAGACCGGCTGCCTGGTGACCGTGGAGGACCACCGGCGGGAGGGCGGCATCGGCGACGCCGTACTGGACGCGTTCTGCGACGGACGGCCCGTGCCCCGGCTGGTGCGGCTCGCGGTCACGGCGATGCCGGGCTCCGCGACCCCGGCGGAGGAACTCCACGCCGCGGGGATCGACGCCGAGTCCATCGAGGCGGCCGCCCGGATGCTCGTGGAGCAGGCGATCGTTCCGTGAGCAGGAGCGGCAGCGCCGGCGGCAGCCGCAGCGACGCACGCACCGTGCGGGCCGGACGGCACACGGTGGAGGTCCACCGGCCGGACAAGGTGCTGTTCCCGGCCGGTGGGAGCGGCACGCAGGAGTACACCAAGGGCGATCTCGTCGACTACCACCGTGCCGTCGCCCCGTTCATGCTGCCGCAGTTGCGAGGCCGCCCGCTGATGCTGGAACGGCACCCGGACGGCGTCGACGGACCGCGGTTCATGCAGAAGAACACCCCGGAGCACTACCCGGAGTGGATCGACCGCGTCGAGGTCGGCAAGGAGGGCGGTACCGTCTGCCACACCGTGTGCGACGACTCCGCCACCCTCGTGTACCTCGCCGACCAGGCCGCGCTCACCCTGCACCGCTGGCTGTCCCGGACCGGGCGGCTCGACCGGCCCGACCGCATGGTCTTCGACCTCGACCCGGCCGGAGACGACTTCGAGGCGGTGCGGGCGGCGGCCCGGCTGCTGGCCGAGCTGCTCGACGAGCTGAAGCTGCCCTCGGCACCGATGACCACCGGGTCCCGGGGGCTGCACGTCGTCGTCCCGCTGGACGGCCGCCAGGACTTCGACGACGTACGGGAGTTCGCGCGGGCCGTCGCCGACGTCCTGGCCGCCGCCCACCCCGACCGGCTCACCACCGCCGCCCGCAAGAAGGACCGCGGGGACCGGCTCTACCTCGACATCCAGCGCAACGCCTACGCGCAGACCGCCGTCGCACCCTTCACCGTCCGCGCCCGCCCTGGCGCTCCCGTGGCCACGCCCATCTCCTGGGACCAGCTGGACGACCCAGCCCTGCACGCCCGCCGCTGGACCGTCGCGGACGCCGTCGAGCAGGCCCGCACCAGGCCCTGGGCCGGGATCATGAACCGCCCCCGTGCCCTGGGCCCCGCCCGGCGGCGGCTGAACGCCCTGCGCGGCTGAACGCCCTGCGCGCCTGGACGCCTTGCGCGGCTGAGCGGGACCGCGCCGCACGGCGAGGTTTGGCGAACACACATGCGGCCACACGGAGGGGGAGGTGGCCATGTCGAACACGAGAAGCACATCCGACTCGCAAGAATCACAACAGAGTTCACGAAAGCCACGTACATCTCAGAAGTCACAGACATCACAGGAGTCGCGCCGTCCCAAGCCGATGGAGGTTCTGCGCGAGGCGCGCGCCCAGCTCGCGGAGCTCACCGGTATGACCGCCGAGTCCGTGTCGTCCTTCGAGCAGACGGAGGAGGGCTGGGCACTTGAGGTCGAGGTCCTGGAACTGGAGCGGGTGCCCGACACCATGAGCCTGATGGCGAGCTACCAGGTGGAACTGGACGCCGAGGGACAGCTCACGGGTTACCGGCGCGCCCGGCGCTACGAGCGCGGTCGGGCCGACCCCCGCGGCAGCCGCTAGGCCGGCGCACGGCGCCCGCTCGTACCCGCGAACACCATCCACACCACCGACAAGATGGAGGAACTGCAGGCATGACTGTCGTACCGGCACAACAGACCGGCGGCGGAGGCGGCAGCAGCGGCCTTTACGACGTGCTTGAGCTTGTTCTGGACAGAGGGCTCGTCATCGACGCATTCGTGCGCGTCTCCCTGGTCGGCATCGAGATCCTGAAGATCGACGTCCGTGTCGTCGTCGCGAGCGTGGACACCTATCTGCGCTTCGCCGAGGCGTGCAACCGGCTCGACCTGGAGGCCGGGCCGCGCAAGGACCCGGGCCTGCCCGACCTGGTCGGCGAGATGACCGAGTCCGGCGCCCGGGGCAAGTCCAAGGGGGCGCTGTCCGGCGCCGCCGAGACGATCTCCGACGCCTTCAAGCAGGCCCGCGACGACGGCGGCGCCGAGCGTGAGACGTCCTCGCGTCCGCGGGCCCGCAAGGCCGCGCCCTCGCGCCGGAAGGAGGAGCAGGAGTGAGTACGTACGTCTACGGCATCACCGCCGCCACGCATCCCTCGCTTCCCGAGGGCACGGGCGGGGTCGGGGACCCGCCGCGCAAGGTGCGGATCCTCGTGGAGGGCGAGCTGACGGCCGTCGTCAGCGACGCCCCCGAGGGACTGCGCCCCAAGCGCAGGGAACTGCTCGCCCACCAGAACGTGCTGAGCGAGATCGGCGCCGATGGCTGTGTGCTGCCCATGCGCTTCGGCAGCATCGCCCCCGACGACAAGGCGGTCACCGGAGTCCTCGCCGAGCGCGCCGAGCACTACGCGGAACGCCTGGGGGCGCTGGACGGCCGCGTCGAGTACAACGTCAAGGCCAACCACGTCGAAGAGGCCGTACTGCACCACGTGATGGCCGAGAACCCCGAGATCCGCGCCCTCGCCGAGTCCAACAGGCAGGCGGGCGGCGGGACCTACGAGACGAAGATCCAGCTCGGCGAGATGGTCGCGGCCGCGGTCAAGGGCAAGGAGGCCGAGGACGCCACCGCGCTGGAGCGCGCTCTGGAGACCGTCGCCGACGCCGTGAGCGTGGGCCCCGAGTCCACCGGCTGGCTGGCCAACGTCTCGTTCCTGGTGAAGCGGGAAGCGGCCGACGAGTTCCTCGCCGCCGTCGAGGGGGCCCGCGGCCGGCTGCCGCACCTTGAGGTCCGCGTGAACGGCCCGCTGCCGCCGTACAGCTTCGTCGAGCCCGGACCGGCCGAGCCCGCGGGCACGGCGGCCGGTGGTGCGGACGCCGGAGCGGGGTGACGACATGGGACTGATCTCGGAGGTCCTGCTGCTGCCGTTCGCACCGGTGCGCGGCAGCGGCTGGGCCATCAGACAGGTGCTGGAGGAGGCGGAGCGGATCTACTACGACCCCGCCACGGTACGGGCCGAACTTGCCCGCCTGGAGGAGCAGTTGGAGGCCGGTGAGATCACGGATGAGGAGTTCGACCGACAGGAGGACGAACTTCTGGACCGGCTGGAGATCGCTACGCGCACGAGCGCGGGATTGGGCAACGGGACGGCACCATGAATCGAGTGGGACTGGGCCTCGCCATAGGGGCCGGATACCTGCTGGGACGTACGAAGAAGCTGAAACTCGCGGTAGCCGTGGGCACCATGGTGGCCGGCAAGAAGCTGAACCTGACCCCGAAGGGCGTCGCCGAACTGGTCTCCGGCCAACTGCAGAACAATCCGCAGTTCAAGGAGATCGGGGACCAGTTGCGCACGGACCTGCGGGGCGTGGGCAAGGCGGCATCGGGTGCCATGGTCGAGCGGCAGATCGACGCGCTCGCCGACCGGCTGCACGGGCGCACCGCCGAGGTGCGCGACCAGCTCTCCGGCGTGGCGTCCCGGGCAACCGGCATCGGATCCGACGACTCCGACGACTCCCGTGACTCCGAGGCCTCGGAGGACTCGGAGCCCAAGGAGTCCCAGGAATCCCGGGAACCCCGAAAACCTCAGGAACCTCAGGAACCTCAGGAATCCGAGGAGCCCGAAGAGCGCGAGGAGCCCGAGGAGCGGCGCGCACCCCGGCGTGAGCGGCCCGCGAAGAAGGCACCGCCCGAGTCGCGCAGGACGCCCAGGAAGGCGCCCGCGAGGAAGGCCGCCGCCAAGACTCCCGCGAAGAAGGCCGCGGCCGAGCGAGCCCAGCCCGCCAGGAAGGCGGCCGGAAAGAAGACGGCAGGGGCCAGGAGCGCCGCCGCCCGGCGGTCGAAGGACGGTGGTGAGCGATGAGCGACTCCCTGGGATCCGCGGCCTCCACGGCCGGAAAGGCCGCGAAGAAGAACCCGCTGGCCGACATGGCGCAGAGCGAGGCGGCCGACCGCCTCAAGGCCGAGGTGCAGGACTACCTCGCCGCCCAGGCCACCCGGCTGCTGACCGGCGTCGGCACCAAGCTCGGCGAGACCACCGGCAAGCTCAACGACATCGCGGAGGGCAACAGCCCGGGGTTCGCCAAGCTCGCCCTCGACGGCGGACGCAAGCTCGCCGAGGGCAAGGGTCCGATGAGGGCCGCCCTCGAGGTCGGCGCGGGCAAGGTGAAGGACAACGTGGTCGGCGCCTTCAAGAACCTCACCGGCGGCAAGGGCCACAAGAAGGGCGGTGGAGGCCAGAAGCCGACCGTCATCATCGAGTACGTCGACGTGGGCGTGCCGCTGCGCACGGCGTACGACCAGTGGACCCAGTACCAGGACTTCAGCACCTTCGCCAAGGGCGTCAAGAGCGCGAACCGCGCCGACGACACGTCCTCCGACTGGCAGTTGAAGGTCTTGTGGTCCAACCGCAGCTGGAAGGCGACGACCACCGAGCAGGTGCCCGACGACCGGATCTCCTGGACGTCGGAGGGGGCCAAGGGCTCCACCAAGGGCGTCGTCAGCTTCCACGAACTCGCCGGCAACCTGACCCGGGTCGTCCTGGTCATCGAGTACTACCCGAAGGGCCTGTTCGAGAAGACCGGCAACATCTGGCGCGCCCAGGGCCGCCGGGCCCGGCTCGACCTCAAGAACTACGTCCGCCACATCACCTTCAAGGGCGAGGCCGACGACGGCTGGCGCGGTGAGATCCGCGACGGCGAGGTCGTCCGCAGCCACGAGGACGCGGTCGCCGAGGAGGAAGAGGAGCGCCGGGACCAGCAGGACCAGGAGCAGGAGCCCGAGGACGCGTACGAGGACGCGGAGGAACCGGAGGACGAGGACGCGGAGGAACCCGAGGACGAGCACGCGGAAGAATCCGAGGGTGAGTACGAGGAGGAGCCGGAGGGCGCGTACGAAGAGGAGCCGGAGGGCGAGTACGAGTACGAGGACGCCGAGGGCGGGAGCCGTCGATGACCACCCCCAGCCGGCTGCCCGATCCCTATGGCCAGGGACAGAGCGCCAATCTCGCCGACATCCTGGAGCGGGTGCTCGACAAGGGTGTCGTCATCGCGGGCGACATCCGGATCAACCTGCTCGACATCGAGTTGCTCACCATCAAGCTGCGGCTGGTCGTCGCCTCCGTCGACAAGGCCAAGGAGATGGGCATCGACTGGTGGGAGAGCGACCCCGCACTGTCCTCGCGCGCCCGGCGCGACGAACTCACCCGGGAGAACGCGGCGCTCCGCGAACGCCTGCGTGAGCTGGATCCGGGCCGGGTACCGAGGGAGGAGGCGCCGTGACCGGACTGCGCTACGTCTACGCCGTCTGCCGCCCCTTCGGCGCGGCCCTCCAGTCCCAGCTCACGGGCGTGGCGGACGACCCGCCCCGGCTGCTGCCGCACGGAGACCTGGTCGCCGTCGTCAGCCATGTGCCCGAGGCCGACTTCGGCGAGGAGGCGCTGCGCGACCACCTGGAGGACCTGGACTGGCTGACCGCCACCGCCCGCGCCCACCAGCAGGTGGTCGACGCGCTCACCGCCGTCACCACCCCGCTGCCGCTCCGGCTGGCCACCGTCTTCAGGGACGACAGCGGCGTACGGGTGATGCTGGAAAGGCGCGAGGCGGCCTTCCGGCGCACGCTCGACCGGCTGGACGGCCGGGTGGAGTGGGGCGTGAAGGTGTACGTCGAGGCGGATCCGGCGCGGCAGGCGGAGTCCGAGCGGTCGGCCGCCTCGGCCCAGCCCCCGCCGAAGCCCGCCTCGGGCCGGGACTACCTGCGGCAGCGGCGCCGGCAGTCCCGGGCGAACGAGGACCTGTGGAGCAGGGCCGAGGAGTTCGCCACCGGTCTGCACGCGACGCTGTCCGACCGGGCCGACGACGCCCGGCTGCACGCGCCGCAGAACCCGCGCCTTTCCGGTGCGGCCGGCCGGAACGTTCTCAATGCCGCCTATCTGGTGGCCCGCGACGCATCCGAGGAATTCGTCGAAATGGTGGACCGTACGAAGGACGACGCCCCGGGAATCCGGGTGGAACTCACCGGCCCCTGGGCGGCCTATTCCTTCGCCGGAGAGACAGCGGAGGAGGGATCGTGACCGTCGTGGAGCGCCGCGAGATCGCGTTGGTCGACCTGCTCGACCGGCTGCTCGCGGGCGGAGTCGTCATCACCGGTGACGTCACGCTGCGCATCGCGGACGTCGACCTGGTCCGTGTCGACCTGAACGCACTGATCAGCTCGGTCAACCGCAACGTTCCCTCACCGTTCGGGGACTGACGTGACCGAACCTGCCGAACCCCGCAAGCGCCGCCTCGACCTCGAGCCCGACACGGTCGAGCGCGACCTGATCAAGCTGGTCCTGACGGTCGTCGAACTGCTGCGCCAGCTCATGGAACGCCAGGCGTTGCGCCGCGTCGACGAGGGCGATCTGAGCGAGGACCAGGAAGAGCGGATCGGGCTCACCCTGATGCTCCTCGACGACCGCATGACCGAACTGCGTGACCGCTACGGACTGCGGCCCGAGGACCTGAACCTGGACCTCGGGCCGCTGGGACCGCTGCTGCCCCGGGAGTGAGCACTCCCGGGGCAGCAGCCTCGTCACCTGTTGTCCTCGTCACCTGTGGTGCGTCACCGGTCGTTCACCACCGGTACCAGCGGCTCCTGCCGCCGCCGGCCGTCGTCCCGCGGGCCAGGAAACCGATCACCCACAGGACCAGAACCGCCAGAGCGATCCACCAGAGAATCTTCACCGCGAATCCGACGCCGAAAAGAACGATCGCGAGAAGCAGTACGAGCAGAAGCGGAACCATAATGTTGAACCTCCTGTCGTACTGGTTTCCCGGATTTCGTCGAACAGGCGTCGGTCACGCTTCCTTTCGGCACAGAATTTCTCCGTGCAGAACGCTGAACCAGCTTTCCGAATGCTTTCCCCAATCCCGCCAGGCCGCCGAGGCGGCGTGCAGCTCCTCCGGCGTCGCATGGCCGCCCTCGGTGGCGCGCTCCGCGTACGCCGACGCCAGGGTGCGGTCGGCCCACAGGCCGCTCCACCACTCCCGCTCCTCGGGCGTGGTGAAGGTCCAGGTGGCCGAGGTCGCGGTGATGTCGGTGAACCCCGCCTCGAGAGCCCAGGCCTTCAGCCGGCGTCCGGCGTCCGGCTCGCCGCCGTTGGCGCGGGCCACCCGGCGGTACAGGTCCAGCCAGTCGTCCATGCTCTGGGACGCGGGGTACCAGGTCATGGCCCCGTAGTCGGCGTCACGGACGGCGATGAACCCGCCGGGCCGCGCGACCCGCTTCATCTCGCGCAGCGCCCGCACCGGGTCATCGACGTGCTGGAGCACCTGGTGGGCGTGGACCACGCAGAAGGTGTCGTCCGGGTAGTCCAGCGCGTGCACGTCCGCGACCGCGAAGTCGGTGTTCTCCAGCCCCCGCGCGGCGGCCGTGGCCCTGGCCCGCTCCACGATCTCCGGCGACCGGTCCACGCCGGTGACGTGGCCGTCCGGAACCAGTTCCGCCAGGTCGGCCGTGATGGTGCCCGGCCCGCAGCCGATGTCCAGGATCCGCATGTGGGGCAGCAGGGACCCGAGCAGGTAGGCGGCGGAGTTCTCGGCGGTGCGCCAGGTGTGCGAGCGCAGCACGGACTCGTGGTGCCCGTGCGTGTAGACGGCGGTCTCATGCGGCTTCGGCATGATCGATCCCCTCTCCCGACAGTGGGGTCACGGTACGCCCGCCAGTCGCATGGTGAGATCGCCGTTTTACCATATGGACTGACGGGGTGTCGGGAGAGGCGGGTGGTGTCAGGAGAACAGGCCGCCACCGGGCAGCGGCCGGTACACCGTGAGCGCCTCGGGCAGCTTCTCCAGCGTCAGGTCGCCCTCCGTCTCGGTGAGCTCGCCGTCGTACGCCATCAGCGTGCCCGGTGCCACCCCCGACAGGCGCAGCCGCGGCACCTGTACCGCCGCGTGCGCGGGGGAGCGCGTCAGAGGACCCGCGAGCGCCGCGGACAGCAGCCGCAGGGCCGGCCGGCGGCCCCCGTGCACCACCCGCACGTCCAGCTGCCCGTCCGCCAGGTCCAGCCGGCGCCCCGAGGCGAGCCCGCGGCGGTGGTAGGTGCCGTTGCCCGCGAAGAGCATCCACAGCGGGCGCCGGCGGCCCCGGACCTCGGCCTCCAGCGGGTGCCGGTCGGCGCGCAGCACCCGCACGGCGGCGAGTACCCCGGCCGGCCAGCCGCCGATCCGGGGCGACCAGCGCTCCCGCTCGTTGACCAGCTCCGGGTACACGCCGAGGCTGAAGGTGTTCAGGAAGACACCGCGCCGCCCGCCGGAGGCGAACCGGCCCACGTCCACCCGGACCCCCTCGCCGCGCTCCAGCGCCCCGCACAGGTCCCGTACGTCCTCCACGCCCAGGTCGTAGGCGAAGTGGTTGAGCGTGCCGCCGGGCAGGACGGCGAGCGGCAGGCCGTGGCGGAGCGCGATCTCGGCGGCGGCGTTCACGGTGCCGTCGCCGCCGCACACGCCGAGCGCCCGCGCGTGGCCGGCCGCCTTCTCGAGCTCGGCCCGGACGTCCTCCGGCTCGCACTCCACGACCTCCGCGTCGGGCAGCGCGTCGCACAGGGCCCGCACCCGGTCCGAGGTGCCCGACCCGGTGTTGGCGACCATGACGAGCCCCTCGCCCCCCGGCATCGCGGGCACCTCGGCCCGCGGCCGGGCCGGCGGGGTGTGCTGCGCCCGGGTCGGCACCAGGCCCCGTACGGCGAACGCGGCCCCCGCCCCGAGGGCCGCACCGGCCAGGACGTCGCTCGGGAAGTGCACCCCGGTGTAGACCCGGGACACGGCCACCGCGGCTGCCACGGGGGCCACCGCCGCACCCCACGCCGGGGACTCCAGCGCGACCCCGGTCGCGAACGCGGCGGCCGACGCGGCGTGCCCCGAGGGGAAGGACGTGGTGATCGGCTGCCGCCTCAGCTGCCGGACCAGGGGCACGGGGTCCAGCACCGGGCGGGGCCGGCGGACCGAGCGCTTGCCCAGGGTGTTGATCGTCAGCGAGGCCAGGCCCAGCGAGGCGAGCCCCCGGGCGGCCGCGCGCCGGGCCCTCGGGGTGCGCGACGCGGCCAGGGCGGCGCCCACCGCCAACCACAGCACCCCGTGGTTGGCACCGCGGCTCAACCGGGGCAGCAGCGGGTCGGCGCCGGGCCAGGTGCGGGAGGCGACGGCCTCGAACGCCCGCTGGTCCAGCCGCAGGAGACCGTTGCGGAGGGGATGCGGGCCGGGCGTGGCGGCGGTGAGGTCTACGTCGGGACTCATGGATCCCGCCTACCCTGCGGGCGGCGATTCCTGCCGGTGGTCCGCGCCACATGCCCGGTGCTCGAGCGCCGCGACGGAAATGGGTTTGCCCGGGGAGCGCCCGGAGCCGCAGAATCCGGTCCCATGGGTCACCTCGAAGCCGCGCACCTGGAGTACTACCTCCCCGACGGGAGGGCGCTCCTCGGCGACGTGTCCTTCCGGGTGGGGGAGGGGGCCGTGGTGGCCCTCGTCGGACCCAACGGCGCGGGCAAGACCACCCTGCTGCGCCTGCTGGCCGGGGAGCTGAAGGCGCACGGCGGCTCCGTCACCGTCACCGGCGGCCTCGGCGTGATGCGCCAGTTCGTGGGCTCCGTACGCGACGAGACGACCGTGCGCGACCTGCTGGTGTCCGTCGCGCCGCCCCGGATCCGGGAGGCCGCGCGCGCCGTCGACGCCGCCGAGCACGGGATCATGACCGTGGACGACGAGGCCGCCCAGCTGACCTACGCGCAGGCGCTCTCCGACTGGGCCGAGGCGCGCGGATACGAGGCCGAGACCCTGTGGGACATCTGCACCACCGCCGCGCTCGGGATGCCGTACGACAAGGCCCAGTGGCGGCAGGTGCGCACCCTGTCCGGGGGTGAACAGAAACGCCTCGTCCTGGAGGCGCTGCTGCGCGGCACCGACGAGGTGCTGCTGCTCGACGAGCCGGACAACTACCTCGACGTGCCCGGCAAGCGCTGGCTGGAGGAGCGGCTCGCCGAGACCCGCAAGACCGTGCTGTTCGTCTCCCACGACCGGGAGCTGCTGGCCCGCGCCGCCGAGAAGATCGTCTCGGTCGAGCCGGGGCCGGCGGGCGCCGACGCCTGGGTGCACGGCGCCGGTTTCACCACCTTCCACGAGGCCCGCCGGGAACGCTTCGCCCGCTTCGAGGAGCTGCGCCGCCGCTGGGACGAGAAGCACGCCCAGCTGCGGAAGCTGGTACTGACACTGCGTCAGGCCGCCGAGAACAGCCCGGACATGGCCTCGCGCTACCGCGCCGCCCAGACCCGGCTGCGCAAGTTCGAGGAGGCCGGACCGCCGCCCGAGCCGCCGCGCGAGCAGGACATCAGGATGCGCCTGAAGGGCGGCCGCACCGGCGTCCGCGCCGTCACCTGCGAGCAACTGGAACTCACCGGCCTGATGAAACCCTTCGACCTGGAGGTCTTCTACGGCGAACGGGTCGCCGTCCTCGGCTCCAACGGTTCCGGCAAGTCGCACTTCCTGCGGCTGCTGGCCGGAGACGACGTGGCGCACACCGGGAACTGGAAGCTCGGGGCGCGCGTGGTGCCCGGCCACTTCGCGCAGACTCACGCCCACCCCGAGCTGCTGGGCCGCACCCTCCTGGACATCCTGTGGACCGAGCACGCCCAGGACCGGGGCGCCGCCATGTCCCGGCTGCGCCGCTACGAACTGACCCAGCAGGCCGAGCAGGCCTTCGACCGCCTCTCCGGCGGCCAGCAGGCCCGCTTCCAGATCCTGCTGCTGGAACTCCAGGGCGTCACCGCCCTGCTCCTCGACGAGCCCACCGACAACCTCGACCTGGAATCGGCCGAAGCCCTCCAGGAGGGCCTGGAGGGCTTCGAGGGCACGGTCCTCGCCGTCACCCACGACCGCTGGTTCGCCCGCTCCTTCGACCGGTACCTGGTCTTCGGCAGCGACGGCCGGGTGCGCGAGACCCCGGAGCCGGTCTGGGACGAACGGCGGGTGGAGCGGGCCCGCTGACGTCCGGACCCCGGAGGAGACCCGGGGAGATCACCTCCAGCGCAGCAGCGCCCCCAGGCCGCCCACCGGCGCCTTCTGGGAGGTCTCCGGCGGCAGCACCGGCGTCACCGAGATCGCGGGCGCGCCGGTCATCACCGCGGACCGCAGCAGGGCGTCGTCCGCCCGCGCCGACCAGGAGTTCTGCTCGCCGAGCGTCTTCAGCTCCGTACGGCGCACCGCCACCTGGTCGGCGTCCTCGCCGATCCACACCTCGCGGTGCGTGTCGGGGGCGTCCGGGATGACCAGCAGCTCGTCGATGCGGTGCTCCCGGGCGGCCTCGACCAGCGCGGGCACGCCCTCCGCCGCGCCGGCCCGGCCCTCGTCGTCCGTCGACCGGGCGGCCAGGAACCGGTCCAGATCCTCCCGGGCACGGGCCCGGACGTGGTCGTCGCGCAGCCCCTCCACCTCGTCGTCCAGCAGCCTGCTGCCGGCGCCGCGGGAGGCCTCGGCGACGCGCTCCTGGAGACGCGAGGGCAGCCGCTCGTGCACCGAGCGCCGCTCCCGGTCGTCACCGACCAGGATCAGCAGGTCGGCGCCGGTCTCCTCCTGGCACACGGCGAGCGCGTCCGCGATCTCCGCCGCGTTGTGCTCCCAGGTGTTCTCCACCCGGAGCTGGAAGTGGCGCTCCGACCAGTCCGCGCTGCTCGTGCGGTGCACCGGCCACTGCCTGCCGGTCACGCCGCCCGCGTCGGAGCTGCCCAGCGCGGAGCGCAGCTCGAAGTCGGCACCCTTGCGGTCGATGTACGCCACCACGCACACCGGGTCCTCGCCGGCCAGGTCGAGCAGCGGCGTGACATGCGGCAGCGGGGCCCAGTCGGCCGTGGTCCCGCCGTACGGGGGCCGGGCCAGCGGCGGATCGAGGACCACCTGTCCCGCACACGCGAACAGGGCCCGCCCGTGCGGATCGGTGGCGTGCCGCAGCTCGTCCACCGCCTCCCGCACCGCCCGGCAGGTGGCCTCGTCCGCGCCCTGCTCCGCCAGCTCCCGGGCCACCGCGGCGGCCGTCAGCTCACGCTCGTGGGGGGTGTCCTCCGTGTGCCGGGAGAGGTCGACGTAGACGGAGGCCCAGGGCCCCTGGTGTTCGTAGAGGGGGTGCAGAAACGCGAGATCCATGTGGCTGCCCTCCCGGGTGCCGCTCGGGGGTGGTAGTGCTGCGGGGCGGGTACCCGGGACGCATGAACGAACACGACACGCGGGACGACACCATGACCGGAGTGGACCCGGGCCGCCTGGACGACCAGCAGCTGATGAAAGAGCTGGAGACCATCCACCGCACCCGCCACGACACCCTGCTGTACGGGTCGAACGACGCGCTGCGCGCCCACAACGACCGCATGGCCCGGCTGGAGGGCGAGTGGCTGCGCCGCAACCCGCGGCGCCCGGTGGCCCCGGGGCGCACCCGGGAGGGCGCCCGGGAACGCGGCTGCGGCCAGGCCGCCGCGCCCGGTGGCTGAGCCAGACGGACGGGCCACCGGCGGTCCCTCACCGGTGGCCCGTCCGCCCGTCGCTCCGGTTGCCCGCCTCAGCCGGCCGCCCTGGCGAACTCCGCGAGGTAGGTCTCGCAGAACGCCTCGAGGTCGTCCGGCTTGCGGCTGGTGATCAGGACGTTGTCGCCCGCGTCGCAGACCTTGACCCGTTCGTCGACCCAGGTGGCGCCCGCGTTGCGCAGATCCGTCCGCAGACTGGGCCACGAGGTCATGGTGCGGCCGCGCACCACGTCCGCCTCCACGAGCGTCCACGACGCGTGGCAGATGGCGGCCACCGGCCGGCCCTGCGTGAAGAAGTCCTTGACGAAGGCCACGGCCTTCTCGTCCATTCGCAGGAAGTCCGGGTTGGCCACCCCGCCGGGCAGGACGAGACCGCCGAACGCGTCGGCGGAGGTGTCGCCCACCACCTCGTCGACCGGGAACGTGTCCGCCTTGTCGAGGTGGTCGAAGCCCTGGATCTCGCCGGACTGCGTGGAGACGAGCACGGGCTCGTGCCCCGCGTCCTTCGCCGCCCGCCACGGCTCGGTCAGTTCCACCTGCTCCACGCCCTCGGGCGCGGTCAGAAATGCGATGCGCATGGAGTTTCGGTTTCCCTTCCGGCGCTACGCGCCCCGCGGACCGGACCGGCCGCTCTCGGTGAGGGCCACCGCCAGCTCCTGGACGTTGTCGTAGCGCGCCTTGTGCGGCAGTCGGTCCAGCCCCTCGACGAGGGCGTCCGGCGCGTTGCCGCGGCGCAGTGTGCGGGTCAGTTCCCGCGGTCCCGCGGGGAAGCTGCCCCGGGTCAGGTTCCGGGCCAGCTCGAGCCGCAGGGCCTCCAGGTACGTCGGTCCGCGGCCCGGCGTCACCGGTCCGTACATGACGTCCGGATCGTCCTCGGCGGCCGGCTCCGGGTCGTTCCACTCCTCGCTGCGGGTGGGGTGCCCGGACCTGAGCAGACCCTGCAGTTCATGCTTCATCTCGTCGTCGCGGTGGACGCTCATCCGGTCGCTGCCTCGCTGCATGTCTCCCTCCAGATCCTTAAGGGGTGCCGACCGCGTACCCGGACACCGCGGGCCGACACGGATTCATCCGGACGCGTCCGCTCCGATTTCCGCGGCCCGGGAGCGGATCAGTAATCGAGAAGCGCCCGGCGCCGCGCGCCCTCTAGCGTGTGACCACCGAGGCACTGAGGGCGTCACCTTCACCGAGCCCCCGACAGATGGAGACACGATGAGCAGCGCCAAGAGGCCGGGCACCCAGGGAGCCGGGTCGCACGTCGCCGACAGCCACGACCTGATCCGTGTGCACGGCGCGCGCGAGAACAACCTCAAGGACGTCAGCATCGACCTTCCCAAGCGCCGGCTGACCGTGTTCACCGGCGTCTCCGGCTCGGGCAAGAGCTCGCTGGTGTTCAACACGATCGCCGCCGAGTCGCAGCGGCTGATCAACGAGACCTACAGCGCGTTCGTCCAGGGCTTCATGCCCACGCTCGCCCGCCCCGAGGTGGACGTCCTGGACGGCCTCACCACGGCCATCATCGTGGACCAGCAGCGGATGGGTGCCGACCCCCGCTCGACCGTCGGCACCGCCACCGACGTCAACGCCATGCTGCGCATCCTCTTCAGCCGCCTCGGCGAGCCGCACATCGGCCCGCCCAGCGCGTACTCCTTCAACACCGCCTCGGTCCGGGCCAGCGGCGCGATCACCGTCGAACGGGGCAACAAGAAGGCGGTCAGGGCGACCTTCCAGCGCACCGGCGGCATGTGCACGAACTGCGAGGGGCGAGGCACCGTCTCCGACATCGACCTCACCCAGCTCTACGACGACTCCAAGTCGCTCGCCGAGGGCGCGTTCACCATCCCCGGCTGGAAGTCGGACAGCCAGTGGACCGTGCAGGTGTACGCGCAGTCCGGCTTCGTCGACCCGGACAAGCCGATCCGCGAGTACACCGACAAGGAGCTGCGGGACTTCCTGTACGGCGAGCCGGTCAAGGTGAAGGTCAACGGTGTCAACCTCACCTACGAAGGCCTGATCCCCAAGATCCAGAAGTCCTTCCTGTCCAAGGACAAGGAGGCCATGCAGCCGCACATCAGGGCCTTCGTGGAGCGGGCCGTCACCTTCACCACCTGTCCCGAGTGCGAGGGCACCCGGCTCAGCGAGGGCGCCCGCTCCTCGCGGATCGGGAAGATCAGCATCGCCGACGCCTGCGCGATGGAGATCCGGGACCTCGCCGAGTGGGTCCGTGACCTGGCCGAGCCCTCGGTGGCGCCGCTGCTCACCGCGCTGCGCGACACCCTGGACTCCTTCGTGGAGATCGGCCTCGGCTACCTCTCGCTCGACCGGCCGGCGGGCACCCTGTCCGGCGGCGAGGCACAGCGCGTCAAGATGATCCGCCACCTCGGCTCCTCGCTCACCGACACCACGTACGTCTTCGACGAGCCCACCGTCGGACTGCACCCGCACGACATCCAGCGGATGAACGACCTGCTGCTGCGCCTGCGGGACAAGGGCAACACGGTCCTCGTCGTCGAGCACAAGCCGGAGGCGATCGCGATCGCCGACCACGTGGTCGACCTCGGCCCCGGTGCCGGCTCCGCGGGCGGCACCGTCTGCTTCGAGGGCACCGTCGAGGAACTGCGGGCCGCCGACACCGTCACCGGCCGCCACCTCGGCGACCGGGCCGTCCTCAAGGAGTCGGTCCGCAAGCCCACCGGCGCCCTGGAGATCCGCGACGCGCGGACGCACAACCTCCAGGGCGTCGACGTCGACGTCCCGCTCGGCGTGCTCTGCGTGGTCACCGGCGTGGCGGGCTCCGGCAAGAGCTCGCTGATCCACGGTTCGGTCCCGGCCGGCGCCGACGTGGTGTCGGTCGACCAGAGCCCCATCAAGGGCTCGCGGCGCAGCAACCCCGCGACGTACACCGGACTGCTCGACCCGATCCGCAAGGCCTTCGCCAAGGCCAACGGCGTGAAGCCGGCCCTGTTCAGCGCCAACTCCGAGGGCGCCTGCCCCACCTGCAACGGCGCCGGTGTCATCTACACCGACCTGGCCATGATGGCCGGCGTCGCCACCCCCTGCGAGGACTGCGAGGGCAAGCGGTTCCAGCCCGCCGTGCTGGAGTACCGCTTCGGCGGCCGGGACATCAGCGAGGTGCTCGCGATGTCGGTGGACCGGGCCGAGGAGTTCTTCGGCGCCGGCGAGGCGCGCACCCCGGCCGCCCACAAGATCCTCCAGCGGCTCTCCGACGTCGGCCTCGGCTACCTCACCCTCGGCCAGCCGCTCACCACCCTCTCCGGCGGCGAACGGCAGCGCCTGAAGCTGGCCACCCACATGGGCGAGAAGGGCGGCGTGTACGTCCTCGACGAACCCACCACGGGCCTGCACCTCGCCGACGTCGAGCAGCTGCTCGGGCTGCTCGACCGCCTCGTCGACGCCGGCAAGTCGGTCATCGTCATCGAGCACCACCAGGCCGTCATGGCGCACGCCGACTGGATCATCGACCTCGGCCCCGGCGCCGGTCACGACGGCGGGCGGATCGTCTTCGAGGGCACTCCCGCCGACCTCGTCGCCGACCGCTCCACCCTCACCGGCGAGCACCTCGCCGCCTACGTCGGCGCCTGAGCGTGCCCGCTGCCCACGGCGCCGGAACCGCTACCGGCGGTGTCCGGCGCTGTGGGATCGTGGTCGGGTGACGACGCTGGAGGATCTGGCCCGGCTGCGCCGGGCCCGCGACCTGATGGACCGCGAGTACGCCGAGCCGCTCGACGTGCCGGCGCTGGCGCGCGTCGCCCTCATGTCGGCGGGCCACTTCTCCCGCAGCTTCCGCGCCGCCTACGGCGAGACGCCCTACAGCTACCTGATGACGCGCCGCATCGAGCGCGCGATGGCGCTGCTGCGGCGCGGCGACATGAGCGTCACCGAGGTCTGCTTCGCGGTCGGCTGTACCTCGCTGGGGTCGTTCAGCTCGCGGTTCACCGAACTGGTCGGAGAGAGCCCGAGCGCCTACCGGGACCGCGACCACGCCGACGGGGCCGCCCTCCCGGCCTGCGTCGCCAAGGTCTACACCCGGCCGGTCAGGAACGGCGAGCCGGTCAGGAGCGGGACGCCGGCCGGGAACAGCGAGTCGGTCAGGAACGGAGAAGCGGCGCCCGCGCCGCCGCCCGTAGCGTGACGCGCATGGACATCAGCCTCTCGCAGTGCTTCATAGCCGTCGACGACCACGACAGGGCGCTCGCCTTCTACCGGGACGTGCTCGGCCTGGAGGTCCGGGGCGACGTCGGGTACGAGGGAATGCGCTGGGTGACCCTCGGCTCCCCGGCGCAGCCCGACGTGGACATCGTTCTCGAACCCCCGCTCGCGGACCCCAACGCCTCGGCCGCCGACAGGCAGGCGATGGCCGACCTGCTGGCCAAGGGCCACCTGCGCGGCGTCATCCTCACCACCGACGACGTCGACGCCGCCTTCGAACACGTCCGCGCCGCAGGCGCCGAGGTCCTCCAGGAACCGGTCGACCAGCCCTACGGCGTCCGCGACTGCGCCTTCCGTGACCCGGCCGGCAACATGGTGCGCCTCCACCGCCCGCGCAAGGACTGAGAAAGCCGGGGGTTTGCCGCGGGAGACAGGGGGCATGCGCAAGGTCAGTGCTTCGGACAGGAGGCACGTCCGTGGGAGCGGCGCGACGCCGCCACGGATGCGTCCGTCCGGGCCGGACGCCCTCCCACGGTGACCGCCCGACCAAGGGCCCGTCGTCGTCACGGTCCGCCGCCACGCGAGCCGCAGGTTCCGAACCTCCGGCCGCAATCCGCGGGGCCGCACCGACCGGGCTGCCGCCCGGTGCGACGACGGGACCCCGCGCTCCGAGGGAGTTGCGACGCACCATGCCGATACACGCCAGTGTGAAGCACCCGCACGACGACGCCCCCGACACCGCCGACGCCTTCCGTCGGCTCGCCACCCTTCCCGACGGTCCCGAGCACGACGCGCTGCGCGACCGGATCGTCGAGGCCTGGCTGCCCATGGCCGAACGGCTGGCGGGACGATTCCGCAGCCGCGGCGAGAGCTACGAGGACCTGCGCCAGGTCGCGGCCCTCGGCCTGGTCAAGGCCGTCGACCGGTACGACCCCGAGCGCGGCAACGCCTTCGAGAGCTACGCCGTACCGACCATCACCGGCGAGATCAAGCGCCACTTCCGCGACCACATGTGGACCCTGCACGTGCCGCGCCGGGTCCAGGAACTGCGCAACCGCGTGCGCTTCGCCGGCCAGGACCTGTCCCAGACCATCCCGGGCCGCAGGCCCACCGTCGCCGAGATCGCCGAGCACGCCGACCTGAGCGAGGAGGACGTGCGGATCGGACTCGAGGCACTGGAGAGCTTCACCGCCCTGTCCCTGGACGCCGAACTCCCCGGCAGCGAGGACGGCTACTCGCTGGGCGACGCGCTCGGGGCCCCCGACCCGGCCCTCGACACGGTCGTCGACCGCGAGGCGGTCAAGGGCCGGCTGGCCGCACTGCCCCCGCGCGAGCGCGCCATCCTGTACATGCGCTTCTTCGACGACATGACCCAGAGCCGTATCGCCGAACAGCTCGGCATCTCCCAGATGCACGTCTCCCGCCTGATCACCCGCTGCTGCGACCGGGTGCGGGAGCAGGTCCTGCGGGACCCGGGTCCGCAGGTGTGAAACCTCGGGCTCACCCGCCCGGACGCCCCGTTCGCGCGAACGGAGCACGGTGACGGGCGTGGCGGTGCCGGGCGGGCTGTGATGGCCGAGGGGCGCGAGTGCAGTGCCCCGCAAGCCGTCGCTCGAAGGAGCCCGTCCCATGCGCCGCACCGCCCGCGCCCTGTCCGTCGCCGTGCTGGCCAGTGCCGCCCTCGGTCTCTCCGCGGGGGTCGTCGCAGCCGACCCCGGTGTTCCGCCGCCCCCCTCCGGCGCCGGGGAACCCGTCGTCCCGCCGCCCGCCGACGACGCGGCGGCCGTGCCCCCGCCGTCCGAGGAGGAGGCCCTGCCGCCGTCCGCGGGGCAAGCCGCCGCGCGGGTCAGCCCGGCGGACGCCGGCCCCGGTGACACCGTCACGGTCTCCGTCTCGTGCGGTCCGACCGGCGGGTCCGCGCCCGCGAGCCTCGACGCCACCTCGGCGGCCTTCGCGGAGGGCACCGTCGAGCTGCGCAAGGTGGCGGACGACGCGGGGACGACGTCCGGACCGGCCTACCGCGGCACGGCCCGCATGGCCGCCGCCGAGGACTTCGCGGCCGAACCGCCCGCAGCGGGCGCCGCGCCCCCGGAGGCCGCGACGGACCCGGGAGGCACCACGGACAGCGAGCCCTCGGCGGGGACCGAGGGCTGGTCCGAGACGGACGACACCGCTGAGACCGCCGACGACTGGACCGTCGACGGAGCCTGCCCGGACGCCTCGGGCGGCGAGGGCGGCGACCCCTGGAGCGCGACCATGAGCGTGCCGGAGGAGAGCGGTGCCGGTGCCGCTCAGCCGGCGTGCCGGGAATCCGCCGCCCCGCGCGCGGGGACCTCCGCGCACGGCACGCCCTGCGCGCCCACCAAGCCCCCGTGCCCCGAACCCACCGCACCGCGCGGTGGGGCGGCCACCCAGGGCACGTCCTGCGGCGGTGCGACGGCGGAGCACGGGGTGCGGGCCGGTGCCGGCGGGAGCCTCGGCGACTCGGTGCCCGCCCTCGCCGCCGGGGGCCTCCTGATCGCGGGCGCGTGCGGGGCGGCCGCACACCGGCTGCGCCTGCGCCTGCGCGGGGAGGGCGGGGAGCGCTGACCCGGCGCCGGTCCGGCTGTGACGCACGCGACCGGAGCCGGAGCCATGGCGGGGCGCCACGGTGGGTACTGGGATCAACGAGCGGCGAGTGAAGCACACGACCGTCGGGAACGGGACCCGAAGCGGGCACAGCCCGACGGAGACGAGGACCGACGGAGACGAGGACCGACGGAGACCAGGACCGACGGAGACGAGTCCGACGGAGACGAGGACCCGACAGCGCCCCGGGCTCGACGGAGCAAGGGACTCGACGGCGCCATGGACTCGACGGCGCCATGAGCCCGACGGGACCAGGGCACGACGGGACCAGGGCACGGTACGGACAGGCGGCACGGACCGCGCGGAGGTACGGCATGCGGCGCACGGACCCCGAGGACCTGGCCACGGAACCGGCGGGCCACGACCCCACACGCCACGACCTCACAGGCCACGACCCCACAAGCCGCCCCGGCGCGGGTCCCGGTGCCGTGGGCCACGGACCCGTGCGCTACGGCCCGCACTTCCCCGACGACGGGCTGCCGGTGCTGCCCGAGCTGTCCGCCGTGCTCGCCGCCGCCGCGGGCCGCGCGCGCGGTGAACCGGCGGGCGGCGCCCCCGCCCTCCTGGACGCCGCGAGCGGCTACTGGGACCGGCGCGGCCTGACCACCGACCCCGGGCACCTCGCCGCCGCCCCCGGCGCGGGCGCCCTGCTGCTCGCGCTGACCGCCGCGCTGGGCGGCGACGTCCTGGTGCCCCGCCCCTGCGCCGCCTGGTGGGCGCCGTACGCACGACTGCTGGGCCGACCCGTCTTCCACGTGCCGACGCCCGCCGAGTCCGGCGGCGTACCCGACCCGTACGCCCTGCTGGAGACCGTCCGCCGGGTCCGCGCGGAGGGCGGCGACCCCCGCCTGCTGGTGCTGTCCGTCGCCGACGACCCCACCGGCACCGTCGCGCCGCCCGAGTTGCTGCACGAGACCGTCGAGGCCGCCACCGGCGAGGGACTGCACCTGGTCAGCGACGAGACCTGGCGCGACACCCTGCACGACCCGCACGCCACCGTGCTCCTCAGCCCCGCCGAGATGCTGCCCGAGCGGGTCACCGTCGTCACCGACCTGGCCGGTGCGCTGCTCCCGCCGGCCTGGCCGGCCGCCGTGGCCCGCTTCCCCGCCTCCGCCGCCGGGAACGGCCTGCACGCGCGCGTGCTGGACGTACTCACCGCGCTGGGCGCCCGGGTCGCCGCCCCCGTCGCCGCCGCGGCCGGGTACGCGCTCGGCGAACCCGAGCCGGTCACCGCACGGCGGGCGGCCGCCGTACGCCTGCACGCGCGCGTGGCCGCCGCCGCGCACGCGGCCGTCGTCGCCTCGGGCGCCACCGCCCGCCCCCCGCAGGCAGGGCGCCACCTCTACGCCGACCTCGGCCCGCTGCGCGACGCGCTCGGCGCCGAGGGTGTCGGCGACGCGCAGGAACTGGAGGACTTCCTCACCGCCCGGCTCGGCATGCCCGCCCCCGGCGGCCACCGCTTCGGCGACGATCTGCCCGCCCTGCGCGTCCGGCTCGCCACCGGCCCCCTGCTGGACGCGGGCAGCGACGAGCGGCGGGCCGAATGCCTCCTGTCCCCGGACCCGTTGGAACTGCCGCACGTGCAACGCGCGTTGACCGCTCTGAAGTCGGTCTTCGACGGTCTCCGCGACGCTCAGCGATGGGAGCCCCCTCGATGACGCAGCAGCACCGGTCGACCACGAGCACCCCCGCCTCCGCCGAGGCCGCCGCCGAGGCCGCCGCACACCCGCCGCTCGCCGCACCCCGGCCGCCGGCCGAGCACCGGGTGTGGCCGCGGACCTTCCACGACCGGCTGACCGCACCGCTGCCCGGTCTGAAGGCCTTCGCCAGATTCGCCCGCGAGGGCGCGGTCAGACCCGGCCCGGCCGGACTCGCCGACATCCCCCGGCTGCCCTGCGCCCCCGGCCCGCTGCCCCGGGTGGACGCGCGCACCGTCGCCGTCACCTGGGCCGGACACGCCAGCTGGGTGGTGCGGATCGGCGGCCTCACCGTGCTCACGGACCCGGTCTGGTCCCGCCGGATCCTCGGCACCCCGCCCCGGGTCACCCCCGTCGGCGTCCCCTGGAGCGCCCTGCCGCGCGTCGACGCCGTCGTCATCAGCCACAACCACTACGACCACCTGGACGCCCCCACCCTGCGCCGGCTCCCGCGCGACACACCCGTGCTGGTGCCCGCCGGTCTGGGCCGCTGGTTCCACCGCCGCCGCTTCACCCGGGTCACCGAGCTGGACTGGTGGGAGGCGACCGAGCTGAACGGGGTCCGATTCGACTTCGTCCCGGCCCACCACTGGTCCAAGCGGACCCTCACCGACACCTGCCGCACCCTGTGGGGCGGCTGGGTGCTCACCGACCCCGACGGCCGGCGCGTCTACTTCGCCGGCGACACGGGATACGGCCACTGGTTCGGCCGCATCGGCCGCCGCTACCCCGGCATCGACCTCGCCCTGCTGCCCATCGGCGCCTACGACCCCCGCTGGTGGCTCAGCGACGTGCACTGCGACCCGGAGGAGGCGGTACGGGCCGCCCAGGACGTCGGCGCGCGCCACATGGCGCCGATGCACTGGGGCACGTTCGTCCTGTCCGCGGAACCGGTACTGGAACCCCTCACCCGCGTACGCACCGCCTGGCAGCGGGCGGGCCTGCCCAGGGACCATCTGTGGGACCTGCCGATCGGCGCCTCCCGCGTGCTGGAGTGACGCTCCCCCGACCCCCGACCCCCGACCCCCGCCCCTTCCCCGGTCCCGCCCTCTTCCCCGCCGACCGCCGGAGGCCTACGCCTTCGCCGGGCCCCGGAACCGTCGCCACACCCCCGGCGCCACGCTGACCAGCACGGTCAGTGCGATCGCCGTGGCCACGCCCTCCCACGGCTTGTTGAACAGGGCGCCGCTGAGGATCCCGATCAGCTGGTACGTCACCGCCCAGGCCAGGCAGGCCGGCAGGTTGCCCCGGGCGAAGCGGCGCAGCGGCCACTCGGCCAGGAGGCAGGCCAGCATCACCGGTATCCGGCCCGCCGGCACCAGCCGGGAGAGCACCAGCACCGCCACGTCGTGCTCGGCGAGCTTGTCCTGCGCCTGCTCCAGCCGGTCCTCCGGCGCCCGGGACCGGATCGCCTCCAGCCAGCGCGAGCCGTTCTTCGAGCCCACTCCGCGCCGGCCCAGCCAGTACAGCGCCAGGTCCCCGCAGAACGCGGCCAGCGACGCCGTCGCGAACACCATCAGCATGGCGAACGGCAGCGTCTGGTGCATCGCCACCACCGCCGCCGAACTCACCAGCGCCCCCGTCGGCACCACCGGCACCAGCGCCCCGATCAGGACCAGCAGGAACAGCGACGGGTAGCCGAGCGCCTGCTGGGTCGGCTCCGTCGGTATGTCCAGCGTCGCGGCCGCCAGCCAGCTCACCGCGCGACCTCCACCCGCACACTCTCGCCGTGCCCCAACCGGTGCACCGCCACGCCCGGCGCGCGCAGCGCCGACAGGCGCACGAACTCCTCGCCCGGCGTGTGGAACTCGTGGGGGCGCACGGCGTCCATCCCGATCGGCCAGTACGTGCCGTAGTGCACCGGCACCGCCGTGCGCGGCGCCAGCCGGGCCAGCGCCTCGGCCGCCCGCCCCGCGTCCAGGTGCTCCGCACCCAGGTAGGGGCCCCAGCCGCCCACCGGCAGCAGCGCCACGTCGACCGGACCGACCACCTCCTCCATGCCGTCGAACAGACCGGTGTCCCCGGCGAAGTACGTCCGGCCCTCGCCCTCGACGACGTACCCGAGCGCGGGGGCGCGGTGCCGTCCGACCGGCAGCCGCCGCCCGTCGTGACGCGCGGGGACCGCCCGTATGAGCAGGTCACCGACGGTCGTCTCGTCACCCGGCGCCACCTCGGTCAGCTCCAGGTGCCCGAGCCGGCGCAGCCCCGGCACCGCCCGTCGTGCGCCCCGGGGCACGAGCAGGCGCGTGCCCGGCGCGAGCCGCGCGAGCGACGGCACATGCAGGTGGTCGGCGTGCAGATGGGACACCAGCGCCACATCCGCGCGCCACGCTTCGGGCGGCGGCACCGCGCCCCGCCTGCGGCGCAGATGGGCCAGCCGGCGGACGAACAGGGGATCGGTGAGCACGCGGATGCCCGAATCCTCGACCGTGCAGGTGGCGTGACCCCACCACGTGAGCTCCACCGGCACCCCTTTGCCTCCTTCGCGCGACTCCCCGAAGCCTACGTCCAGGAGTAGGGTCGGCGGCGAAAACGGGAGGTGACGGGAGGTGAGGGGGGACACCATGGGGCCGGTGCGGGTGACGGCGATCGCGAGCCTGACGCCACTGGAGCAGCTGGACGACGACCCCTTCCTGGTCGACTCCCGCAGCCAGCACGCCATGTGCGCCCGCTGGGCCGCGGAGCACGGCTACGTCGTCGCCAGACAGCTGTTGGTGCGGGGTCTGCGGCCCGACCACGACGCCCTGTGGGACGGAGTGCGCCCCGGGCACGACCTGTTCGTGGCGCCCAGCCGCCGGGTGCTGGAGAGCGCGCTGTCCTCCGTCGACGACTTCAGCGCGGAGTGCGCGCGGCGCGGCGTCCGCGTCGAGACCGTCGGTCACGCGGAACCGTCCTACGACGCCCGGATGAAGGCGTGTGTGCACCGCCGGCTGTCGATGCCGACGGCCGGGTACGACGGCCGCTGACCGGCAGCGCGGGGTGTGAAGCGGACCCGGGGGGACAAACGGGCACTCCGGGGCGTTGTGGCAGGGTGGGGAAGGCCCGCACGGACGACGGGCCGGGGACGTGAGGTGTGCGGGACGTGAGTGGAGGCCGTTGGCGCCGGGTCGCCAGTCAGGTCGGGCGGAGTGTCACGGTGTGGGCCGTGTCCACGCTCACCATGCTCGTGCTCGCCGGGATCCTGCCGGACTTCCGGCTCCAGTCGCCCGACGGGGACAGCGCGACCGACATCGCCATGACCGCCGCGGTCGGCGCCGGTGCCTTCGGCCTGCTCTCCGCCCTGGTCTGGCCGCTCATGGTCCGCCTGCTGCTCCTGGTGCCGGCGCTCGTCCTCGGCCTGCTGGTCTTCTTCCTCAACGGCGGGCTACTGCTCCTCGCGATCGACGTGAACCCGGCCGGACGCGGCGGCGTCGCCCCCGAGACGGCGGTCGTGGTGGCCGCCGTCATGTCCGCCGTCGCCTCCGCCACCGGCGGCGCCCTGGCCGTGCGCGACGACGACGCCTACCGGCGCCGCCTCTACCGCCTCGCCGACCGCCGCCGCAGATCGGGACCGCCCTGCCCGGCCGGTCCCGGCACCGTCTTCCTGCAACTGGACGGCGTCGGCCACGACGTCCTGCTCGGTGCCGTCGACCGCGGCGCCATGCCCACCGTCGCCCGCTGGCTCGGCCGCGACGGCGCCTCGGCGACCCACCGGCTCGCCGAGTGGCGCACCGACTGGTCCAGCCAGACCGGCGCCAGCCAGCTCGGCATCCTGCACGGCAGCAACCACGACATCCCCGCGTTCCGCTGGTACGAGAAGGACAGCGGCGAGGTCATGGTCTGCAACCGCCCGACCAGCGCCGCCGAACTCCAGTACCGCGCCGTGCGGCGCACCGGCGACGGCGGACTGCTCAGCCTCGACGGCGCCAGCCGCGGCAACCTGTTCGGCGGCGGCGCCGACGAACAGGCCCTCGTGCTGTCCATAGCCACCCGCCGCCGCAGCCGCGAGACCCGCTCCAGATCCGGCTACTTCGCCTACTTCTCCGACCCGGCCAACGCCGTGCGCACCGCGATGTCCTTCGTCGCCGAGGTGTGCCGGGAGATCGGCCAGTCCACCCGCGCCCGCGTCCACAAGGTCCGCCCGCGCGTCTCCCGCGGCGGCCTCTACCCCTTCGTGCGCGCCTTCGCGACCGTCGTCGAACGTGACGTCGTCGTCGCCGCCGTGATGGGCGACATGCTCGCGGGCCGTACCGCCGTCTACGCCGACCTGGTGGCCTACGACGAGGTCGCCCACCACTCCGGGCCGGGCAGCCGGGACGCCGCCAAGGTCCTCGGCCGGCTGGACCGGGCCCTCGCCCTGATCGAGAACGTCGCCGAGCACGCCCCGCGCCCCTACCGGATCGTGCTCCTGTCCGACCACGGCCAGAGCCCCGGCGAGACCTTCCGCGCCCGCTACGGCCTGACCCTCGCCGACCTGGTGCGGGCCGGCTGCGGGCTGCCCGTGCCGCGCAGCGCCCGGCGCACCCGCAGCGGCGCCGAGGCACGCAACACCGTACGGGCGGCCCTGCACCGCCCCGTCGAGGAGGGCGCCGAGCAGCAGCGGCCCGCCGACACCCCCACCGGGCGCCGCTCCGAGCCGATCGTGCTGGCCTCCGGCAACCTCGGCCTGGTCTCCTTCCCGGATGTGCCGCACCGGATGACCCGCGAGGAGATCGACGCCCGCCACCCCGCCCTGCTGCCGACCCTCGCCAACCACCCCGGCATCGGCTTCCTGCTGGTGCGCAGCGAGGAACACGGCGGTGTCGTGCTCGGCGCGCGCGGCGCCGAGGTGTCCCTGGACCGGCTCGACCAGGACCCCGGGCCGCTCGCCCCCTTCGGTCCCGGCGCCGCCGACGCCGTCCGCCGCACGCACTCCTTCCCGCACACCGCCGACATCATGGTCAACTCCTTCCACGAGCCGGCCGACGGCGAGGTCCTCGCCTTCGAGGAGCAGATCGGCTCGCACGGCGGACTGGGCGGCGCCCAGTCGCGCGCCTTCCTGCTGTCGCCGGTCGTCCTGTCCGCACCGGTCGCCGAGGACGCGGAGATCGTCGGCGCCGAACACGTCCACCGGGTACTGCGCCGCTGGCTGCGCGAGTCGAACGGTCCGCAGGTGCCCGTGGACTCGGTGGACGATTCACGGCCGGACATCGCGGGCGGCGCACCTTTTCCCGTCGCAGAGGGGTTCGTACGGGACAAAAGCGCCTGATTTGGAACGAGGCGGGACCGTGTCCGACCATGGGCGCGTCCGGCGATCCCGGGCCCCGTTCCACGAGAGGCGCACCACCCCATGCACGTCACCGGGACCGTTCCCCCACCGGCTCCGGAACCGCGGGAGACCCCCGCGGCCCCCGACCACACCGCTCCCGCCGACCCCACCCCCGGCAACGGCAGGCACGCCCGCCGCTTCGGGCTGCCCGTCGCCACCGCCCTGGTCATGGGCAACATCATCGGCGGCGGCATCTTCCTGCTCCCGGCCTCCGTCGCCCCCTTCGGCACCATCAGCCTGCTGGCCTTCGGCGTCCTGACCGTCGGCGCCATCGCGCTCGCGCTGGTCTTCGGCCGCCTCGCCGCCCGCGACCCGCGCACCGGCGGCCCCTACGTCTACGCCCGTGAGGCCTTCGGCGACTTCGCCGGGTTCCTCGCCGCCTGGGCGTACTGGATCACCACCTGGGTGTCCAACGCGGCGCTCGCCGTCGCCGCCGTCGGCTACCTCGACGTCCTGATCCCGGTGAACGACCACCGCTGGACCGCGTGCCTGGCCGCCCTCGTCATCCAGTGGCTGCCCGCGCTCGCCAACTTCGCCGGCGCCCGCTGGGTGGGTGCCGTCCAGCTGGTCTCCACCGTGCTGAAGTTCGCGCCGCTGCTGCTCGTCGCCGTCGGCGGACTGTTCTTCTTCGACCCGGACAACCTCGGCCCGTTCAACGCGAGCGGCTCCAGCGGTATCGGCGCGGTCTCCGCCGCCGCCGCGATCCTGCTCTTCTCCTACCTCGGCGTGGAGTCCGCCGCCGTCAGCGCCGGCGAGGTCGAGGACCCCCGCCGCACGGTCGGCCGGGCCACCGTCATCGGCACCGCGGGCGCCGCCCTGGTCTACCTCCTCGGCACCCTCTCGGTCTTCGGCACCGTCGCCCACGACCGCCTGGTCACCTCGGACGCCCCTTTCTCGGACGCCGTGAACGCCATGTTCGGCGGCGCCTGGGGCGGGTGGGCCGTCGCGCTGGCCGCCCTGGTCTCGATGACCGGCTGCCTCAACGGCTGGACCCTGCTCAGCGCCCAGACCCCGTACGCGGCGGCCAGGGACGGACTCTTCCCGGCCGCGTTCGCGCGCAGGCGGCGCGGGGTGCCCACCGTGGGCGTCGGCGTCACCGTCGTCCTCGCCTCCCTGCTCACCGTCTACAACTACACGTCCGGCTCGGCGAAGGTCTTCGAGGTCCTGGTGCTCGTCACCACCTTCACCGCCACCGTGCCCTACCTGCTGGCCACCGCCGCCCAGCTCTTCCACCTGGTCTCCGGACAGGGCGAGAAGGTCGACCGGGTGCGACTGGTGCGGGACGGCGTGGTCGCGTCGGTCGCGGCGGCCTTCTCCCTGTGGCTGGTCGCGGGCGCCGGCTACGCGGCGGTCTACCAGGGCGTGCTGTTCCTCTTCGCGGGCGTGCTCGTGTACGCGGTGCTGGCGGCCCGCAGGCGGCGTGCGGAGGGCCCCGCCGCACCGTAATTCGGCTGCGCGGGGGCACAGGGGGCAAGCACACTGGGCCGGTCACCTCCCGACCCGACCCGACCCTCCCCGAGGAGCCCCTGCGTGCAGGCAGCCGTCACCGTCACTCCCGCCCGCCTCCCGGAACTGCTGCTCGGCCTCGCCACCGTGCGGCCGGTCTTCCTGTGGGGCGCACCCGGCATCGGCAAGTCCTCCCTGGTGAGGAACTTCGCCGACTCGCTGGGCCTGGAGTGCGTGAGCCTGCTCGGCACCCAGCTCGCGCCGGAGGACCTGATCGGCGTCCCGCAGATCCGGGACGGCCGCTCGGTGTTCTGCCCGCCGGAGTCCATCGCCCGCGACGAGCCGTACTGCCTCTTCCTGGACGAGCTGAACGCGGCCACCCCGGACGTGCAGAAGGCGTTCTACTCCCTGATCCTCGACCGCCGCATCGGGAACTACGAACTCCCCAAGGGCTCCATCGTCATCGGCGCCGGAAACCGCGCCACCGACAACGCGCTGGCCCGCCCCATCGCCTCCGCGCTGGTCAACCGCCTCGCCCACGTCCACCTGGACGCCTCCGCCAAGGACTGGCTCGTCTGGGCCGGTGAGAACGGCATCCACCCGTGGATCACCGACCACCTCACCGACCGCCCCGACCACCTGTGGTCCAAGCCGCCCAAGACCGAGGAGCCGTTCTCCACCCCGCGGTCCTGGCACATGCTCTCCGACGCCCTGCACTCCTTCGGCCAGGACCTCGACGAGGAGACCCTGAAGGTCCTCGCGCACGGCACCCTCACCCCGGCCCACGCGACCGCCTTCTGCGGCTACGTCAAGATCGTCCGCAGCCGCTTCGGCATCGAGGCGATCCTCAAGGGCGAGGCCCGCTGGCCCAGCGGCCTCCAGGACCGCGACCTGCTCTACTACCTCGCCGAGTCCTTCCGCGGCCGCCTGGTCAAGGAACTGCCCGCGAGCAAGGAGCACATGTCGGCGAACGGCCGCCAGACCGCCTACCGGGCCAAGTCGCTGCTCGTGCAGCTCGCCGAGATCTCCGTCGAGGTCGCCCAGAGCGTCATCGCCTCCGACGCCGACGGCAACCCGCTGCTGCCCGCCTGGTTCCTGGTCGAGGCCGCCCGCGACATGCCCCGGCTGGTCGAGGCCCGCCGATGAGCCGCACCCGCAGGCAGAAGCAGCAGCAGAAGAAGGACCCGGCCGCCGAGGACTGCGCCAAGGGCGTCCAGCTGGTGCGGGCCAATCCGGCGCTCGCGGCCATGGACGTCAAGCTCTGCCGGGAGGAGGAGTGCCGGGTCGCGCCCCGCCAGGGTCTGGCCCGTGTCGACTCCGACGGCAGGGTCCACCTGAACCCCACCCGCCACGCCGAGCCCGCCGACTGGGCCTGGGCCCTCGCCCACGCCCTGATCCACCTCGGCTTCGGCCACGTCCCCGCGGCCCATGGCGAGCGCGTCCAGCCCGACCGGTACGACCTCGCCGCCCGCTGCACCGTCGTCAACCGCTTCCTGGGGACCTTCCCGGTCGGCCGCACCCCGGACCACCTGCCGCCGTCCTACCCCGACGGCGACGAGGAGCGCATCGCCGCCGCCTGGCGCCGCGAGGGCGGCATCCCCGCCGCGTACGAGCACTGCGGCACCGCGGGCGGCGACCCCGACCAGCTGCTCGTCCCCTGGGACGCCTGGAACCCGCAGGTCCCCGACTGGCAACTGGCCTTCGCCCACGCCCTCACCCGTACCATGTCCACCGCCCTCGACCTCGCGGGCGGCCGTCGGGACGCCATGCTCGGCGGCCCCACCCGCCTGCACCCCTGGCAGCGGGCCCTCAGCTGGTTCGTCTCCTCCTACCCCCTCCTCGGCGGCATCGCCTCCGGCATCACCCTCGTCGCCGACGCCGAACTGGCCCGCGCCCACGGCATCTCCGTCGCCGCCGTCGACGCCGAGGCGGGCGAGATCTACGTCAACCCCCTGCGCCGCTACGACGACGAGGAGTGGCGCTTCATCCTCGCCCACGAGATGCTGCACGCCGCCCTGCGCCACGGCGACCGCTGCGGCACCCGCGACCCGTTCCTGTTCAACGTCGCCTGCGACTACGTCATCAACGGCTGGCTCGTCGAGATGCAGGTCGGCACCATGCCCGAGGGCCTGCTGCACGACCCGGAGCTGGCCGGGCTCTCCGCGGAGGAGGTCTACGACCGCATCGCCGGCGACCTGCGCCGCATGCGCCGCCTGTCCACCCCGCGCGGCAAGGGCGTCGGCGACGTCCTCGGCGGCCCGCTGGGCCCACCCCGCGACCACGTCGACCTCGACGGCTTCTACCGCCGTGGCCTGACCCAGGGACTCGACCTGCACCAGCAGCGGGAACGCGGCTTCCTGCCCGCCGGCCTGGTGCAGGAGATCCGCGTCCTCGGCCACCCGCCGCTGCCCTGGGACGCCCGCCTCGCCCGCTGGTTCGACGAGTTCGTGCCCCGCCCCGAGCCCGTACGGTCCTACGCCCGCCCCTCGCGGCGCCAGGCGGCCACCCCCGACATCCCGCGCGCCGGACGGTACTTCCCCCCGGAGGAGATCGCCCGCTGCACCTTCGGCGTCGTCCTGGACACCTCCGGCTCCATGGACCGCACGCTGCTCGGCAAGGCGCTCGGAGCGATCGCCTCCTACGCCGAGGCCCGCGACGTGCCCGCCGCCCGGGTCGTGTTCTGCGACGCCGCACCGCACGACGCCGGGTACCTCCCGGTGACGGACATCGCCGGGCGGGTGCGGGTGCACGGCCGGGGCGGCACCGTGCTCCAGCCCGGCATCGACCTGCTGCTGCGCGCCGAGGACTTCCCGCCCACCGCGCCGGTCCTGGTCGTGACCGACGGCTGGTGCGACGTCCTGCGGGTGCGGCGCGAGCACGCCTACCTGATCCCGCAGGGCGCGCGGCTGCCGTTCACGGCCCGAGGGCCGGTCTTCCGGGTGAGCTGAGCCGGAGTGTGATCGGATGGGGGGTGGGAGCCCGGCCGCCGGTCTCCCACCGCCCAGCTACAGCAAGAGAATTCGAGAGGAACCGCCGTGGCAACCACGCGCTCCGCACACACCGTCTGGGAAGGCAACCTGCTCGAGGGCAACGGTGTCGTCACCTTCGACTCGTCCGGCATCGGCGAGCAGCCGGTGTCGTGGCCGTCGCGCGCCGAGAAGGCCAACGGGAAGACCAGCCCCGAAGAGCTGATCGCCGCCGCCCACTCCAGCTGCTTCTCCATGGCGCTGTCGAACGGCCTGGCCGGCGCCGGCACCCCGCCCACCAAGCTCACCACCTCCGCCGACGTCACCTTCCAGCCCGGCGAGGGCATCACCGGTATCCACCTCACCGTGGAGGGCACCGTCCCCGGCCTCGACAACGACGCGTTCGTCGCCGCCGCCGAGGACGCCAAGAAGAACTGCCCGGTCAGCCAGGCCCTGACCGGCACGACCATCACCCTGTCGGCCAAGCTGGCCTGACCTCGACACCCCGCGCCCTCCAGCACGTTCACGTCCCGTGCCGGAGGGCGCGGGCGGCCCGGTGCGGCCGGGAGTCAGCGCCCGCCGGTCAGCAGCAACGGGCTGGGAAGGCCCGTCGCTCCCTCCTCGTAGCCGACGGCGGTGACGCCCCGCGGGGTCCAGGCCACGGAGGTCAGGTACCGGCTGCCGTCCGTACCGCCCGGCGGCACGGACGGCTGTGACCACCGGCCGTGGCGCAGCCGCATCACGTACGGTGTGCCGTCCGGCTGCTCCCCGGCGACCGCCACACCGGCGGGCGCGAGGGTCAGGTCGTTCACGCGACCGGCGTCGGCGGGCGTCGGCACCTGCTTCCAGGAGCGGCCGTCCCAGTGCGCGAGCAGCGCGTGCCCCGGGTCCTCGTCGTCGGCCAGCTTCCGGCCCGCCGCCCAGACGTCGTTCGGCCCGCGGGCCTCCAGGTCGATCAGTTCGCCGTTGACCCCGTCGTAGGGGACCGGTACGCGGGACCAGGAAGTGCCGTCGTAGTGCAGCATCGCGGGCCGGTCGTCGGAGGTGTGGCCGGAGACCCACACGTCGTCGTCGGCGAGGGCGGTGACGGAGTACGTCCACAGCGAGGTGGCGTCCGGCACGGGCACGAGGTGCCACGCCTCGCCGTCCCAGTGCTGGAGCATCGCCTCCGCGTGCGTCTCCTGGATCGTCCCTCCGGGCTTGTCCGGGTCGGGCACCTCGCTGTCGACGACGATGAGCCAGCCGGCCGCCCACACGTCGTCAAAGGCCCGTGCCGACACGTCCAGCAGTCCCGCACCGGCGAGCCGGATCCCCTCCGGCGCCGGCGCGTCGACCACCCGCCACCCGGTGCCGTCCCAGTGCTGGGTGAGGAAGGCCCCGCGCGACTCCTCGTACAGGCCGACCGCCCAGGCGTCCTCCTGGGACACGGCGTCGATCGCGCTGATCTGGTTGGAGCGGTCGGCGAACGCCGGCATCGGGATCTCCCGCCAGGACCTCTCGTCGTCGTCGCGGGCCAGCAGCAGCGGCGTCCTGGGCTGGACCTTGCCCTCCTGGCGGACCTTGACCCCGTAGGCCCAGGTGGTGTCGCCGTCCACCCTGGTGACGCCGGTCAGCGCCGCGTGGCCCACGCCCGTCAGGTCCGCGGCGGACCATCGGGCACCGGCGTGCGCCGTGGCGGCCGGTACGGTGACCGCGGCCAGGGCCAGGACCGCGACGGCGGTTCTCGTTCGTACGCGTATTCCGCTCATGGTGGGATCTCCCGCTGTGTTCTCGTGTCGGACGTCCGTACTCCCTCTCAATGCGGTGGCCGGAGCGGGACGTTGCGGCGTCCGCCGCCTTTTCCGCCCCGGATTCGGCCGGCCGAGCCGCAACCGGAGGGGCGGGCCACCGCACTTGAACGGTGAGACCGTCCGCGGGGGCGGCTGGGGAAAGGGGAGTGGGGTGGATCACGGTGAGGACGCGCTGCACGCCTTCGTCCGGGACAGACGCCTGGCGCTCTTCAGGAGCGCCTACCTGATGTGCGGCAACCGCCACGAGGCGGAGGACCTGGTGCAGACCACCTTGGTCAAGGTGGTGCTCGGCCGGCGGCGCCTGCAGAAGCTGGACAACATCGAGGCGTACGCCCGCAAGACGCTGTTCAACACCTTCATCGAGGGCAGACGCCGGTTCTGGCGGCGCGAGCACGCGTACGGGGAGGTGCCCGAACGGGCCGCTCCCGAGTCCGACTCGGAGACCGGGATGGTGGTCCGGGAGGCGCTGGCCCGCATCACACCGCGGCAGCGGGCCGTGCTGGTGCTGCGCTACTGGGAGGACCAGAGCGTCGAGGCGACCGCCGCGGTGCTCGGAATGCGGGAGAACACGGTGAAGAGCCACACGGCCCGCGGGCTGGCGGCTCTCCGGGCCGAGATGGGGAAGGAACTCGTATGAGCGACGCCATGGACGACGACGTGCGCGACCTGCTCGCCCGCGCCGTGGAGGGGGCCGGCGGTCCCTCGTTCGGCACGGCGGCGGTGTTCGCAGCGGCGGCCGGAGTGCGCCGCAGGCGCCGCGCGGCGGTCGCCGGCGGGGCGCTGGCCGTCCTGGCCGGCGCGCTGTTCACCGTGTCCGCCGTCCCCTCGGGCGGGGCGGACCGGGCGTCCGCCACCGGCGCCCCTTCCACCGCAGCTCCGGCGCACACCGAGCTGACCGGTGGCTCCGGGCGGGAGCGGCGGCTCGCGGGGCTGCTGCCGGCCGGTGCCGGAGAGGCCGAGGAGATCTCCCTGGCCGTGCTGCTGAAGGACGCGGATCTGGACGCCGCCACCAGCGGGGAGTCCCACGGCGCTCTGGACGGCTGGTACGCCGTCCGCCGGGGAGACGGCGTCGGCTACCTCGGGGTCGCCCTGCACGACCGGAAGTACCTGGAGGCCAAGTTCCCCGACGGATTGGACCCCGCCCACGACCTCTGTGCGCCGAGCGGGACCGAGCCCCCGCGCACCGACTGCGTGCGCGAGGAACTGACCGGCGGCCGGGTGCTGACCATCTGGCGGCAGCCGCGGGAGCGGAACGAGGACGGCCCGGAGTGGGGCGAGGAACTCACCGGCCGGCTCGTCCTCCCCGACGGCCGGGCCCTGTTCGTCCGCGACAGCGCCGGATACCGCGGCCACGGACGGCTCGGCCCCCTGCTGCGGACCCCGCCCCTGACCCGTGAGCAGCTCCGCGCGCTGATGCTGCGCCCGGAACTCACGACGGGGAGGTAGCCGCGCGGGTCAGGAGCCCGCGCGCTCCCAGCCCCGCCGGTCCGGGCGCGGCCCCAGCTGCCTGGGGTCGCGCGACCGGTAGACCACGTACGGGCGGGTCAGGTACTGCAGGGGCGCGCTGAACATGTGCACCAGGCGGGTGTAGGGCACCAGGGCGATCAGCACCATCCCGACCACCGCGTGCACGTGGTACAGCACCGGGACGCCGGCCATCAGCTCCGTCTTCGGGTTCAGCGTGAACAGGCTGCGCGACCAGGGCGCGATGGTGCTCCGGTAGTCGTAGCCGTTGCCCGAGGTGTCGGACAGCTTGGCGATCATGCCCAGGAGCAGGGCGCCGAGCAGGAAGACGTACATGAGCTTGTCGTTGGCCGTGGTGGCCCGGAAGACGGGGGCGTTGGTGCGGCGCCGGTAGATCAGGATGCCGATCCCGGCGACCGCGAGAACGCCGGAGAACGTGCCGCCGTAGAGCGAGAACAGGTGGTACGCGTGCTCGCTGATGCCGATCGACTGCGTCCAGGACGCCGGGATGAACAGGCCGATCAGATGGCCGGCGAGCACGAACAGGATGCCGTAGTGGAAGACCGGCGAGGCGATGTTCAGCAGCTTCGACTCGTAGACCTGCGAGGAGCGGGTCGTCCAGCCGAAGCGGTCGTAGCGGTGCCGCCAGACGAGGCCCGCGATCAGCAGCGCGAAGGCGGCGTAGGGCAGCACGCCCCACAGGAAGACGTTCATCGGCGGGCTCCGGAGGGTGCGGGCGGCAGGGTGGCGCACACGGCGTCCAGGACGCACGCGTAGGGCGTGCCGAAGGCGGTGAGCCGGGCGCGCAGCTGGTCCAGGGCGTCGCGGTGCTCGGTGAGCATCCCCATGTTCCCGGTGCGGGAGACGAACTCCAGGACCGCGGGCAGGAAGTCCGGCAGCTCCTCGCCGGTGAACTCCAGGCCGTGGGCGCGGTACAGCTCCTTGAAGCGGACCAGGGACATCCCTCGGTTGCGGGTGTCGCCGTCGGTCCACCAGCTCAGGTACAGGCTGTGCCGGTTCTTGAAGTCGAAGACCTCGACGTAGTGCGCCTGGAGTTCACTCTGCCCGGTCGCCGCCGCGTGGTCGGTGAAGCCGCGCAGTTGCGGCGCCGCCTCGCGCAGCAGCGGCAGCCGGGCGCGGAAGTCGTCGTCGGGATACGTCAGACAGAGCGCCGCCGCCTGGTACAGCACCTCGAAGCCGGGCATCGGTTCAGACCTCCCTCTCGTCGTCCGCGGTCTGCCGCCTGCGCAGGATGTGGAAGTTCTCCACAGGCACCAGCGGCAGCCGTTTGCGTCCCGAGTCCTGGCCGAACGGCCCGTCGCCGCCCATGCCGGGGCCGCCGTCGGTGTCCAGGCTGCACGTGTCCGGCAGGGCGGACGCCTCCAGCCGGTGCGCGTCCCCGACGGCCGCCGTCGGGATCACGTACCGCTCCTCGTACTTGGCGATCGCCAGCAGCCGGTACATCTCCTCGACCTCCTCGGGGCGCATGCCGACGCCCGCGCAGACGGCCGGGTCGGGGTCCTCGCCGAGGTTGACCGACCGCATGTGGGCCCGCATCGCGGCGAGCTTCTCCAGCGACGCCCGCACCGGCCCGGTGTCTCCCGCGGTGAACAGCTCGGCCAGGTACTCCAGCGGGATGCGCAGCGTGTCGATCGCGCCGAACAGGTTGTCAGCGTCCTCGCCGTCGTGCCCGGTCTCCGTCAGCGCGTCCACCACCGGCGACAGCGGCGGGATGTACCAGACCATCGGCATCGTGCGGTATTCGGGATGCAGGGGCAGCGCGACCCTGTACCTGCTGACCAGCGCGTGCACAGGGGAGCGGCGGGCCGCCTCGATCCAGTCGAACGGGATCCCCGCCTCCTCTGCGGCCCGCCGCACCTCCGGGTCCTCCGGGTCGAGGAAGACGCCCAACTGCGCCTCGTACAGGTCGTGTTCGTCCGGTGTCTCGGCGGCCTCGGTCACCTTGTCGGCGTCGTAGAGGACCACGCCCAGGTACCTGAGCCGGCCCACGCAGGTCTCCGAGCAGACCGTGGGCTGACCGGCCTCGATGCGCGGGTAGCAGAAGGTGCACTTCTCCGCCTTGCCGGTGCGGTGGTTGAAGTACACCTTCTTGTACGGGCATCCGGTCACGCACATCCGCCAGCCCCGGCAGCGGTCCTGGTCGACCAGGACGATGCCGTCCTCCGAGCGCTTGTACATCGCCCCCGACGGGCACGACGCCACACACGACGGGTTCAGGCAGTGCTCGCAGATGCGCGGCAGGTAGAACATGAAGGTCTCTTCGTACGCGAACCGCACCTTCTCCGATGCCTGTTGACGCGTGCGCTCCACCATCGGGTCCAGGTCGCCGTAGGCGGGGGCGCCGCCCAGGCTGTCGTCCCAGTTCGAGGACCAGCCGATCTTCATCGGCTTGCCGTCGAGCTGCGAGACCGGCCGCGCGACGGGGTAGTCGGTGCCGAGGGGGGCGTCGGTGAGGTTCTTGTAGTCGTACGTCCAGGGCTCGTAGTAGTCCTTGATCTCCGGGAGCCGCGGGTTGGAGAAGATCCCGGCGAGCTTCTTGAACCGGCCGCCCGCCTTCAGTCTCAGCGCGCCGCGCCGGTTCAGCTCCCAGCCGCCCCGCCACTTCTCCTGGTCCTCGTAGCGGCGCGGATAGCCCTGTCCCGGGCGGGTCTCGACGTTGTTGAACCAGACGTACTCCATGCCCCGCCGGTTGGTCCACGCCTGCTTGCAGGTCACCGAACAGGTGTGGCAGCCGATGCACTTGTCGAGGTTCATGACCATCGCGACCTGGGCCATCGGGCGCATCAGTACTCGACCTCCTGGGAGCGGCGCCGGATCACCGTCACCTCGTCGCGCTGGTTGCCCGTCGGGCCCAGGTAGTTGAACGCCCAGGACAACTGGGCGTAGCCGCCGATGAGATGGGTCGGCTTGAGGAGCAGACGGGTGAGCGAGTTGTGGACGCCGCCGCGTTTCCCGGTCGTCTCCGTGAGCGGGACGTTGACCGTGCGTTCCTGGGCGTGGTGCATGAAGACCGTGCCGGGCGGCATGCGGTGCGAGACGATCGCGCGGGCCACCACCACGCCGTTGCGGTTGACCGCCTCGATCCAGTCGTCGTCGGCGACCCCGATCGCCGCCGCGTCCTCGGCGGACATCCAGATGGTCTGACCGCCCCGGGACAGCGCCAGCATGAACAGGTTGTCCTGGTACTCGGAGTGGATGGACCACTTGTTGTGCGGGGTGAGGTAGCGGACCGTCACCTCGCGGTGCCCGTCCGGACCGAGTCGCGGCTCGCCGAACAGCCGGTGCATGTCCAGCGGCGGCCGGTACACGGGCAGCGCCTCGCCCAGCTCGTGCATCCAGTCGTGGTCGACGAAGAAGTGCTGCCGCCCGGTGAGGGTGTGCCACGGCTTGAGGTGCTCGGTGTTGAGCGTGAACGCCGTGTAGCGCCGCCCGCCCGCCTCGCTGCCCGACCACTCCGGAGAGGTGATCACCGGTACCGGTGCCGCCTGGGTGTCGGCGTAGGTGATCCGCTTGCCCTCGTGCTCGGCCGCCAGGTGGGCCATCTCCTGCCCGGTCTTCGCCTCCAGGGTGTGGAAACCCTGGGTGGCCAGGCGGCCGTTGGTGGTGCCGGACAGCGACAGGATGGTGTTGGCCGCCTTCACCGCCGTGTCCAGCGCCGGGCGCCCGTCGGCCGGGCCGCCGCGCACCGTGCCGTTCAGGTCCCGCAGCCGCGCCACCTCCTCGTCCGGCCGCAGCGTGATGCCCTTGGCGGGCAGCCCCTTGGCCTCCACCAGCGGACCCAGCGCCGCGAACTTCGCCCCCACCGCCGTGTAGTCGCGCTCCACGACGACGAGGCTCGGCATCGTCTTCCCGGGCTCCGGCTCGCACTCCCCGCGCCGCCAGTCCCGTACGACACCGCCCGGCTGGGCGATCTCCCCGGGGGTGTCGTGCTGGAGCGGCGCCGCCACCAGGTCCTTGCGGACCCCGAGGTGGCCCTCGGCCAGCTCGCTCAGCTTCTCCGCGAGGACCTTGAAGGTGTCGAAGTCGGTGCGCGCCTGCCACGGCGGGTTCACCGCCGGGGAGAAGGCGTGCACGTAGGGGTGCATGTCCGTGCTGGACAGGTCGTGCTTCTCGTACCAGGTCGCGGCGGGCAGCACCACGTCGGACAGCAGTGTGGACGAGGTGTGCCGGAAGTCCAGCGACAGCAGCAGGTCGAGCTTGCCCTCGGGCGCCTCCTCGTGCCAGACCACGTCCCGGGGCCGCTCGCCGGGCGCGGCCTCCTCGGCGCGCAGCGAGGACTGGGTGCCCAGCAGGTGCTTGGTGAAGTACTCGGCGCCCTTGCCGGACGAACCGAGCAGGTTGGCCCGCCACAGGGTCACGATCCGCGGCCAGTTCCCGGGTGCGTCCGGGTCCTCGCCCGCGAACTTGAGCGTTCCCGCCCGCAGTTCGGCCACCGCGTTCGCCACCGGGTCGCCGAAGCTCTCGCCCAGCTCCAGCGGGTTGCGGTCGAAGGTCGGGTACGAGGGCATCCAGCCCGTGCGCGCCGACAGGGCGAGACAGTCCGCGCCCGCCATCCCGGCCAGCCGGCCCTCGCCCAGCGGCGAGGCGAGGACGTCGGCGCGGAACCGGTCGTAGCGCCACTGGTCGGTGTGCAGGTACCAGTACCCGGTGCCGATCGCCTGGCGCGGCGGGCGCGACCAGTCCGACGCGGCGGCCAGCGACGCCCAGCCGGTCACCGGGCGGCACTTCTCCTGGCCCACGTAGTGCGCCCAGCCGCCCCCGTTGCGGCCCTGGCAGCCGGTGAGCTGGAGCAGGGCCAGGAAGCCCCGGTAGATCGTCTCGGAGTGGAACCAGTGGTTGGTGCCCGCGCCCATCAGGATCATGCAGCGCCCCTTGGAGCGTTCGGCGGTGCGCGCGAACTCCCGGGCGATGCGGACACAGGCCGCCGCCGGGACCGAGGTGTGCGTCTCCTGCCAGGCCGGGGTGGCGGGCGCTTCGGCGTCCTCGTACGACGCCGGCCAGTCGCCCGGCAGCTCCGGCCGGGCCACGCCGTACTGGGCGAGGAGCAGGTCGAAGACGGTCGTCACCAGCGGTCCCGTCGCCCCGCCGAGGCGCGTCGCCGGCACCCCGCGGCGCAGGACGTCGCCGCGTCCCTGCCCGTGTGTGCCGCCCTCGGTGTCGAAGCGAGGGAGGAGCACTTCCACGCCCGAGGCCATCTCGTGGCCGTGCAGGCTCAGCCGGGGGTGCACGTCGCCCAGGTCCAGGTTCCACTTCCCCCGGTCGGCGTCGTTCCAGCGGAAACCCAGCGAGCCGTTCGGGACCACCGCGCGGCCCGTCGCCTCGTCCAGCACGACCGTCTTCCAGCGGGCGTCGTCGCCGCCCTGCCCCAGGTCGGCGGCGCGCAGGAACTTGTCCGGCACGTACGCCCCGTCCCGCTCGGTCAGCGTCACCAGGAACGGCAGGTCGGTGAAGCGCCGCACGTAGTCGTCGAAGAACGGGGTGACGCGGTCGACGAAGAACTCCTTGAGCACCACGTGCCCCATCGCCATCGCCAGCGCGGCGTCCGTCCCGGGGTGCGGGTGCAGCCACTGGTCGGCGAACTTGGTGTTGTCCGCGTAGTCGGGCGAGACCACGACCACCTTCTGCCCCCGGTAGCGGGCCTCCGCCATCCAGTGCGCGTCCGGCGTGCGGGTCACCGGCACGTTCGTACCCCACATGATCAGGTACGCCGCGTCCCACCAGTCGCCCGACTCCGGCACGTCCGTCTGGTCGCCGAAGACCTGCGGGGACGCCACGGGCAGGTCGGCGTACCAGTCGTAGAACGACAGCATCGGGGCGCCGATCAGCGAGTGGAAGCGGGCGCCCGCGGCATGGGACACCATCGACATCGCGGGGATGGGGGAGAAGCCCGCGATGCGGTCGGGGCCGTGGGCGCGGATCGTGTGCACGTGCGCGGCGGCGATCATCTCGACCGCCTCGTCCCAGCTCGCCCGCACCAGGCCGCCCTTGCCGCGCGCCCGCTGGTAGCGGGCGCGGCGCTCCGGGTCGCCCTGGACGTCGGCCCACGCCAGTACCGGGTCCGCCAGCCGGGCCTTCGCCTCCCGGTACATCTCCAGGAGCACCCCGCGCACGTACGGGTAGCGCACCCGGGTGGGGGAGTAGGTGTACCAGGAGAACGCCGCGCCCCGGGGGCAGCCGCGGGGCTCGTACTCGGGGCGGTCGGGACCGACCGACGGATAGTCCGTGGCCTGGGTCTCCCAGGTGATGATGCCGTCCTTGACGTACACGTTCCACCGGCACGAACCCGTGCAGTTCACGCCGTGCGTCGACGTCACGACCTTGTCGTGGCTCCAGCGGTCCCGGTAGAAGGCGTCCGACTCCCGCCCGCCGACCAGCCCGATGCTGTGCAGGTCGGGTGCGGCGGTGCCCGGCCGGAAGAACCGTCCCGCGCGCAGCAGCGCCGCGCCCGGCTCGGTGGGCGGTGTCCGCGTGTCGGTCACGTGCGCTCCCTTGCTCTCCCGGTCCCGGGTGCTCGCCAGGCCCTGGTTCACGAACCTAGGGCCGGGCGCGGGAGCGCACCTGTTCGCGGCGCCCGTACGGGTCAGGGGGCGGGCCGCCGGACGGCCGTGGCGGGGTGTGCGCGCACCGTCGGGTCAGGGCTTGCGGGCCACCCCCGCGTACACCGGCACGATGCCCTCCGTCTGGGCCGCCACGTCCTCCGGGTCCGGCCGCCAGCCGGTGACCGGGATGATGCCGGGGCCCAGCAGCTCCAGACCGTCGAAGAAGCGCGCGAACTCGGGGAGGGAGCGCGGGTGGAAGGGCGTGCCGCCGCGGGCGAACAGCTCCGCGGCCCTCCCCACCGCCTCCGGGTTCAGATCGGGCGTGACCTGCGAGAGGACCAGGTGGCTGCCCGGTGCGAGCACGTCCTTGTACCGCTTGAGCAGGCCGTGCGCGTCGTCGCCGTCGGCCGCGTCGCCGAGGTAGTGGGTCAGGGCCACCAGCGACAGGGCGACGGGCCGGCCGAAGTCCAGGCACTCGCCCGCCAGCCGCAGGATCAGGTCCGGGTCCCGGACGTCCGCGTGGACGTACTCGGTGGCGCCCTCCGCCGAGCCGTGCAGCAGCGCCTCGGCGTGCCTGAGGACGATCGGGTCGTTGTCGGCGTAGACGACCCGCGACTCGGGGGCCACCGCCTGCGCCACCTGGTGCAGGTTCGGCTCGGTGGGGATGCCGGTGCCTATGTCAAGGAACTGGCGGATCCCGGCCTCGGCGAGGGTACGCACCGCCCGGTGCATGAACCGCCGGTTCGCGCGTGCCCCGCGCACCGCCGTGCTGTCCGCCGCGAGGATCCGGCGGGCCAGCTCCTCGTCCACCGGGTAGTTGTCCTTGCCGCCCAGCCACCAGTCGTAGACCCGGGCCGGGTGCGGCCTGCTGGTGTCGAGGGGCGCGGGCTCGGATCCGGTCATGCGGTGTCGTCTCCTCAGGGGCCGGGTGGCAGGTCGTCGCCGGTCAGAAGTTCTCGCGGTACTCGCGCAGGATCTTCTCGGTGCGCTGGGTCGAGGCGGCGCGCGCCGTCATGTGGTCCAGGACCTCCAGGTGCGCCGAGACCTCGGTGCGGGAGTCCAGGTACAGGGCGCCCGTCAGGTACTCGGTGAAGACCATGTCGGGCAGCTCCGGCTCCGCGAAGCGGAACAGGGTGAACGGCGCGTACGTCCCGGGGTGCGGCCCGTCCTCGAACTCGGCGACCTGGAGCGTCACCCGGTCCCGCGCGGCGAACTCCAGCAGCTTGTCCAGCTGCTCGCGCATCACCCGGCCGTGGATGCTCACCGGCCGCTTCAGCACCGTCTCGTCCATCACCACCCACAGGTGGGGCGGGTCCGGGCGGTCCAGGAGCCGCTGTCGCTCCATGCGCAGGGACACGTGCCGCTCCACCGCGTCCGCGCCCGCGTTGCCGATCGTCCCGGCCTCCAGGACCGAGCGCGCGTAGTCCTCGGTCTGCAGCAGCCCGGGCACGAAGTGCGGCTCGTAGGACCGGACGATCCGCGCGGCGCCCTCCAGGCTCACGTACAGGCTGAACCAGTCCGGCAGCACGTCGTGGTACCGCTGCCACCAGCCCGGCTGGTTCGCGTCCTCGGCGAGCGCGACGAAGGCCGCGACCTCGTCGGAGCCGACTCCGTACGCCGTCAGCAGTATCTGGACGTACGGTATTTTCAGCGCGACCTCGGCCATTTCCATGCGCCGCACGGTCGCCGGGGCCACGCGGAGCACCTTGGCGGCCTCCTCGCGCTTGAGTCCCGCCGTCTCCCGCAGTTCCTGCAGCCGTCTGCCGAGGACCACCTGGCCCACGGTGGGTGCGGCCCGCCGCTCGCTCACGCCACGCCTCCCCAACGCGCCCAAGTCTCATCGCAGTCTGTCATGTTCCTCTGTCAGTCTCACAGGGGTGTTCGTGGATCTTTCTCGGACCGGACGCCAAACCCGGCGGGTGCCGGACGCATTACCCGGCGGGTAATCGACCGGGCCCGTGCGGGGCGGGATCGTGGAGCCACCGGGTTCCGGTCCGGCGCACTCCGGCCCGGAACCCGGCCCACCCCAGCATGTCCGACCCGACGGAGGGTGACTCGTCATGTCCACGCACCAGCTTGCCGCACTCGCCCGTACGGCCGAGCCCCGGCTGATGCTCCGCCGCTTCCTGGCCCTCGACGCGGTGGTGACCGGCGCCAACGCGCTCGCCTACCTCGCGCTCTCCGGCCCGCTCGGCCGCTGGTTCGGCGCCGGCTCCGGCCTGCTTCTCGCCCTCGGCGCCTTCCTCGCGGTGTACGCCGGGTGCGTGGGCCTGCTGGCCGCCCGCCTCCGGCCTCCCGCGCTCGCGGTCCGGGCCGTCGTCGAGGCCAACCTGGCCTGGGCGGCCGTCAGCCTCGTCGCGCTCGCGCTCTGGCTCACGCCCACCACGGCCGGAGCGGTGTGGACGGTGCTCCAGGCCGTCGTCGTGACCGGGTTCGCGCTGCTCCAGTACGCGGCCCTGAGACAGGGTCAGGGAAGCAGTGTGTGAAGGTACTTGACCGTCGCCGGGTCGGCCGGGAGCAGCGTCTCGATGGCCAGCTCGGCGACCGTCACGTCCATCGGGGTGTTGAAGGTGGAGATGGACGAGATGAACGACAGGACGTTTCCCTGGTGCTCGATCTGCATCGGCAGCGCGAAGTACGGCACCGGTTCCTCCGGCTCGCCGCCCGGCGCGGTCTCCGGCACCGGGTACGCCGCCACCTCGTCGTACAGCTCCCGCAGCGGCTGCGAGCGGTGCAGGGCGATCTGCCGTCCCATCTGCTCCAGCAAGTGGCCGCGCCACTCGCGCAGGTTGCGGATGCGCGGCGCCAGTCCCTCCGGGTGCAGCGTCAGCCGGATGGCGTTCAGCGGCGGTGCGAGCAGGTGCTCCGCGACGCCGTCCATCAGCATCGTGATCCCCCGATTGGCCGCCAGCACCCGGTACGTCCCGTCGACGACCAGCGCCGGATACGGCTCGTAGCCCCGGATCAGCCGTTCCATGCCCTCGCGCAGGGCGCCGAGCGCGGGGTCGTCCAGCGGGGTCTCCGGGTAGCGCGGGGCGTAACCGGCCGCGAGCAGCAGCGCGTTGCGCTCGCGCACGGGGACGTCCAGGTGCTCGGCGAGGCGCAGCACCATCTCCTCGCTCGGCCGGGAGCGGCCCGTCTCGACGAAGCTGATGTGGCGGGCGGAGGAGTCGGCGCGCAGCGCCAGCTCCAGCTGGCTGACCCGGCGCCGCTCCCGCCAGGCCCGCAGCAGGGGGCCCACGCCCCGGTCGGTGGCGGGGGCGGTACCGGACATGAGTGCGGTCATGCCCAGCACGGTAGTCGACGCCGGGCCGCGCCGGAGCGGCCGCGCTGTGGCACGCTGGAGCCGATCCGTCCGTCGAGCAGCACCAGCGAAGGAGCGCAGCACATGCCCGTCGAACCGCTGTCGTCGCAGGAGGTCGAGGAGCGCCTGGCCGGGCTGCCCGGCTGGTCGATCGACGCCGGCCGCCTCACCCGCTCCTACCGGCTCGGCTCGCACTTCGCGGCGGCCGCGATGGTCGTCCACGTCGCCCAGGTGCAGGAGGAGCTCGACCACCACTCCGACCTGACCCTCGGCTACAACACGGTCGCCCTCGCCGTGCACACCCACAGCGCGGGCGGCGCCGTCACCGAGAAGGACATCGAGCTCGCCCGCAGGGTGGAGGACCTGGCCGCCGGTCACGGGGCACACTGACGGTGTGCTCGACTACGACAAGGAAGCGGAGCGGTACGACGAGTCCCGCGGCGGCGAGCCCCGGGCCGCGGCGGCCGCGCGGGCCGTACTGAGCCTGCTGCCGCGGCAGGCCCGCCGCCTGCTCGACGTGGGGTGTGGCACCGGCATCGTCACCCGGCGGATCGCGGCCGGACGCGACGGCCTCCGGGTGACCGGCGTCGACCTCGTCCCCGCCATGGCCCGCCGTGCCGACGCCCGGCTGCCCGGGGCCGTCGCGCTGGCCGACAGCCGCCGACTGCCCTTTGCGGGCGGGGAGTTCGACGCCGTCACCAGCGTCTGGCTGCTGCACCTCGCGGGCGGCGCCCGGAACACACGGGCGATCGTCGGCGAGTGCGCCCGCGTGCTGCGGCCCGGCGGGGTGTACGTGACCACGGTGGACAAAGGCGCCTCGCACAACGTGGGCAGCGACATCGACGCCGTGCTCGCCGCCCGCCCGCCCAGCACCGCGCACGACGCCGCCCACCTGGTCGAGGAGTACGCCCGCGAGCACGGGCTGCTCCCCGTGGGTATGGCCCGCTTCACCGGCCACGGCCAGGGCCGCAGCCCCCGCCGGACGGTGGCGGACCTGCGGCGCGGCTGGTTCGTCACGCTGCCGCCGGGCGCGCCGCTCGCGGAGGAGTTCGCGGCGCGGCTGGCGGCCCTGCCTCACCAGGACCGGCCCCGGCCCGACCCGGTCTTCACGCTCGCGGCGTTCCGGAAGCCGTAGGGCGAGGGCGGCAACCCGGCGGCGCCGGGCGGCGACTGGGAGACGGAATCCATCCGCCCTCCAGGAGGTTCGTCACGTGAGGCACCCCCACACCCGCCCCTGCGCGCCCCACACGCACCGCAGACGCCGTCTCGCCCCGGCCGCGGCCCTCATCGCCGCCGGGCTCCTCGGCGCCGGCCTGACCACCCTGGCCCCCGACACCGCCGAGGCCGCCACCGCGCGCCAGGTGGAGGCCCTGGACCGGGGCGTCGTCAGCGTCCACACCGGCGACGGCAACCTGGTCGGCTGGCGCTGGCTGGGCACCGACCCGGACAACGTCGCGTTCAACGTCTACCGGGCCGGCACGAAGGTCAACTCCAGTCCCATCACTGGCTCCACCACCTACTTCCACGCCGGCGCCCCCTCGCACGCCGACTACACCGTCCGCGCGGTCGTGAACGGCACCGAGCAGGGCGACTCCGTCCACGCCATCCAGTTCCGCGCCGGCTACAAGGACGTACCGATCAGCCCGCCCTCCGGCGGCACCACCCCCGACGGCGTCTCCTACACCTACGAGGCCAACGACGCCTCCGTCGGCGACCTCGACGGCGACGGCGCCCTCGACCTCGTCCTCAAGTGGCAGCCGACCAACGCCAAGGACAACTCCCAGTCCGGCTACACCGGCAACACGATCGTCGACGGCATACGCCTCGACGGCACCCGCCTGTGGCGCGTCGACCTGGGCCGCAACATCCGCTCCGGCGCCCACTACACCCAGTTCCAGGTGTACGACTACGACGGCGACGGCCAGGCCGAGGTCGCCATGAAGACCGCGGACGGCACCAGGGACGGCACCGGCGCGGTCATCGGCAGCTCGTCCGCCGACTACCGCAACTCCGGCGGCTACGTCCTGTCGGGCCCCGAATACCTCACCATGTTCAACGGCCGGACCGGCAGGGCCATGGGCACCGTCGACTACGTCCCCGCCCGCGGCTCGGTCTCCTCCTGGGGCGACTCCTACGGCAACCGCGTCGACCGCTTCCTGGCCGGCACGGCGTACCTGGACGGCTCCCGCCCCTCCGTGATCATGGCGCGCGGATACTACACCCGCACGGTGATCGCGGCCTGGGACTGGCGCGACGGCCGGTTCACCCGCCGCTGGACCTTCGACACCAACTCCTCCACCAACAGCGGCAAGGGCTACGACGGCCAGGGCAACCACCAGCTCTCCGTCGCGGACGTCGACGGCGACGGCAGGGACGAGATCGTCTACGGCGCGATGGCCGTCGACGACAACGGCTACGCCCTGTGGACCACCCGCAACGGCCACGGCGACGCCATGCACGTCGGCGACCTCGACCCGTCCCGTGCGGGTCTGGAGGAGTTCAAGGTCGACGAGGACGGCTCGAAGCCCTCCTCCTGGATGGCCGACGCCCGCACCGGCCAGATCCTCTGGTCCACCGGCGCGAGCGGCGACAACGGCCGTGGCGTCTCCGGGGACATCTGGGCGGGCAGCGCGGGCGCCGAGTCCTGGTCGTCCGCCGAGAGCGGCATCCGCAACCCCAGGGGCACGGTGGTGAACGGCCGCAAGCCCTCCAGCGCCAACTTCCTGTCCTGGTGGGACGGAGACACCGTCCGCGAACTCCTCGACGGCACCCGTATCGACAAGTACGGCACGTCCGGCGACACCCGCCTGCTCACCGGCTCCGGCGTCGCGTCGAACAACGGCACCAAGGCCACCCCGGTCCTCGCCGGAGACATCCTCGGCGACTGGCGCGAGGAGGTCGTCTGGCGCACGTCGAACAACACGGCCCTGCGCATCTACTCCACCCCGTACGACACGGACACCCGCATCACGACCCTCCTCCACGACACCCAGTACCGCACCGCCCTGGCCTGGCAGAACACGGCCTACAACCAGCCCCCGCACCCGAGCTTCTTCATAGGCAACGGCATGCCGACGGCTCCGCGCCCGTCGGTCTACACGCCCTGACCCTCACGCGGCCTCGTCCACCGGTGGGGGCTTCCCGCCGGTGACCACCGTCCTGACCCACCTCTGCGTCAGCCGCGTCCGGGAGGCGAGCACCTCCACCGGTACGCCCCGCCGGTACGCGGCGCGCAGAGCGGCGTCCCGGCAGTGCTGGAGCCGCCTCTTCGCGGCCTTGCCCGTGACCGTCCGGTCCAGCAGCACCGCCAGCCCGAGCAGCAGCCGCCCCGCCGGACCCTCCCACCTTCGCGCCATGCGACGCCCCCTGTCCTCGCCGACCACTCCCACTGACACAACGGTCGAAGAAGCGCAGCTGGGCCACAAGGGCGCGAAACGGGCGCACTGGTCACGGAGCCGGGAGGGCGCGCCGCCGGACGCGCCCTCCCGGACGTTCATGTTCGTTCGCAGACCTGGTCGCCCAGCGCGAACGAGGACGGCTCCGCGTTGGTCCCCGACCAGCTTGCCGTGAAGCCGAAGGTCACCGAGGCGCCGGGGGCCACGCCGGTGTTCCAGGCGACGTTGCTCGCCGTCACCGTGGCGCCGGACCGGGTGTGTTCGGCGTTCCACATCTGGGTCACCCTCTGGTCGCCGGGGAACGACCAGTCGAGGGACCAGCCGTTCCATCCCGACGTGCCGGTGTTGGTGAGCCGTACGTCCGCCTGGAAGCCGCCCGACCACTGGTTCGTGACCGTGTACTCCACCTCGCAGGCTCCGGTGGGCGTCGGGTCGGGTCCCGGCCCCGGATCGGTGCCGCTGTCTCCTCCTGCCGTGTCGCCGTAGACGACACCCCGGCCGTTGGTCGCCACGTACACCCGGCCGTAGACCCGCGGGTCGCCGGTGATGGCGGCGCCGGTCCAGCCCCACTGGTGGGCGTCGTCGTTGACGCGGGTCCAGGTCGCGCCCTCGTCCGTGGAGCGGAAGATGCCGCGCACGCCGCCGATCTCCGCGCTGGTGAACAGGGTCTGGTAGGAGGCGTCCGGGGCCGCCTTGCCGAAGCCGACGGTGTCCGCCGCGTCGACACCGGGCAGCTCGGCGAAGGTCTCTCCGCCGTCCGTCGAGTGCCACAGACCGTACGGGCCGTCCGTCGCACCGCCCGCCAGCCAGACGTCGCCCTCCCCGCCCGGCAGCGCCTTGAAGCGGACGCTGTCACCGGCGGGCAGGCCGGTCGCCGCCGAGGCCGTGAAGGTCGCGCCGCCGTCCGTACTGACGTAGAACTTCCCGGACTTGAAGCCGTAGAAGGTCGCGGGGTCCACCCGGTCGGACTCGACGACAGCGCCCGCCGGGATGCCGGTCGACGCCTGCCAGGACGTACCGAATCCGGTCGTGTACTGCACGCCCGTGCCCTCCGGGCTCCACACGAAGCGGCTGCCGTCCGCGCCCGCCGCGACCGTGCCGCCGCCGCTGACCCCCGACGGGTCGGTGCCCCCGAACCAGTTGGCACCGTTGTCCGTGGAGAACGCGATGTGGGGGCCCGCGTCGAGGTTGCCCGACCGGACGACGACGTCCGGGTTCTCCTCCGCGAAGTCCAGACTCGTCGTGGAGGTGAAGTTCGGCGAGGTGTACATCATCGACGGGACCTCGGTCAGGCCGGTGTGCCGGAAGCCGCCGACGTCACCCAGGGCGCTCAGCAGCGGGGCACCCGACGGAGGGGAGGCCAGGTCGTTGACCGCCGTCTCCTCCAGGCCGCGCACCATCGGTTCGACGGCGAACGTGCCGCCCTCGTCGTCCCAGTTCGTCAGGTTCTCCGTGCCGTAGATCGTGGCGCCCGTGCCGTACATCATCCGGTCCGAGTCGAACGGGTCGATCTCCAGCGCCTCCGTCATCCAGCCCAGCTTCGGGGTCTGCTCGGGCGGTGTCGGGTTCGCGCCCCAGGTGAGCCACGGGGACGAGGACACGTCCATCGTGTAGCGGTTCTCGCGGTCCGGGTAGGCGGTGTAGCTCCACGCCTGGGACCACGTCGCGCCGCTGTCCGTCGAGCGGAAGATCTGTGTGTCCGGCCACCACGAGCTGTACGCGGTCGCCATCACCGTCCCCGGGTGCTGACGGTCGACGGTCAGGCCGCTGAAGCCGTAGTAGGTGTCCGCCTCCGCGGCCGGGCTGATGTCCGTCCAGGTACCGGTCGCCGTCGCGTACCGGTACAGCCGGCCCTTGCCGCCGTCGTACGGGCCGCCCGTGTCGCTGTAGGCGAGGTACAGGTAGCCGTTCTCGGCGTCCAGCACGCCCTTGTGGGCCAGGTAGCCCGTGGGCTGGCCGGCGAGCCGCTCCCAGGTCGCGCCCGCGTCGGTCGAGCGGTAGACCGCGTTCTCCTTGTCCGCGACCCCGACGTAGACGGTTCCCGTCGCCGTGCCCGCGCCGCCGCCCGTGGACTCGTCGAAGGTGACCCAGGTGATGCCCTGGTTGTCGGAGGCGTAGCCGGACGTGTCGCTCGGGTCCTGTGCGTAGTTCCCGGGGTTCGGGAAGGCCGTCACCTCGGACCAGGTGACGCCCGCGTCGGTGGACCGCCACAGGCCGTGGCCGCTGGGCGCGCCCAGGTACAGCACGTCGTTGTCGTGCGGGTCGACGGCCAGGCGCTCGCCCATGCCGCGGCCCGGCATGTTGCCGCCCAGCTGGAACGGCAGGTCCGTCTTCTCCCAGCTCGCGCCCCGGTCGGCGGAGCGCAGCACCGCTCCGTTCGTCGGGTCCCAGTCGTTGGTGTACGTGCCGACCGCCGCGTACACCCGGTCGGGCTCGACCGCGTCGGAGGCGACACTGACCACGCCCGTGTGCCCCCAGTCGTCCCAGCCGACGTGGTCCAGGAGCGGCGTCCAGGTGTGGGACTCCTCCTGCCAGCGGTAGGCGCCGCCGATGTCGGTGCGGGCGTAGGCCAGGTCCCTCTCGGCCCGGTTGAAGACGATGCCGGGGACGAAGCCGCCCCCGTCGATGCGGGCGTTCCTCCAGGTGTAGCTGTCGGCGGAGGCGGCCGTCCGCGGCGCTGGATCGGCGGCCAGCGCCGCGGGCGGGCTGCCCGCCAGGAGGCCGGCCGCGAGGGCCGGCAATACGGTCAGGATCCGGGTTCTTCGCACGGTGGGGAACCGTCCTTCCGTCAGGAACAGAACACATGCGAGGACCGGGCGACCCCAGGCGTGGGCTGGGGTCGCCCGGTCAGGTGGTCTCGTCGTCCGGTGACGAGACCGTGCACGCGGAGCCGTCAAGCGCTACCGGGGGAAGAGACGGTGCCCGGCGCCCCGTCAGGGGCGCGGGGAACTGCACGACCAGCCACACACGGCCGGCAGCCGAAAACGAACCGCCCAACCCGCGGAGCGCTTCGCGGGGGCTATTCCAGTAGCTCCGCGTACGAACCCATGGCGAGGGCTATGTCCGCCTGGGCCCAGAACCGGTGGTACGTGAACGTGGGCGCGGCACCGCCCTGGAGATAGCTCTCGATCTTCGACCACGCCGGGTCGTCCTGGTAGAAGGACCGGATCGAGGCGAAGGTCGACGACGCGTCGACCGTGTCGCCGTTCGGCATGGTGCCGCTCCAGCCGCTCGGGACGTAGATCCCGTCGTCGAACCGGTTGTAGTCGGCGCGGGTCTCCGGGACGGCGATGCCGAGCGCGTCCTGGTTGTTCTCCCACATGCCGTCGAGCAGCGCCTTGGCGGTCGAGGCCGCCTCCGTGTCGCCCGAGCGGTCGGCGTAGTACGTCAGGGTCTTGGCGTACGCCGCCGCCACGCCGACGTCGTTGGTGTAGTCCGCCACCGTGACGTGCAGGTCGCCGTTGTCACCCGGGGTCGAGGCGTTCCAGGTGTCGGGCTGCCCCGCCCACTGGAGCGTCGACGGGATCCGGAAGGTGCCGTCCGGGTTGACGGTCGTCTCCGACAGCGCCCAGTCGACCCACTTGTCCAGGACAGCCTTGGCGTCGGCGTCACCACTCTGCTGGTAGTACTCGGCGACCCGCTCCATGGACCACGCCTGGAAGCCGAACCACTGGTTGGACGGCGGGTCGTGGTACACCGGCTTCTCGTCGTAGTACATGCCGTAGAAGGTCGGCGTACCGGCCGGCGGCGTCGCGTAGCGTCCCGCCCAGCTGTTGGTCGCGCCGCCCGCGATGGCACCCTCGTCGGACTGCAGCCAGCGGTAGAACTCCACCTGCCGGTCCAGGGACTTGGCCCAGTCGGACTGGCCCGTCGCCGACTTCGGCTTCAGGTCGGCGTCGGTGCTCAGCGCGTACGCGGCCAGCGGGTTCTGGTAGCCGCCGTGGGTGTGGCTGGAGCCGATGCGCCAGGCCCAGCCCGCCGAGGTGTCCACCGCGCCGCCCCAGGCGTAGTACCAGGACAGCAGGTACATCGAGGAGTCCTTGCCGGTGCCCGCCGGGCAGGCCGACGGTCCGACGCAGTCGCCGATCTTCTTGAAGTACTTGTCGAACATGGCGTAGCGCAGGTAGTCGCCCATCTTCGCGGCCTTGTCCAGGGTCGCGGAGATCTCGTCGCTCTTGCCCTGCTCCCCGGCCCAGATGTCCGCCCAGTACGCGGCCTGCACGGCGCGCGCGTCGGCGTCCGGGGCGTTGGTGAACTTCCACTGCTTGGCGTAGGAGGCGTCACCGGTGAACAGGTCCAGGTAGCCGTTCTTCCCGCCGTACTTGAAGGCGTCGCAGGTCGGCTGCGGCACCGTCTCCCACACCGACTCCTGCGCGCCGCGCTGGAAGGTGTTGATGTAGGAGGGCCCGGTGTCCGAGGGGCCCGCCTCGCAGTTGCCGGGCGAGTTGCCGTAGCCGTAGGTGTTGTCGACGTCCTGGAGCCAGTGCATGCCGTACACGTCGTCCGTGCCGTACGCCGACTTCAGCTCACCGGCGATCGGGTCCGCGCCCACCGAGACGGTGCCGTCCAGCGGCGCCGGGTACTCGTTCGGCGTGTCCAGCTCGGGCGCGTAGGTCGCCGGCTTCGAGGCGTTGTAGGAGGAGTTGGTCGGCTGGTCGGCGTGAGTGGGGATCATGTACGTCTCCATGATCTCCCAGGCGTTGTTGAACTTCGACCAGTCGCCGGTCACCTTGCCGTACATGGCCTGGAGCCACAGCAGGTAGCTGTACGCCTCCGACGTCGTCTCGTGGCCGTGGTCCGGCGCCTCGACGATGAGGGTCTCCACCGAGTGGTACGGGATGCCCTCCGGTGAGAAGTAGCCGTTCGCCGGGTCGGTGATCTTGCCGTACAGCTCCAGGAAGCGGGCGTCGTAGTCCTTCGCCGCCGCCAGTTCGGTCACGGTGACCGTGGCCTTGCCGTGGCCCGGAGCCGTCGACTCGAAGACCGCCGAACCGCTGCCGGAGGCGTCCGCCGAGACGGTCACCGACTGGGCGGTGTCCCAGTTGGACGGGGTGAAGGTGAGGCTCGCGCCGCCGGTGAGCGTCAGGCCCATGTTGCCGCTCGCGCGGGTGGTGGTGACGGTCACGTTCGCGGTCGGCTGTTCCGAGAGCTTGACCTCGTAGGTCCCCGACTCGCCCTGCTGGACGCCCAGTTGGCCCGGAGAGGCGACCACGGTCGGTCCCGCGGCCACCGTGACGCCGACCGGGGTCGAGTCCGCGGAGGCACCCATGCTGTCGTAGGCCTTCGCCACCAGAGAATGACTGCCCACGGTCAAGCCGGAGGCGGAGTACGTGTAGGGCGAGCTGGTGTCGGTGCCCAGCAGGGTGGCGTCGTCGTAGAACTCCACCTTGCTGATCGTGGCGCCGTCGGCGGCGGCCGCCGTGGCCGCCAGCGGCACCGCCTCGCCCCGCGAGTACACGGCGCCCGCCTCCGGGCTGGTCAGCACGGTGATCGGCGGCTGGTGGGCCCCGGTGCAGGAGGTGCCGTTGATCGCGAAGTCGGCCGGCGCGGCGTTGCTGCCGCTGTACGTGAACTGTCCGCCGGTGGAGACGGCGGCCCCGGCGGCGATCCGCGCGTTGTACGAGGCGCTCTGCACGGTGACGTTCCGACCGGACTGGGACCAGGTGCCGTTCCAGCCGTTCGTGAGCTTCTGGTTGCCCGCGTAGGAGTAGGTCAGCGTCCAGCCGTCGATGGCGTCGGTGCCGTGGTTGGTCAGCGTCAGCTCCGCGGTGAAGCCGGCACCCCAGTCGTTGGTCTTGTAGTCCACGCTGCACTGAAGTGCGGCCGCCTGGGCCGGAGTCGAACCTGTGCCCAGCATCGTGAGGGGGAGCGCGAGTGCCGCCAGCGCGGCGGTCCACCAGCGCCGCGCGGTGCGGCGGCGTCTGGGTCTGTGTCCTGAGTGCATGGTGCTGGTTCCTCCTTGCGGCTCGGGGAGGGGTGGGGGAGGAGCAACAAGCCTTGAACCAGTGGGAGCGCTCCCATAGTGGAGAGGGTGCCTGGTGCGGTCAAGATGTGTGAACAGTCGAAAAGATTCGACGGGGTCGACGGGGAGAAAGTCGGTAACTCCTCTGTTCTTTACCGTCACTTGGCGCTACCTTCGCTGGCACCAGTGGGAGCGGTTCCACCAGTCGACGCGTCCGTCACGGCGCGCCCGAACTGCAAGGAGTCGCTCATGCGCCACCCCCCGCTCCACCCCCCGCGTTCAGGACTTTTAGCCGTTGCCGCAGCCGTGGCCGCTACGTGTCCGACGCCTCGCCGGCCCGTGCGCCGGATCGCTCATCCCTCGGGCGGTTCCACCATGCCCGCGGGTCGTTCCTGACCTCCGATCACGACGGCACCCCCATGCCGATCGGCAGCGGGCCGCGCCGACCCGGGCGCGTCCCCGGACGACAGCAGCACCCCCACGAAAGAAGGAACCCGCACTCATGACCCGTACCAGAACCGCGATGCTCGCCGCCCTCACCCTGGTCGCCGGCGCCTCCGGCACGGCACTGGCCGCCCACTCCGCGAGCGCCGGAGCCGCGGCCGCCGCCTGCACCGTCGACTACCAGGTGCAGAACGACTGGGGAAGCGGATTCACCGCTGCCGTGACCGTCACCAACAACGGTGCCGCCACGTCCAACTGGTCGCTGGGATGGACCTACGCAGGCAGTCAGAAGGTCACCAACAGCTGGAACGCGAAGGTCACTCAGAGCGGTGCCGCCGTCACCGCGGCCAACGAGTCCTACAACGGCACCCTGTCCACGGGCGGTTCGGCGAGCTTCGGCTTCCAGGGCACCTACAGCGGCAGCAACGCGATCCCGGCCACCTTCACCCTCAACGGCGTGACCTGCAACGTCGACGGCGGGACCGACCCCACCGACCCGCCCACCGATCCGACCGACCCGCCGACCGACCCCACCGGCCCGGGCGACCGGGTGGACAACCCCTATGACGGCGCCCAGGTCTACGTGAACCCCGAGTGGTCCGCCCACGCCGCCGCCGAACCGGGCGGGGACCGCATCGCCGACGAGCCGACCGGTGTGTGGCTCGACCGGATCGCGGCCATCGAGGGCGCCAACGGCGGCATGGGCCTGCGCGACCACCTGGACGCGGCGCTGGAGCAGAAGGGCTCCGGCGAGATGGTCGTCCAGCTGGTCATCTACAACCTGCCGGGACGCGACTGCTCCGCCCTCGCCTCCAACGGCGAGCTGGGCCCCACCGAGATCGACCGGTACAAGACCGAGTACATCGACCCGATCGCCGAGATCCTCTCCGACTCGAAGTACGCGGGCCTCCGGATCGTCACCACGGTCGAGATCGACTCGCTGCCCAACCTGATCACCAACGTCTCCGGGCGGCCGACCGTCACGGAGAACTGCGACGTGATGAAGGCCAACGGCAACTACCAGAAGGGCGTCGGCTACGCCCTGAACAAGCTCGCCGACGCCGGCAACGTCTACAACTACGTCGACGCCGGCCACCACGGCTGGCTCGGCTGGGACAGCAACTTCGGCCCCTCGGCCGAGATCTTCAAGACCGCCGCCACCACCGAGGGGGCGACCCTCGACGACGTGCACGGCTTCATCGTCAACACCGCCAACTACAGCGCCCTGAAGGAGGAGAACTTCAAGATCACGGACTCGGTGAACGGGACCTCCGTGCGCCAGTCCGACTGGGTCGACTGGAACCAGTACACCGACGAGCTGTCCTACGCCCAGGCCATGCGGGACAAGCTGGTCTCGCTCGGTTTCGACCAGAACCTCGGCATGCTGATCGACACCTCCCGCAACGGCTGGGGCGGCGCCGACCGGCCCACCGGACCGGGCGCGACGACCGACGTGAACACCTACGTGGACGGCGGGCGCTACGACCGCCGCATCCACCCCGGCAACTGGTGCAACCAGTCCGAAGCCGGCCTCGGCGAGCGCCCGCAGGCCAGCCCCGCCGCCGGGATCGACGCGTACGTGTGGATGAAGCCCCCGGGCGAGTCCGACGGCTCCAGCAAGCTGATCGAGAACCCGGACGGCAAGGGCTTCGACCGGATGTGCGACCCCACCTACACGGGCAACGAGCGCAACGGCAACAGCATGTCGGGCGCCCTGCCCGACGCCCCGATCTCCGGGGCCTGGTTCTCCGCGCAGTTCCAGGAGCTCATGAAGAACGCCTACCCGCCCCTGTCGTGAGCGGATTCCCGCACGCGTGACGCGGGTGAGCCGTCGGGGTCCGGTCCTTGCGGGCCGGGCCCCGGCGGCCTCCTCTTTTTTGCGGGAGCGGCAACATCGGTTGCCCCGGCCCGGCGAGTCGTCGCACCCTGGCGATACGCGAACGGGAGGCTGACCGGCATGGCGCACGACCACCAGCACGACACACACGGCCCCGCCCACCAGCAGGGACAGGGACACGAGCACGGGAACGGGAACGGGCACACGCACGACCACGCCGACATCGACTGGTCCGAGATGGCCCCGCACCTGGAGGCGCAGGCCGAGCTGTACACACCGCTGTACCGGCAGGCCCTGTCCTGGCTGGCAGGGCAGGTCACGGAGCCCGGTCTGATCGTCGACGTCGGCAGCGGACCCGGCGTCGTCTCGTCCCTGTTCGCCGACACCTTCCCCGACGCCCGCGTGGTCGCCGCGGACGGCGCCGGACCGCTCCTGGACCGGGCCCGCGCCCGCGCCGAGCGGCTCGGGTTCGGCGACCGCTTCGGCACCCTCGCCGGGGACCTGCCCGGCGCACTGGCCGAGCTGGACTACCCCGCCGACCTGATGTGGGCCAGCCAGAGCCTGCACCACCTCCCCGACCAGCGCGCCGCCCTCGCCGCTCTCGGCGGGCACCTCGCGCCCGGGGGCACCCTGGCGATCCTGGAGGGCGGACTGCCCGCCCGGTTCCTGCCCCGTGACATCGGGACCGGGCGCCCCGGGCTCCAGGCCAGGATCCGCGCCGTGGAGGAGGACGCGTTCGCCGAGATGCGCGCGGACCTGCCGGACTCCGTGGCCGAGGCCGAGGACTGGCCCGCGATGCTGACGGCCGCCGGACTGAAGCACACCGGCACCCGCAGCTTCCTGCTCGACCTGCCCGCGCCCCTCTCCGACGCGGCCCGCGACTACGTCACCACGTCACTGTCCCGGCTGCGCGAGCGGATCGGCGAGCGCCTCGACGCCGAGGACCGCACCACCCTGGACCGGCTGCTCGACCCCGCCGACGAGGCGGGCGTGCACCGCCGCCAGGACCTGTTCGTACTCGTGGCGCACACCGTCTACACGGCGGTACGGCCGGTCTGAGACCGGCCCTTGACTTCGAGAGCGCTCCAAGTGATGGACTCCCCGCTGTCCGTGAGGGAAGCAGGAACAGACACAGGGGGAGTCATGACCGACACACCGGTCACGCTGATCACCGGCGGCGGCAGCGGCATCGGAGCCGCCGTCGCCCGGCGGCTGCTCGACGCGGGGCAGCGGGTGGCCGTCACCGGGCGCGGGGAGGCGAGGCTGCGGGCGTTCAGCGCGGAACTCGGTGACCCCGAGGGCCTGCTGACGATCCGGGGCAGCGCCGCCGAGCACACACAGGTGGCCTCCGCCGTCGAGGCCACGCTCAAGGAGTTCGGCCGTCTCGACACGGTCGTCGCCAACGCCGGTTTCGCCACCCACGACTCGGTCGCCGAGGGCGACCCCGCGGGCTGGACCGAGATGGTGCTGACCAACGTACTGGGCCCGGCCCTGCTGATCAGGGCGTCCATCGACGCGCTCAAGGAGAGCCGCGGACGGATCGTGCTGGTGGGCAGCGTCGCCGGCTTCGTGAACACGCCGGGCAACATCTACGGCGCCACGAAGTGGGCCGTGACCGGCCTCGCCGAGAACACGCGGCGCGAGGTGACGCAGTGGGGCGTGGGCGTGACCCTGATCGCGCCCGGCCGGGTGGAGACCCCGTTCTGGGACGGCACCGGCGGCCTGCCGCCCGGCGAGCTGCTCACCGCCGACCAGATCGCCGACTCCGTCGTCTGGGCCATGACCCAGCCCGCCGGGGTCGACGTCAACACCGTGGTCGTACGGCCGCTGGGGCAGCCCAACTGACCCGCACGGGACACGGGAGGGGCCCGGCCGCACGCGCGGCCGGGCCCCTCCCGTGTGTGGCACCGCTCAGGAGTTGACGTCCGCCGGATCCGAGCCCAGCCGCCGGTCCTCGTTGAGCGCGCTGATCGCCGCGAGGTCCTCGGTGTCCAGGCTGAAGCCGAACACGTCGAGGTTCTCCTTGATCCGGGACGGCGTCACGGACTTCGGGATCACCACGTTGCCCAGCTGGAGGTGCCAGCGCAGCACGACCTGGGCCGGGGTCCGCCCGTGCTTCTGGGCGATCGCGACGATCGCCGGGATGTCCAGGATGCCCTTGCCGGAGCCGAGCGGGGACCAGGCCTCGGTGGCGATACCCTGCTCCGCGTGCACCTCGCGCGCGGCGTGCTGCTGGAGGTGGGGGTGCAGCTCGATCTGGTTGACGGCCGGGATCACCGACGTCTCGGCGGTCAGCCGCTCCAGGTGCTCCGGCAGGAAGTTGGACACGCCGACGGCGCGGACCCGGCCGTCGGCCAGGAGCTTCTCGAACGCCTTGTAGGTGTCGACGTACTTCTCCCTGGCCGGCATGGGCCAGTGGATGAGGTAGAGGTCGAGGTATTCCAGGCCGAGCTTCGCCATCGAGGTGTCGAAGGCGCGGAGGGTGGAGTCGTACCCCTGGTCGCTGTTCCAGAGCTTGGTGGTGACGAAGAGGTCCTCGCGGGCCAGACCGGAGGCGGCGATCGCCCGGCCGGTGCCCTCTTCATTGCCGTAGATCGCCGCTGTGTCGATGCTGCGGTACCCGGCCTCCAGGGCCAGGGCGACGGCGGTCTGCGCCTCGTCGTCCGGCACCTGCCAGACGCCGAAGCCCAGCTGGGGCATCTCGACGCCGTTGTTCAGGATGATCGGGGGGACCTTGCTGCTCACGAGCTCTTGATCCTTCGGTTGTGGTCAGGTGGTACCTACATCGTCAACGATCACGAGCCCGAACGCATTCCTGACCGTGGAACTCACGCTGTGTAAAGGGCCTCGACCTCGGTGCCGTAGGCGTTCTCGATGGCCTTGCGCTTCAGCTTCAGGGAGGGGGTCAGCAGCCCGTGCTCCTCGGTGAACGGCTGGGCGAGGATGCGGAAGGTGCGGATCGACTCGGCCTGGGACACCAGCGTGTTGGCCGCGACGACCGCGCGCCGCACCTCCGTCTCCAGGTCGGCGTCGTGCACCAGGTCGGCCGGGGACATCCGCGGTTTGTTGCGCATCGTCAGCCAGTGCTCGACCGCCTCCTGGTCCAGTGTGATGAGGGCGGCGACGTAGGGGCGGTCGTTGCCGACGACGATGCACTGGTTGACCAGCGGATGGTCGCGCACCCGCTCCTCGAGGAGTCCCGGGGACACGCTCTTGCCGCCGGAGGTCACCAGGATCTCCTTCTTGCGGCCGGTGATGGTGAGGTAGCCGTCCTCGTCCAGGGCACCGAGGTCGCCGGTGGCCAGCCAGCCGTCGTGCACGGTCTCGTCGGTGGCCTTGGGGTTGTTCAGGTAGCCCTCGAAGACATTGTCGCCGTTGAGCCAGATCTCGCCGTCGTCCGCGATGTGCACCGTGACGCCCGGCACCGGCTGACCCACGGTGCCGTAGCGGGTACGCTCGGGCGGGTTGGCGGTGGCGGCCGCCGTGGACTCGGTCAGACCGTAGCCCTCGTAGATCTGGACGCCGGCCCCGGCGAAGAACAGCCCGAGGCGCCGGTCCATCGCCGAGCCGCCCGACATGGCGTTGCGGATGCGTCCGCCCATCGCGGCCCGGACCTTGGCGTAGACGAGCTTGTCGAAGAGCTGGTGCTGCATGCGCAGGCCCGCCGACGGACCGGGGCCGTCGCCCCAGGCCTTCGCCTCCACCGCCTCCGCGTACCTCACGGCCACGTCGACGGCCTTCTCGAAGGGACCGGCCTTCCCCTCCTTCTCCGCCTTGCGCCGCGCCGCGTTGAACACCTTCTCGAAGATGTACGGCACGGCCAGGATGAAGGTCGGCCGGAAGGCGGCCAGGTCGGGCAGGAGGGCCGCGGCGTTGAGCTGCGGCTGGTGGCCGAAGCGGACCCGGCCGCGGATCGCCGCGACCTCCACCATCCGCCCGAAGACGTGCGCGAGCGGCAGGAAGAGCAGCGTCGCCACCTCGTCGCCCCGTTTGGAGTGGAACACCGGCTCCCAGCGCGCGATGACGGTGTCCGCCTCGTACATGAAGTTGCCGTGGGTCAGCACGCAGCCCTTGGGGCGGCCGGTGGTGCCCGAGGTGTAGATGACGGTGGCGACCGACTCCGGCGTGACCGCCTTGCGGTGCCGGTGGACCACCTCGTCGTCGAGGTGCGCGCCCGCGTCGTACAGGTCCTGCACGGCTCCGGAATCCAGCTGCCACAGGCCGCGCAGGTGCGGCAGCCGGTCGATGACGGTGGCTATGGTCATCGCGTGGTCCTCGTGCTCCACGACCGCGGCCGTCACCTCGGCGTCGTAGAGCATCCACATGCACTGCTCGGCCGAGGAGGTCGGGTAGATCGGCACCACCTGGGCGCCGATCGTCCACAGGGCGAAGTCGAACAGGGTCCACTCGTAGCGGGTGCGGGACATGATGGCGACCCGGTCGCCGAAGCGGATGCCCTGGGCCAGCAGCCCCTTGGCGAGGGCCAGCACCTCGTCGCGGAAGGCGCCGGCGGTGACGTCCCGCCACTGCCCGGCCTCGTCCTTGCGGCCGAGCGCGATGTGCCGCGGATCGTCCAGGGCATGCTCGAAGACGACGTCGGCCAGACCGCCCACCGGTGGTGCCAACGTCAACGGAGGACTGGTGAACTCGCGCAAACCCCGCTCCCCGCTTTTCGATCCCCGCTTTTCGATGACGCCCCCCGCACAGCGCGGTGAAAGCTACCCCACCCGGCGCGGGGACGGGAGGGGCGCCAAAATCGAACAGGGCTCATGTTCGCGCTGGTCAGCGAGAGAAAATGCGCTCACATGGGGAAGGGTCGGACAGTTTTCTGACGATTGAGCAAGGTTCGGTGCCGTAATCTCCACCGAATCTGTACGACCCACTTACCGTCGGTACGGGGGTGCCGGAACGGCCTCCTCCTCTTTCAGCGCGGGCGACGCGGAATTCGTCACACCGGCATTCCGGCCCCCGCGTTCGGCCCTGACCAGGGCGAGCACCAGCACCCCGGCGACGGCCGCGACCGCGCCCGCGGCCACCGCCGCCGCGTTCAGTCCGGAGGCGAACGAGGCCCGCAGCGCGTGCTCGCCGAACACGCCCCGCAGGGCGCCCGCCGCACCGCCCGCCAGACCGTGCGCCGCGTCGTGCGGAAGCGTGTCCTGCATGCGTGAGGTCAGCACCGTGCCGAACACGGCGATGCCGAGCGCGTACCCGAGCTGGCGGAAGGTGTTGACCGCACCCCCGGCCATGCCGGACCGCTCCGCCGGGACCGCGGCCAGCGCCGCGCCCGCGATGCCGGGCGACACCAGGCCCGTTCCGACGCCCACCAGGAGCAGCCCCGGCACCAGGGCGGACGCGCTGGAGCCCGCGTCCAGGAACGCCATGCAGAACTGCCCCGCCGCGATCAGCAGCAGCCCGCCCCCGATGGTCAGCCGCGCCGGCACCCCGTGCAGCAGCCGCCCGCCCGCCGCGGCCACCACGAACGACGCCAGCGACAGCCACACGAACACCAGGCCGCCCCGCACCGGGCTCATCCCCAGCATCGTCTGCAGCCATATGGAGGTGTACGCCATCACCCCGAACGCCGCCGCGTTGAAGGCCAGCCCGCCCAGCATCACGCCCGAGAACGCGGGGCGCAGGAACAGCCGGGGGTCGAGCAGCGGATCGGCGGCCCGGCGCTCCACGGCGACGAACGCGCCCAGCGCCACCACCGCGAGCACGAAGGAGGCGAGCGTGCCGCCCTCCGTCCACCCGTGCGACCCGGCCCGCACCGCCCCGTACGTCACCGCCCCGGCGAACGCCGCGAACGTGGCCGTACCCGCCCAGTCCACGCGGCGCCCGGCCGCCCCGCGCGACTCCGGCACCACGCGCAGCGTCAGCCAGACCGCCGCCACGCTCACCGGCAGGTTCACCCAGAAGATCCAGCGCCAGCCCGGACCGTCGGTGAGCAGCCCGCCCAGCACCGGACCCACGGCCGCCGCCGCCCCGCTGACCGCGCCCCACACCCCCAGCGCCATCGACCGCCGGCGCCCCTGGTAGACCGAGCCGAGCAGCGGCAGCGTGGTCGCGAACATCGCCGCCGCGCCCAGCCCCTGCAGTCCGCGCGCGGCGACCAGCATGCCCGGGCCGGTGGCCAGCCCGCACAGCAGCGACGCCACCGCGAACAGCACCACGCCCGCCACGTGCACCCGGCGCCGTCCCAGCACGTCGGCCGCGGCCCCCAGCCCCAGCAGCAGCGCGGCCAGCGCCAGCGCGTAGCCGTCCATCACCCACTGCAGATCGCTCAGCGACGCGTGCAGCCCCCTGGCCATGTCCGGCAGCGCGACGACCGCGATCGTCACGTCGAGCAGCAGCATGAACGTCCCCAGGCACACCGCCGTGAGCGGCCCCCATGTACGCATGTTCCGTCTTCCTTCCCGTGTCGTACGTGATGTCCGTGCCCTCGTACGATGGTGCTCACTCGGCGGATCGCATTGGTTCACGGCGGCCCCGGGGCGGAATCCGACAGGAGTGGCCGACATGCGGATGGAATCCGACACCTTCGACGAACTCGACCTGCGTGTGCTGGGCGCGCTGGAGGTGAACGGCCGCGCCTCCTTCAGCCGCATCGGGGCGGTACTCGGCGTCTCCGACCAGACCGTCGCCCGCCGCTACCGCAGGCTGTGCGCCGAGGGCGGGCTGCGGGTGGTCGCCGTCCGGGACGCCGAACGGCTCGGCCAGGACCACTGGACGCTTCGGCTGCGCTGCGTCCCCGACAGCGCGCCGGCCATCGCGGACGCCCTCGCCAAGCGCCCCGACACCAACTGGATCGGGCTGGCCGCAGGGGGCACGGAGATCATCTTCGGCACCCGGCCGCGCAGCCCCGGCGACCGGGACGACCTGCTCCTCGGCAGGCTGCCGCGCACCCCGAGTGTGCTGGAGATCCACGCCCACCAGATCCTGCACCGCTTCTACGGCGGACCCAGCGGCTGGCTGCGCAAGTTCGGCGTCCTCAGTGACGACCAGGTCGCGGCGCTGCGGCCGGAGACCGGCCCGCCCCCGCCGGGGCCGGCCCGTATCGACCCCGAGGACGAGCCGCTGCTCGACGTCCTGGAACGCGACGGGCGCGCCGGACACCCCGAACTCCGGCGCGCCACCGGCCGCTCCGAGTCCGCGGTCAAGCGCCACCTGGCCGCACTGCTCGGCTCCGGCGCCGTGTACATCGACGTGGAGTACCACTCGGAGATCCTCGGATACCCGACCGCCGCCGTCCTGTGGCTCACCACCAGCCCGGCCGCGCTGCACCGGGTCGGCGAGGCGCTCGCCGCACACGACGAGATCGCCCATGCCGCCGCCACCGCGGGCCTGTCCAACATCGTCGCCACCGCGGTCGTCCGCAACACCGCCGACCTCTACGCCTACCTCAGCGGCCCGCTCGGCCGCCTGGAGGGCGTCCAGCACGTGGAGGCGTCGCCCTTCCTGCGCCGGGTCAAGCAGCTCACCTATCCGAGGCCCGTCCGCTGAGCCCGGTGCAGCCGGTCGCCGCCCGCCAGGATGGCCGCGGCCAGCGCCTCGGCCGCGCCCTGCGCCGCGGGACCGCGCCGGCCGTGCACCAGCACGAAGTCGACGCCGCCCAGCTCGGGCAGCCCGGCCCGGTCCGGGACTCGCACCAGCCCGGGCGGGACGAGGCCGCGCGAGTGCGCCATCACGCCGAGGCCCGCCCGGGCGGCGGCGATCAGGCCGTTGAGACTGCCGCTGGTGCACGCGATGTGCCACGCGCGGCCCTGCCGCTGCAGGGCGTCCAGGGCGAGCGCACGCGTGATGCCGGGCGGCGGGTAGACGATGAGCGGCACCGGGCGGTCCGGTTCCAGGCGCAGCCGCTCCGCGCCGATCCACACCAGCCGGTCGCTCCACACCGGCTCGCCGCGCGGGTCCTCGGGCCGCCGCTTGGCCAGCACCAGGTCCAGCTCTCCGGCCGCCAGCTGCTCGTGCAGCGTGCCGGACAGCTCCACCGTCAGCTCCAGGTCGACCTCCGGGTGGTCGTGCCGGAAGGCCTCCAGGATCTCCGGCAGCCGGGTCAGCACGAAGTCCTCGGAGGCCCCGAACCGCAGCCGCCCGCGCAGCCGGGTGCCCGTGAAGAAGGCCGCCGCCTGCTCGTGCACCTCCAGGATCCGGCGCGCGAACCCGAGCATCGCCTCCCCGTCCTCCGTCAGCTCCACGGAGTGGGTGTCCCGGCTGAACAGCTGCCTACCGGTGGCGTCCTCCAGCCGCCGCACGTGCTGGCTCACCGTCGACTGACGCAGCCCGAGCCGCCGGGCGGCCTGCGTGAAGCTCAGCGTCTGGGCCACCGACAGGAACGTACGCAGGTGGGAGGGGTCGTACATGCCGCCAGCCTAGCGGTGGTCATCGGTGATCGTGATGACAGTCAGAGCGGTAAGCCGGATTCCCGATCGCCGAATCGGGGAGCACGATGGAGCGGGGACCCGTGACCCCGTCGAACGAGCAGTACGACTGAGCAGCGAGCAAGTGGAGCACCGTGAAACGCCTGCGTTGGCCGCGTTGGATGCCGATCGACCCGTACATCCTGCTGCTGCTCGGCATGGTGGGCCTCGCGGCGCTGCTGCCGGCCCGCGGTGCGGGCGCCGACGTCGCCTCCGGCACCTCCACCGCCGCGATCGCCTTCCTCTTCTTCCTCTACGGCGCCCGGCTGTCCACCCGTGAGGCGATGGACGGCGTACGGCACTGGCGGCTCCACGTCACCGTGCTGGCCTGCACCTTCGTCGTCTTCCCGCTGCTCGGCCTCGCCTCGCGCGGTCTGGTCCCGGTGTTCCTGACCGATCCCCTCTACCAGGGCCTGCTCTTCCTCACCCTGGTCCCGTCGACCATCCAGTCCTCGATCGCCTTCACCTCCATCGCCCGCGGCAACGTGCCCGCCGCCATCTGCGCCGGGTCCTTCTCGTCACTGGTCGGCATCGTCGTCACACCGCTGCTGGCCGCAGCCCTGCTGGGCGGCAGCGGGGGTGGGTTCTCCGCCGACTCGGTGGTGGAGATCGTGCTGCAACTGCTGCTGCCGTTCGTGGCCGGACAGTTGCTGCGCCGGTGGATCGGCGGCTTCGTCGCCCGGCACAAGAAGGTGCTCGGGCTCGTCGACCGCGGCTCCATCCTCCTGGTCGTCTACACGGCGTTCAGCGAGGGCATGGTCCAGGGAGTCTGGCACCAGGTGAGCCCGGCGCGGCTGGCCGGGCTGCTGGCCGTTCAGGCGGTGCTGCTGGCCGTGATGCTGGCGCTGACCTGGTACGGGGCGAAGGGGCTCGGCTTCGGGCGGGAGGACCGGATCGCGATCCAGTTCGCCGGGTCCAAGAAGTCGCTCGCCGCCGGACTGCCCATGGCGAGCGTGCTGTTCGGCGCCCAGGCCTCGCTGGCGGTACTGCCGCTGATGCTCTTCCACCAGATGCAGCTGATGGTGTGCGCGGTCATCGCCAAGCGGCGGTCGCGCGACCCGGAGGCGCCCCCGTCCGGGGCGTCGGCCGCCCCGGTGCGCACCGCGGTCGGCACCGGCGGCCGTTCCGCCTGAGGCCTCCGCACCCGCGCGGTGCCGGTCAGCCGCCGGTGCCCGCGCCGTCCACCTGGTCCAGGGGCAGGTGCAGGACGGTGCTCGCGGTGGCGGCGGGCGGGTCACCGGCGGCGATCTCCGCGTCCGTCAGGGCCCGGTCCCACACCCGTACGTCGTCGACGGCGCCGGTGAAGCGGGCCCGGCCGTCCATCCGTTCGCCGACGTGCACCCCGAACGGGGAGTTCCGGCTGACCGAGCCCGGCACGTCCGCCGCGTCCGCCGTCGCCGAACCGTCGACGAACAGCGTGAGGCGCCCACCGCCGCGGCGCAGCGTCAGACGGTGCCACCGCCCGTCGTCGTACGCGCGGTCCGTGCGTACCCACGCCGAGCGCGGCGCCGCCGTGCCGTCGCGCGCGGTGATCAGCCCCTGCACCCGCCCGGCGCCGGGCTCGGCGCGCAGCCACACCTGGGGCTGGCTCGTGCCGATGCCGCCCAGCCACAGCAGCGGCTGCTCCCCGTCGGCCGCCGAGTACCGGAACCACAGCGACGCGGTGAAGTCCCCCTCCCCGAGCGCCAGCCGTCCGTCGTAGGGCAGGCGTACGGCGTCGTCGGCGCCGTCGAACGCGAGCGCGCCGCCCAGCGCGCCGTCCGTCGTCCCGGCGCCGCCGAGTACGGCCGCGGGCGTGGCACCGGGCGCGAGGTCGGGGGTGGTGGGGTCGGCGGGGCGGCGCGGCGCGAGCCAGTCCTGGGTGAAGCGGGTGAAGCGGATCTCGTCGCGGGCGTCGGTCTTCCCGCCCTCGTACAGCAGGCCCACGGTGCCGTCGTCGACGGCCACCAGGTCCGAGTAGCCCGACCAGTCCCGGGTGACGACCGTGCCGCGGTCCACGCTGTCCCAGGTCGCGCCGCCGTCCCAGGAGGAGCGGACCGTCATCGTCCGGCGGCGGTCGGGGTCGGCGGGCGCCGACAGCAGGGTGCGGTCGCCGAGGCGCAGCACCGCGCCCTGCACCTGCGGGGCGTACAGGCCGGGCAGGGCCCGGAAGGGTGCCGTGAAGGTGTCCCCGCCGTCGCGGCTGAGGGCCTGGGTGCGGTGGCCGAGGTCGGTGCCGTTCTCCTCCCGGCCGCTGACCAGGAGGGCGCCGTCGGCACGTTCGGTGAGGGTCAGTTCGGAGGGCTTCTGCCGGAAGGTGCCGTCGGCGGCGACGGGCCAGCTGTCGGTGGCGCCGGTCCTCCAGTGCTCGCCGCCGTCGTCGCTGACCACGAGGGCCGCGTGGTTGGCGGTGACCCTCCCCCAGCCTCCGGCCGGGGGAACCCCCATCTCGCTTCGCTCGCCGTCCCAGGTCTCGGCGTTGACGCCGACGACGAGCCGGCCGGGGTGGGCGCCGCCGGTGAGCTGGACGCCGTGCACGGGGCCGGTGGCGTACCAGGAGTTCCAGTCGGGCGGCAGGATCTCGGCGCTCAGGTCGCGGGGCGCGGACCAGGTGCGGCCGTCGTCGTCGCTGTGCTGGAGGTGCGGCGTGCGGGCGCAGGGCACCGCGCAGTTGGCGCCGTCCGTGCGCCCCGCGTTGTAGGTCTCCAGCAGCAGGACGCGGCCGGTCGCGCGGTCGACGACCGGGGCCGGGTTGCCGTGGGTGTCGCCGCCGCCGTCGTTGACGACCTGGAGCGGGCCCCAGGTGCGTCCGCCGTCGGTGGAGCGTTTGAGGACGATGTCGATGTCACCGGCGTCCGCGCAGTCGAGGACCCGGCCCTCGGCGAAGGCGAGCAGCGTGCCGTCCGTCGTGCGCATGATCGCCGGGATGCGGAAGCAGGCGTATCCGCCGGGGGCGCGGGCCGCGTCGAAGAGGACCTCCTCCTCGAAACCGGGGGTGCGGTCGCCCGGTTGCCCGAGCGCGGGGAGCGGGGACAGGGCGAGCGTGCACGCCGCGGTGAGGGCGAGCCAGAAGGAGCGGGGAGGTCGAGGCGGCATGGCGCGGTCTGCCCTTCGGGCGGCTGCGGCTGCGGCTGGGGGAGGCCGGCGAAGGTGGGGCACTTCGCCCGGACATCAGTACAAGACCGGTGCCGGGTCCGCGGGGACCGCGCCACCGCCCGCGTGTCGGCTCCTCGGGCGACGAGCACGTCCTTCCCCACGCGTGCGGCCGGCGGCCGACGGTTCGAGGCGGGGCCCCCGGGGCGCAGGGGGCGCTCCCCGCCGGCAGGGGCCCCGCCGCCGTGCCGCGGGGAGGGAGGTCAGCCCTGGGCGGCCGCGGCCCGCAGGGCGACCCGGTCCTCACCCGCGTACACGTTCATGGAGCTGCCGCGCAGGAAGCCCACCAGTGTCAGTCCGGTCTCGGCGGCCAGGTCCACGGCCAGCGAGGACGGCGCCGACACCGCCGCCAGCACCGGGATGCCCGCCATCACGGCCTTCTGCGCCAGCTCGAAGGAGGCCCGGCCCGACACCAGCAGCACGGAACGGGACAGCGGCAGGTCGCCGTTCTGCAGGGCACGCCCCACCAGCTTGTCGACCGCGTTGTGCCGGCCCACGTCCTCCCGCACGTCCACCAGTTCGCCGTCCTCGGTGAACAGCGCCGCCGCGTGCAGCCCGCCGGTCCGGTCGAATACCCGCTGGGAGGCGCGCAGCCGGTCGGGCAGGCCGGCCAGCAGTTCCGGGGTGACGCGGACCGGGGGAGTGTCGGCGATGGGCCAGCGGGCCGTCGTGCGCACCGCGTCCAGGCTCGCCTTGCCGCACAGCCCGCAGGACGAGGTGGTGTAGACGTTCCGCTCCAGGGTGATGTCCGGGACGCGCACACCCGGGGCGGTCCGCACGTCGACCACGTTGTAGGTGTTGGAGCCGTCCACCGTGGCGCCCGCGCAGTACACGATGTTCTGCAGGTCGGCCTGCTCGGCGAGCACCCCCTCGCTCACCAGGAAACCCGCCGCCAGCGCGAAGTCGTCGCCGGGCGTGCGCATGGTGATGGCGAGGGGCTTGCCGTTGAGCCGGATCTCCAGCGGTTCCTCGGCGACGAGCGTGTCCGGGCGGGCGGAGACCGCTCCGTCCCTGATGCGGATGACCTTGCGTCGTTCCGTGACTCGTCCCATGTTCGTGCCCCTTGCGCCGGTCGGTGTGCCGGTCAGTCCCGGTTCTGTACGTGCTGGTAGCCGAAGCGGCCCTTGATGCACAGGTTGCCGTGGGTCACCGGATTGTCGTGCGGAGAGGTGACCTTTACGATCTCATTGTCCTGCACGTGGAGCGTGAGATTGCAGCCCACACCGCAGTACGCGCACACCGTCGTCGTCTCACTCTGCCGCTCCTCGTCCCAGGTGCCCGCCGCGCGCATGTCGAACTCGGACTTGAAGGACAGGGCCCCCGTGGGGCACACCTCGATGCAGTTGCCGCAGTACACGCACGCGGAATCGGTCAGCGGGCCGTCGTGCTCGACCGAGATCCGGGCGGCGAAGCCGCGGCCGGAGACGGAGATGGCGAAGCTGTTCTGCCACTGGTCGCCGCAGGCGTCCACACACTTGTAGCAGAGGATGCACTTGCCGTAGTCGCGCACGTAGAGGTCGTTGTCGACACGCGGTTCCTCGTCGACGCGGGCCGCGTCCGGGCCGAAGCGGTCGGGCTTCGCCTCGTACTCCTTGATCCACTGAGCGACCGAGGGGGTCGTGGAGAGGTCGACCGAGGAGGCGAGGAGTTCGAGGACGACCTTGCGGCTGTGCCGGGCGCGCTCGGTGTCCGTACGCACCACCATGCCCGGCTCCGCCCGCCGCGAGCAGGCGGGCGCGAGGGTCCTGGCGCCCTCGACGTCCACCACGCAGACCCGGCAGGCGTTCTTCGGCGTGAGCGTGTCGCCCTCGCACAGGGTCGGGACGTCCTTCCCGGCGGCCCGGCAGGCGTCCAGGATGGTGGACCCTTCGGGGACCCGGGCCTCCTGCCCGTCGAGGGTGAACTCCACCAGGCGGCGCGGCACTCCGAGCGGTATCGCGGTCATTCGTACGCCCCCAGACGGTCGATGGCGGATTCCACGGCGTTCCACGCGGTCTGCCCCAGACCGCAGATCGAGGCGTCCCGCATCGCGCGGCCGACCTCGCGCAGGAGGGTGATGTCACCGGCGGCGTCGGCGCCCGTGCGGTCGGCGATCCGGTGCAGTGCCTCCTCCTGGCGAACGGTGCCCACCCGGCACGGCACACACTGCCCGCACGACTCGTCGCGGAAGAACTCGGCGATGCGCAGGAGGAGGCGGGGCAGCGGGACCGTGTCGTCGAAGGCCATGACGACGCCGGAACCGAGGGTCGTGCCCGCCTCGCGGGTGCCTTCGAAGGTGAGCGGGATGTCCAGCTCGTCGGGACGGACGAAGCCGCCCGCGGCGCCGCCGAGCAGGACGGCGCGGAGGTTGTCGCGGACCCCGGCGAGGGTGAGGAGCTCCCCGAGCGTCGCACCGAAGGGGAGTTCGTAGACGCCGGGTCGGGCCACGGTGCCGGACACGCAGAACAGCTTGGGGCCGGTGGATGTCGGGGTGCCGATCGCGGCGTACGCCTCGGCGCCCATGGTCAGGATCGGCAGGACGTTGACCAGCGTCTCGACGTTGTTCTCCACCGTGGGTCTGCCGAACAGGCCCTTCTCGACCGGGAACGGCGGCTTGGAGCGGGGCTCGCCGCGGTAGCCCTCGATGGAGTTGAACAGGGCCGTCTCCTCGCCGCAGATGTACGCGCCGGCGCCGCGCCGGATCTCGATGTCGAAGGCGTAGCCCTGGCCGAGGACGTCGTCGCCGAGCAGGCCGCGGGTGCGGGCCTGCTCGATGGCGTGGGTGAGGCGGGCCAGCGCGCGGGGGTACTCGCCGCGGAGGTAGAGGTGGCCCCGGTGGGCGCCGGTCGCGTAGGCCGCGATCGTCATCGCCTCGACCAGGGCGTACGGGTCGCCCTCCATGAGGACGCGGTCCTTGAAGGTGCCCGGTTCGGATTCGTCTGCGTTGCAGACCAGGTAGTGCGGGTGGTCGGGCTGGGCGGCCGTCGCCTGCCACTTGCGGCCGGTGGGGAAGGCGGCGCCGCCGCGGCCGACCAGGCCGGCGTCGGTGACCTCGCGGATGACGGCGGCGGGGCCGAGTTCGAAGGCGCGGCGGAGGGCGGTGTAGCCGCCGTGGGCGCGGTAGTCGTCGAGGGAGGCGGGGTCCACGGTGCCGATGCGTTTGAGGAGGGTGAGGTCGGGGGCGCCGGTCTGGGGGACCGCCAGGGCGGGGGCGGGTTCGGTTGGGGCCGATTCGGGGGCGGTGGCGGTTCGGACCGCCGTGTCCGGGGTCGCGGGGGCGCAAACGGCCGTTGCGCGGAGAGTGGTTCGCCCCCGTCGCCCCTTCCCTGTCCCGTCCCCGGGGGCTGCCGCCCCCGGACCCTCGCTGTCGGCCCGGACGGCCTCGTCCTCGAACTCCCCCGGAGGGGGTACCCCCAGACGGGCTGATTCGCCCGCCCGGATCGCCAAAGTCGCCGGGGCACGCTCGCACAGGCCCAGGCATGGGCTGCGCTCGACCTGCACTCCGCTCTCCGGGCCCAGCCGTGCCTCCACCGCCGCGCACAACTCACTCGCGCCCCCCGCCGTGCACGCCAGGTCGGTGCAGACGTGCAGGACCGTGGCCGGGCGGGGGCGGACCGAGAACATCGCGTAGAAGGTGGCCACGCCGTACGCCTCGGCCGGGGGGACGGTCAGGCGGCGGCACACGTAGTCCAGGGCGCCCTCGCTGATCCAGCCGACGCGGTCGTTGAGTGCGTGCAGGGCCGGCAGGAGCTGGTCGCGGCGGTCCCGGGCCTCGCGGCCGCCGCGTGCCCACCTGAGGTCGGCGTCGGAACGGTCCGCGCCCTCCCAGGACGACGTGGGCGGGCCGAGCAGGGCGTCCACGGCCGCGCGTTCCTCGTCCGTGGGTTTGCTGTCACCGAAGCGCAGGTCCACTGGCGCTCACCTTCTCGATCCGGATCGCCGAGGCCTTGAACTCCGCCGTCCCGGCGATCGGGCAGTTGGCCTCGATGGTCAGCTGGTTGGTGTCCACCTCGTCGGGAAAGTGGAAACTCATGAAGGCCAGCCCGGGGCGCAGGGCCGTGTCGACCCAGACGGGCGCCAGGAGCGAACCGCGCCGCGAGGTGACCCGGACCTCCTCGCCGACCACGACCCCGTAGCGTTCGGCGTCCTCCGGGCAGAGCTCGACGGACTCGCCGCGGCGCAGGGGCGAGGCGTAACCGCCGCTCTGCACCCCCGTGTTGTAGGAGTCGAGGCGACGTCCCGTGGTGAGCCGGATCGGGTACCGCTCGTCGGTGAGGTCCACGGGCGGGTCGTGCCGGACGAGGCCGAAGGGGGCTGGGCGGCCGCGGTCGGACCGCTCCCGGGCCCACAACCTGCCGTGCAGATAGGTGGGTTCCAGCTCCTCCGTGCTCGGGCACGGCCACTGGATGCCCCGGTGCTCCTCGAGGCGGGCGTAGGTCATGCCGTGGTGGTCGGGGGAGAGGGAGCGCAGCTCGTTCCAGACCGCCTCCGCGTCGGCGTACTTCCAGTCGTGGCCGAGGCGGGCCGCGAGGTCGCAGAGGATGTCGATGTCCTCGCGGGCCTCTCCGGGCGGGGTCACGGCCCGTCGCACGCGTTGGACGCGCCGCTCGCTGTTGGTGGTGGTGCCCTCCGTCTCCGCCCAGCCGGCCGTCGCCGGGAGGACCACGTCGGCCAGTTCGGCTGTCCTGGTGAGGAAGATGTCCTGGACCACCAGGAAGTCCAGGGCACGCAGGCGGCGTACCGCCTGTTCGGCGTCCGCCTCCGACTGGGCCGGGTTCTCGCCGATGCAGTAGACGGCGCGGAGCGTGCCCTCGTCCATCGCCTCGAACATCTCCGTCAGCGTGAGGCCGTGGTACGGCTCGACCACCGTGTCCCACGCCGTCTCGAACTTCCGGCGGACCTCCGGATCGAGCACGTCCTGGAAGCCGGGGAGGCGGTTGGGGATGGCGCCCATGTCGCCGCCGCCCTGCACGTTGTTCTGGCCGCGCAGGGGCTGAAGACCGGAGCCGTAACGGCCGACGTGGCCGGTGAGCAGGGAGAGGTTGATCAGGGCGCGGACGTTGTCCGTGCCGTTGTGGTGTTCGGTGATGCCGAGGGTCCAGCACAGCTGTGCGCGCTCGGCGCGGGCGTAGGCGTGCGCCAGCTCGCGGATGGCGGCGGCCGGTACGCCGGTCACCTTCTCGGCGAGGGAGAGGGTCCAGGGTTCGACCAGGGCCCGGTAGTCGTCGTAGCCCGTCGTCGCGCGTTCGATGAACGCCTCGTTGGCGAGGCCCGCGTGGATGATCTCCCGGCCGACCGCGTGCGCCAGCGGGATGTCCGTGCCGACGTTCGGTCCGAGCCAGCTCTCCGCCCACTCGGCGGTGGAGGTGCGGCGCGGGTCCACCGCGTACATGCGGGCGCCGCCCCGGATGCCCTTCAGCACGTGCTGGAAGAAGATCGGGTGCGCGAAGCGGGCGTTGGAGCCCCACATCACGATGACGTCGGTGTGCTCGATCTCCTCGTAGGAGGAGGTGCCGCCGCCCGAGCCGAAGGCGGCGGACAGGCCGGCCACGCTCGGTGCGTGACAGGTGCGGTTGCAGGAGTCCACGTTGTGGGTGCCCATGACCACCCGGGCGAACTTCTGCGCCACGTAGTTCATCTCGTTGGTCGCCCGCGCGCAGGAGAACATCCCGAACGCGCCGCGCGCCGCCGCCAGGCCCCGGGCCGTGCGGTCCAGGGCCTCCTCCCAGGTCGCCCGGCGGAAGGGCTCGTCGCGCGAGTCCCGGACCAGGGGGTGGGTGAGACGGGTGTAGGTCTTGGGGGTTCGGTCACGTTTCCTCATGCGGCGCTCCTCAGCGCGAGCAGGTCCGACAGGGCGTGCACGGTGCGCAGGGTGGGCACCGGGACCCCGGTGATCTCCGCCAGCTCGACGACGGCCGCGAGCAGGACGTCGAGTTCGAGCGGCTTGCCGCGCTCCAGGTCCTGGAGCGTGGAGGTGCGGTGGTCGCCGACCCTCTCGGCGCCCGCGAGCCGGCGCTCGATGGAGACGCCGACCTCGCAGCCGAGGGCCGCGGCGACCGCCAGCGTCTCGGTCATCATGGTCTCGATGACCACCCTGGTGCCGCCGTGCCGGCACATCTGCCGCATGGTGGCCCGGACCAGGGCGCTGATCGGGTTGAAGGAGATGTTGCCCAGCAGCTTCAGCCAGATGTCGCCCCGCAGGTCCGGCTCGACCGGGCACTTCAGGCCGCCCGACCGCATCGCCTCGCTGAGCGCCAGGCACCGCGGCGAGACCTCCCGGCCGGGCTCGCCGATCGAGAACCGGGTGCCTTCCACGTGGCGTACGACGCCCGGTTGTTCCAGTTCGGTGGCCGCGTACACGACGCAGCCGACGGCCCGTTCGGGTGCGAGCACCGCACTGACCGCGCCGGCCGGGTCCACGCTTTCGAGACGGCGCCCGTCGTGGGGGCCGCCGTGCCGGTGGAAGTACCACCAGGGGATGCCGTTCTGGGCGGCCACGACCGCCGTGGCCGGGTGCAGCAGCGGCTCGATCAGCGGCCCGCACGCCGCGTACGAGTTGGCCTTCAGACCCAGGAACACGTAGTCGACCGGGCCGACTTCGGCCGGGTCGTCGGTGGCGCGCGGATGCGCGGTGAAGTCGCCGCGCGGGCTGCGCACCCGTACTCCGTACTGCCTCATGGCCGCCAGATGGGGTCCACGGGCGATGAGATGCACGTCGGCGCCCGCACGGTGGAGCGCGGCGCCGACGTAGGCGCCGATCGCCCCGGCGCCGAGGACTGCGACTTTCATGGCGGGGGAGCTCCGTTCGGTCGAGGGATACCGAGGAACTGGAAAGTGTGTCGACGAAATATTGTCTACAGTATGGAGGTTGGAGCGGCAAGGCTTTGTGCAGCAGTGGTGGTGGTCTGTAGTTGTCCGCTCAACAGTCTTCTCAAGCGCATTCCGGATGCCTACGGTTGGGGACCCATGAGTCCCCCCGTCGCACCCCCGGGCTGGAGCCGCTGGCTCGTTCCCCCGGCCGCTCTCTCGGTCCACCTCTCCATCGGCCAGGCCTATGCCTGGTCCGTGTTCAAACCGCCCCTGGAGTCCGCGCTCGGCCTCAGCGGCACGCAGAGCGCGCTGCCCTTCCAGCTCGGCATCGTCATGCTCGGGCTCTCGGCGGCGTTCGGCGGCACGCTCGTGGAGCGGCACGGGCCGCGCTGGGCGATGACCGTCGCCCTGATCTGCTTCTCGTCCGGCTTCCTGCTCTCGGCGCTCGGCGCGGCGGTGGAGCAGTACTGGCTGATCGTCCTCGGCTACGGCTTCGTCGGCGGCATCGGCCTCGGCATCGGCTACATCTCGCCCGTCTCGACGCTGATCAAGTGGTTCCCGGACCGGCCCGGCATGGCCACCGGCATCGCCATCATGGGCTTCGGCGGCGGCGCCCTGATCGCCTCGCCCTGGTCGGCGCAGATGCTGAAGTCCTTCGGCACCGACAGCTCGGGGATCGCCCTCGCCTTCCTCGTCCACGGACTGACGTACGCCGTCTTCATGCTGCTCGGCGTGCTGCTGGTACGGGTGCCGCGGCCCAGGGAACGGGCGGACGGCCGGCCCGGCCCGCTCGAAGGGGTCCAGGTCTCGGCGCGTTCGGCCATGCGTACCCCGCAGTTCTGGCTGTTGTGGATCGTGCTCTGCATGAACGTCACCGCGGGCATCGGCATCCTGGAGAAGGCCGCGCCGATGATCACGGACTTCTTCGCCGACACCTCCACGCCGGTGTCGGCGACCGCCGCCGCCGGGTTCGTGGCCCTGCTGTCGGCGGCCAACATGGCGGGCCGGATCGGCTGGTCCTCCGCCTCCGACCTGATCGGACGCAAGAACATCTACCGCGTCTACCTCGGTGTCGGCGCGCTGATGTACACCCTGATCGCGCTGTTCGGCGACTCCTCCAAGCCGCTCTTCGTCCTGTGCGCCCTGGTCGTCCTGTCCTTCTACGGCGGCGGCTTCGCCACGGCCCCCGCCTACCTCAAGGACCTCTTCGGCACCTACCAGGTCGGCGCGATCCACGGGCGGCTGCTCACCGCCTGGTCGCTGGCCGGTGTCCTCGGGCCGCTGATCGTGAACTGGATCGCCGATCACCAGGAGGAGGCCGGACGGCACGGCTCGGCCCTGTACGGCACGTCCTTCCTCATCATGATCGGGCTGCTGGTCGTCGGCTTCGTCGCCAACGAACTCGTCCGCCCCGTCCACGCCCGGCACCACGAACCCGCCACCCCGACACAGCAGGAGGGCAACGATGTCACCCGACCGCAGCCAGAGTCCGCCTGAGGCGACCGGGACGGCCGGCCGGCGGCCGCTCATCGCCTTCACCTGGCTCTGGGTGGGCGCGCCGCTCGCCTACGGTCTGTACGAACTCGTGCGGAAGGCGACCCAGCTCTTCACCGGGTGACGGCGCGGGCCGGCGACCGGGAACGACCGGGAACGGCCGCCCGACCGGGGGCGACCGGGGATGCTGACCGAAGCCGACAAGCCGGCCGCCGGTTTCCTGTCGTATCGCCTGCCGCCGTACCCGTCGGTCACTGACCACACTGGTGGATCCCGTACCCCGAGGCAGCGAGGACTCCACCCATGCACCAAGGCTCCCGCATCACCGCCGTCGGCCACTACCAGCCCGCCCGGATCCTCACCAACGAGGACCTGGCGGGCATGGTCGACACCAGCGACGAGTGGATCAGGAGCCGGGTGGGCATTCGTACGCGCCGGATCGCCGGACCCGACGAGCCGGTCGACGAGCTGGCCGGCCACGCCGCCGCGAAGGCGCTCGCGGCGGCCGGGCTGACCCCCGCCGACGTGGACCTGGTCGTGGTCGCCACCTCCACCGCGATCGACCGCTCCCCGAACACCGCCGCCCGTGTCGCGGCCCGACTCGGCATCCCCGGCCCGGCCGCGCTGGACCTCAACGTCGTGTGCGCGGGCTTCACCCATGCCCTCGCCACCGCCGACCACGCCGTCCGGGCGGGCTCCTCGGGTCGGGCGCTGGTCGTCGGCGCGGACAAGATGTCCGAGGTCGTCGACTGGACCGACCGCACCACCTGCGTGCTGGTCGGCGACGGGGCGGGGGCCGCCGTGGTCGAGGCCTGCGACGAGGGCGAGGAGGCGGGCATCGGCCCCGTGCTGTGGGGGTCTGTGCCCGAGATGGGCAACGCGGTCCGCATCGAGGGGACCCCGCCGCGGTTCGCGCAGGAGGGGCAGAGCGTCTACCGCTGGGCCACCACCCGGCTGCCCGCCATCGCGCGCCAGGCCTGCGAGCGGTCCGGTCTCGAGCCGGCCGACCTCGCCGCGGTCGTCCTGCACCAGGCCAACCTGCGCATCATCGAACCCCTCGCCGCGAAGATCGGCGCCGTCAACGCCGTGGTCGCCCGCGACGTCGTCGAGTCCGGCAACACCTCCGCGGCGAGCATCCCGCTGGCGCTCTCCAAGCTGGTGGAGCGGGGCGAGATCACCACCGGTGACCCGGTGCTGCTCTTCGGCTTCGGCGGCAACCTCTCCTACGCCGGACAGGTCGTCCGCTGCCCCTGAACGTCCCGGACCGTCCCTCGGTGTGACGTGGCCTACACCCACGGCGTCCCGGCCCGGGCGCGCCGTAGACTGTAGACGAAAGACAATCAATACTTCGCGTACTGATTGTGTTCCGGCCGTCGAGGGGGGACCGATGTTGTCCGCAGGACTGCCGCAGGGCGCGGTGCCCAGGCTCGAACGGCCCGGCCCGTTGCGGGACCGTGTCTACGAGGCGCTGCTCGAACTCATCACCACCCGGGCCCTCCAGCCCGGCCAGCACCTCGTCGAGAGCGAACTCGCCGGTCACCTCGGGGTGTCGAGGCAGCCCGTGCGCGAGGCGCTGCAGCGGCTCAACACCGAGGGCTGGGTCGACCTGCGCCCCGCGCAGGGCGCGTTCGTGCACGAGCCGACGGAGGAGGAGGCGGACCAGCTCCTGACGGTGCGTACGCTCCTGGAGGCCGAGGCGGCCCGGCTAGCCGCGGCCAACGCCTCCAGCGCCGGCATCGCGGCGCTGGAGGAGCTGTGCGAGGAGGGGGAGCGGGCCGTCGCCGCCGAGGACGTGGACGCCGCCGTCGCCTGCAACGCCCGTTTCCACGGCAAGGTCATGGAGCTGGCGGGCAACGCCGTCCTCGCCGAACTCGCCGCGCAGGTCGACCGCCGGGTCCGCTGGTACTACACGCCGGTCGCCCGGCAGCGCGGCCGGCAGTCCTGGATCGAGCACCGCGGGCTGATCGCCGCCATCACCGAACGGGACGAGCAGGCGGCGACCCGGCTGATGCGCGAACACACCGAGCACACCCGCCACTCGTACCACGCACGCGGAGAATCCTGAGGTCACAGCCCGTCCGCAGCGGGTTCACGGGCCGTCCGGCGCATGGGCCGGACGGCCTCTTCGCGTCCGGGGGCGTCCCGTGTCGCACCCTTCTTTGTCCACTCAGTGGAGAAAGTTCGCAGCAATTCGTGCGTGACTTCTTCCCACACCCGGCGCCCACTGCTACGTTCCCTCCGAAAGCAAGCCACGACGACAAGTCACGACGACAAGTCACGGACGTGGCCGGAAACCGGCGGACCCAAGGCCGATCGAGGCGGGGAGGGGCTCGTGAGACGCATGACCGCACGACCCGCTAACGCCCACCAAGCGCGACTGCTCCAGCTGTTGCGCGACGGAGGGCCCAACTCCCGTGCCCAGCTGGGCGACCAGGTCGACCTCTCCAGGTCCAAGCTGGCCGTCGAGGTGGACCGGCTGCTGGAGACCGGTCTCGTCGTGGCCGACGGACTCGCCGCCTCGCGCGGCGGGCGCCGCAGCCACAACGTCCGCCTCAACCCCCAACTGCGCTTCCTCGGCGTCGACATCGGCGCGACCTCGGTCGACGTCGCCGTCACCAACGCCGAACTGGAGATCCTCGGACACATCAACCAGCCTCTGGACGTGCGCGAGGGCCCGGTCGCGGTCTTCGAGCAGGTACTGTCCATGGCCGCCAAACTGCGCGCCTCCGGGCTCGCCGAAGGTTTCGACGGCGCCGGCATCGGCGTCCCGGGACCGGTCCGCTTCCCCGAGGGCGTGCCGGTGGCCCCGCCGATCATGCCGGGCTGGGACGGCTTCCCCGTACGGGAGGCGCTCAGTCAGGAGCTCGGCTGCCCCGTCATGGTCGACAACGACGTGAACCTGATGGCGCTGGGGGAGCAGCACGCGGGCGTCGCCCGCACCCAGCACGACTTCCTCGTCGTCAAGATCGGTACCGGCATCGGCTGCGGCATCGTCGTCGGCGGGGAGGTCTACCGCGGTACGACCGGCAGCGCGGGCGACATCGGGCACATCCAGGCCGTGCCCGACGGACGCCAGTGCGCCTGCGGCAACCGGGGCTGCCTGGAGGCCCACTTCAGCGGCGCCGCCCTGGCCCGCGATGCCACGGAGGCCGCCGAGCAGGGGCAGTCGGTCGAGCTGGCGAACCGGCTGGAGGCGAACGGGGGCCTCAGCGCCGCCGACGTCGCCGCCGCGGCCGCCGCGGGCGACGCCACCGCGCTGGACCTGATCAGGGAGGGCGGGCGCAGCACCGGCCAGGTCATCGCCGGCCTGGTCAGCTTCTTCAACCCGGGCCTGGTGGTGATCGGCGGCGGGGTGACCGGCCTCGGTCACAACCTGCTGGCCGCGATCCGTACTCAGGTCTACCGCCAGTCGCTGCCCCTGGCGACCGGCAACCTGCCCATCGTTCTGGGGGAGTTGGGACCCACCGCCGGAGTCATCGGCGCGGCCCGGCTGATCAGCGACCACCTGTTCTCACCCGCGTAGCCGCCTTCGCTTTCCCACGCTCCACGGCTGCACGGCTCCACATCTGTACGGCTCCACGGCTCCACGGCTCCACGGCTCCATGGCTCCGCAGCTCCGTCCGGCACAGCGCTCTACCCCGACACGCCCTGTTCCGCCCAGCACAACCCAGCCCAGCCCAGCACTGTCCCGCCCAGCCCCGCTCTGCCCTGACACCGGCCCGCACGCCCGCCGAGGGGACCTCACATGGCACCAGAACCACCGCTGCTCAGCATGTCCGGCATCACCAAGTCGTTCCCCGGAGTCCGGGCCCTCGACGGCGTCGACCTCGACGTCCAGGCCGGCGAGGTGCACTGCCTCCTCGGCCAGAACGGCGCCGGGAAGTCCACCCTCATCAAGGTGCTGGCCGGCGCCCACCAGCCCGACACCGGCACCATCCGCTGGCGCGGCGAGGAGGTCACCCTGCGCTCGCCCATCGCGGCCATGCGTCTGGGCATCGCCACCATCTACCAGGAACTCGACCTGGTCGAGCACCTGTCGGTCGCCGAGAACGTCCACCTCGGCCACGAGCCGACCGCCGCCGGCTTCGTCGTACGGGGGAGGGCGGCCAAGGCGTCGACGGCCGCGCTGCTCAAGCGGCTCGGGCACCCCGAGGTCGACCCGGGGCGGCTGGTCGGGGAGCTGTCGGCGGCGCAGCAGCAGATCGTGTCCATGGCACGGGCGCTGTCGCACGACGTACGGCTGATCGTGATGGACGAGCCGTCCGCCGCGCTCGACCCGGACGAGGTCGACAACCTCTTCCGCATCGTCGCCGACCTCACCGCCGACGGAGTCGCCGTCGTCTACATCTCGCACCGCCTGGAGGAGATCCGCCGCATCGGCGACCGGGTCACCGTCCTCAAGGACGGCCGCGCGGTGGCCGGCGGGCTGCCCGCCGAGTCGACGCCGACCAGCGAGGTAGTGGCGCTGATGACCGGCCGCAACGTCGAGTACGTCTTCCCGGACCGGCCCACCGCGCCGCCCGCGGGCGAACCCGTGCTGAGCGTCGAAGGGCTGTCCCGGGAGGGGGAGTTCGACCGGCTCGACCTGGAGGTGCGCCCCGGCGAGATCGTCGGCCTCGCGGGACTGGTCGGCTCCGGCCGCTCCGAGATCCTGGAGACGGTCTACGGCGCCCGGAAGGCGAGCACCGGCCAGGTCCTCGTCGACGGGCGGCCGCTGAGGCCCGGCAGCGTGCGGGCCGCGGTCCGCGCCGGGCTGGGCCTCGCCCCCGAGGAACGCAAGGCCCAGGCCCTGCTGATGCTGGAGTCCGTCACCCGCAACGTGTCGGTCTCCGCCATGTCCCGCTTCTCGCGCGGCGGCTGGATCGACCGCGGCGCCGAACTCGGCGCGGCCCACAAGGCGACCCGCGAGCTGTCGCTGCGGCCCGACAACCCCGCGGTGCCCGTGCGCACCCTGTCCGGCGGCAACCAGCAGAAGGCGGTCCTCGCCCGCTGGCTGCTGCGCGGCTGCCGGGTCCTGCTGCTCGACGAACCCACCCGCGGCGTCGACGTCGGCGCCCGCGCCGAGCTGTACGCCGTCATCCGGCGCCTCGCCGACGAGGGCCTCGCCGTCCTGCTGGTCTCCAGCGAGGTGCCCGAGGTGCTGGGCCTCGCCGACCGCGTACTGGTGCTCCGCGAGGGCCGCGTCGTGTACGAGGCCCCCGCCCGCGAACTCGACGAACACCGCGTACTCGACCTCGTGATGGAAGGAAGCCCGGCGTCATGACGCAGCACGTGTCCCCGCCACGGGGCGGCACCGACAAGGCGGCACCCGTGGAGGGTCCGCCCGCCTGGCGGGTCCGGTTGGGCCGCGCCGACGTCCGCACCCTCACCCTGCTCGGTGTGCTCGCCGCACTGGTCCTCATCGGCGGCATCACCCAGCCCGACGCGTTCCTCGACACCCGCAACCTGCAACTGGTGCTCACCCAGGCGTCCGTGATCGGCGTCGTCACCGTCGGCGTCACCTTCGTGATCATCTCCGGCGGCATCGACCTGTCGGTCGGCGCCATCGTCGCCCTCTCCTCGGTGTGGGCGACCACGGTGGCCACCCAGGAATACGGCTTCGCCGGGATCCTCTTCACGGCGATCGTGGTCGGCGTCGGCTGCGGCCTGGTCAACGGCCTGCTCATCTCCTTCGGCGGGATGGTCCCCTTCATCGCCACCCTCGCCATGCTGGCCTCGGCGCGCGGACTCGCGCTCCAGATCACCGACGGCCGCACCCAGGTCGTCACCGTCCCGAGCGTCCTCGACCTCGCCGAGCGCGACTCGTACGTACTCGGCATACCGCCGCTGGTCCTGGTCTTCGCGGCCGTCACCGTCGTCGGCTGGCTGGTCCTCAACCGGACCACCTTCGGCCGCCGCACCGTCGCCGTCGGCGGCAACGCCGAGGCCGCCCGGCTGGCCGGCATCGACGTCCGCCGCCAGAGGCTCTACCTCTACCTGCTGTCCGGGCTGTGCTGCGGCATCGCCGCCTTCCTGCTGGTGGCCCTCGCCGGCTCCGGCCAGAACACCAACGGAAACCTCTACGAACTCGACGCCATCGCCGCCGCGATCATCGGCGGAACGCTGCTGACCGGCGGCCGGGGCCACATCATCGGCTCCGTGCTGGGCGTCCTGATCTTCACCACGATCACCAACATCTTCGCCCTGAACAACCTGCAGAGCGACGTCCAGCAGATCGCCAAGGGCGCGATCATCGTCGCCGCCGTGCTGGTCCAGCGCCGTACCGCAAGCACGCATTGAGGAAAGGGTTCACCGTCATGACGAAGCTCACGAGTCGCAGAGGGATGCTCTTCGGAGCCGCCGCCGTGTCCGCAGGTGCCGTCCTCGCCGGGTGCACCAGCAACGACCCCGACAGCGGCGACGACAAGGCCGCCGCGGACACCCAGCCGGCCGCCGACGACAAGCCCGGCAAGCCGGTCACCATCGGCTACGCCGGCCCGCAGGCCGACCACGGCTGGCTCAACGCCGTCAACGACCAGGCCAAGAAGCGCGCCGAGAAGTACTCCGAGATCACCATGGAGATCACCGAGGGCTCCAACGACACCGCGCAGCAGATCGGCCAGATCGAGACCCTCATCAACAAGAAGGTCGACGTCCTGGTCATCCTGCCGGCCGACGGCAAGGCCCTCACCCAGGTCGGCCTGAAGGCGATGCGGGCGGGCATCCCGGTCATCAACCTCGACCGGATCTTCAACAGCCCCCAGGCCTACCGCTGCTGGGTCGGCGGCGACAACTACGGCATGGGTCTCAACGCCGCCCACTACATCGGCGAGAAGCTCAAGGACAAGTCGGACGCCAAGGTCATCGAGCTGGCCGGCATCGACAACCTGGAACTGACCCAGCAGCGCACCCAGGGCTTCGACGACGGCCTGAAGAACTACCCGAACATCAAGAAGGTGGCCCGCCAGGCCGCCGAGTTCACCGTCGAGTCCGGACAGGCCAAGATGGCTCAGCTGCTCCAGGCCCAGTCGGACTTCGACGCCCTGTGGAACCACGACGACGACCAGGGCGTGGGCGCCCTGCGCGCCATCGAGCAGGCCGGACGGGACGACTTCCTGATGGTCGGCGGCGCGGGCGCGCTCTCCGCCTTCGAGGCCATCAAGGCGGACAGCGGCGTCCTGAAGGCGACGGTGCTCTACCCGCCGACCATGGCCGCCTCCGCGATCGACCTGGCCCGCGCCCTCGGCCAGGGCAAGGGCGTCAGCGGACTCGCCGAGTTCGAGATCCCCTCGACCGTCACCTGCTACTCGGCCGTCGTCGACAAGGACAACGTCGACCAGTACATGTCCACGGGCTTCAAGTGAGGGCTGCCGCTCCGGCAGCGGCCTGACCAGCCGCCGCCGGGGCGGGGCCCACCCCACCGCGCCACCACGACGAGGAGGACATCCGCATGGGACAGCCGCAGCAGCCCGAGGGGGCCGGCGCCGAGGAGGCAGCCGCCGGGACCGACAGCGGGACCGATACCGGGACCGGTGCCGGGGCCGGGGCGGCAACGGGGGCGTCCGCGACCAGACCACCCCTGCGCGTCGGCATGGTCGGCTACGCCTTCATGGGCGCCGCCCACTCCCAGGGCTGGCGCACCGCCGGCCGGGCCTTCGACCTGCCGCTGAACCCGGTACTGGCCGCGATCTGCGGACGGGACGCCGACGCCGTCCGCCTGGCGGCCGACCGGCACGGCTGGGCGAGCACCGAGACCGACTGGCGGACCCTGGTCGAACGGGACGACATCGACCTCGTCGACATCTGCACCCCCGGCGACAGCCACGCCGAGATCGCGCTGGCCGCGCTCGCCGCCGGGAAGCACGTCCTGTGCGAGAAGCCGCTGGCCAACACCGTCGAGGAGGCGCAGGCGATGACCCGCGCCGCCGAGGAGGCCGCGGCCCGGGGCCAGCTGGCCATGGTCGGCTTCAACTACCGCCGGGTACCGGCCACCGCGCTGGCCCGCCGGATGGTCGCCGAGGGCCGCGTCGGCCGGCTGCGGCACCTGCGGGTGACCTACCTCCAGGACTGGCTGGTCGACCCGAAGGCCCCGCTCACCTGGCGGCTGCGCAAGGAGCTGGCCGGATCGGGGGCGCTCGGCGACCTGGGCGCCCACATCGTCGACCTCGCCCAGTACCTGTCGGGCGAGCGGATCGCGGGCGTCTCCGCCCTCACCGAGACCTTCGTACGGGAACGCCCGCTGCCCGCCGGCGCCCCCCGGGGCCTGTCCGCGGGCTCGGCGGACGGGGTGACGGGACGGGTGACCGTCGACGACGCCGCCGTGTTCACCGGCCGCCTCACCTCCGGCGCCCTGGTCTCCTTCGAGGCCACCCGCTACGCCACCGGCCGCAAGAACGCCCTGCGCATCGAACTCAACGGCGAGCGCGGCTCCCTCGCCTTCGACCTGGAACGGCTCAACGAGCTGTCGTACCACGACGGCACCGAGCCCGGGGAACACGCCGGCTTCCGCCGGATCCTGGTCACCGAACCCGAACACCCCTACCTGGACGCCTGGTGGCCGCCGGGCCACGGGCTCGGCTACGAGCACACCTTCGTGCACCAGGCGCGCGACCTCGTGCACGCCGTGGCAGAGGGCCGCGGGCCCGAACCCTCCTTCGCCGACGGGCTGCAGGTGCAGCGCGTGCTCGCCGCCGTGGAGGAGAGCGCCGAGAAGAACTCCGTCTACACCCCGATCACCCCCTGAGGAGGCCGGCAGCGCCATGCCACGCAACTTCACGCTCTTCACCGGACAGTGGGCGGACCTGCCGCTGGAGGAGGTCTGCCGCCTCGCCCGCGACTTCGGCTACGACGGCCTGGAACTCGCCTGCTGGGGCGACCACTTCGAGGTCGACAAGGCCCTCGCGGACCCGTCCTACGTGGAATCCCGGCACCAGCTGCTCGACAAGTACGGCCTCAAGTGCTGGGCCATCTCCAACCACCTGGTCGGCCAGGCCGTCTGCGACGCCATCATCGACGAGCGCCACGAGGCCATCCTGCCCGCCCGCATCTGGGGCGACGGCGACGCGGAGGGGGTGCGGCAGCGCGCCGCCGCCGAGATCAAGGACACCGCACGCGCCGCCGCCCGGCTCGGCGTCGACACCGTCATCGGCTTCACCGGCTCTTCGATCTGGCACCTGGTCGCCATGTTCCCGCCGGCGCCCGAATCCATGATCGAGCGCGGCTACCAGGACTTCGCGGACCGCTGGAACCCGATCCTGGACGTCTTCGACGCCGAGGGCGTGCGGTTCGCCCACGAGGTGCACCCCAGCGAGATCGCCTACGACTACTGGACCACGCAACGCGCCCTGGAGGCGGTCGGCCACCGGCCCGCCTTCGGCCTCAACTTCGACCCGTCCCACTTCGTGTGGCAGGACCTCGACCCCGTCGGTTTCCTGTGGGACTTCCGCGACCGCATCTACCACGTCGACTGCAAGGAGGCCCGCAAGCGCCTCGACGGCCGCAACGGGCGGCTCGGCTCCCACCTGCCCTGGGGCGACCCGCGGCGCGGCTGGGACTTCGTGTCGGCCGGCCACGGCGACGTCCCCTGGGAGGACGTCTTCCGCATGCTGCGCTCCATCGACTACCAGGGGCCCGTCTCCGTCGAGTGGGAGGACGCCGGCATGGACCGGCTGCAGGGCGCGCCCGAAGCCCTCTCCCGGCTCAAGGCCTTCGACTTCGAGCCGCCGAGCGCGTCCTTCGACGCCGCGTTCAACAGCTGACCGCGCGCTCCCGAGCGCAGGCCGGGACGGGGACCGGACCACCCGCCGGTCCCCGGTCCGGCCTGCCTGAATCCCGCTTTGTCCTGAGTTGGGAAAAAGTTCAACCAGCTGCGGTCCAAGGGGTGTTCGCCCCGGAAGAACGCGGTTACCGTCCCTGAAGTGTTCAGGACACTCACACCTCCGGGGTGACGGCGCACCCCGGCGCCCGCATCGCACGTCTTCGCACCCATCCCGTACGGCCCACCCGTTCCCGGAGGGACTTCGTGCACAGAACCAGACTCAAAGGCACCGGCACCACCAGGCGCCCCAGGCTTCGCACCACACTCGCCCTGTTCACCGGCCTGCTGCTGGCCGTGGGCACCCCGGCGACCGTCGCCGGCGCCCACCCCGGCCACCCGGAGCACGACGAGACGGCGGCCGCCGCCGAGGGACAGTTCCAGCAGGTACCGCTCGCCAAGGGCGAGCCCGAGATGGGCGAGCCGATGTCGCTCGCGGTGCTCCCGGACCGCAGCGTCCTGCATACCGCCCGCGACGGCACACTGCGCCTGACCGACCAGGGCGGCGTCACCAAGGTCGCCGGCAAGATCCCGGTCTACAACCACGACGAGGAGGGCCTGCAGGGCGTAGGCATCGACCCGGACTTCGAGAACAACCGGGCGATCTACCTCTACTACGCCCCGCCGCTCGACACCCCCGCGGGCGACGCCCCGGAGAACGGCACCGCCGAGGACTTCAAGCCCTTCGACGGCGTCAACCGCCTCTCCCGCTTCGTCCTGAACGCCAACGGCACGCTGGACATGGCCAGCGAGAAGAAGGTTCTCGACGTCGCGGCCTCCCGGGGCACCTGCTGTCACGTCGGCGGCGACATCGCCTTCGACGCCGAGGGCAACCTCTACCTCTCCACCGGCGACGACACCAACCCGTTCGCCTCCGACGGCTACACGCCGATCGACGAGCGCGCGGACCGCAACCCGGCCTTCGACGCCCGCCGCAGCGCCGGCAACACCAACGACCTGCGCGGCAAGCTCCTGCGCATCAAGGTCGCCGAGGACGGCTCGTACACCATCCCGGAGGGCAACCTCTTCGAGCCCGGCACGGAGAAGACCCGGCCCGAGATCTACGCGATGGGCTTCCGCAACCCGTTCCGGATCAGCGTCGACAAGAAGACCGGCACGGTCTACGTCGGCGACTACGGCCCCGACGCGGGCGCCGCCGACCCGAAGCGCGGCCCGGCCGGGCAGGTCGAGTTCGCCAAGGTCACCAAGGCCGCCAACTTCGGCTGGCCCTTCTGCACCGGTGACAACGACCCGTACGTCGACTACGACTTCGCCACCAAGACCTCCGGCGAGACCTTCGACTGCGCCGCCCCGAAGAACACCTCGCCGCACAACACCGGCCTCACCGACCTGCCGCCCGCGCAGACCGCGTGGATCCCCTACGACGACGACTCCGTGCCCGAGTTCGGCAGCGGCTCCGAGTCCCCGATGGGCGGCCCGGTCTACCGCTACGACCCCGACCTCGACTCCAGCGTGAAGTTCCCCGAGGAGTACGACGGGGACTTCTTCGCCGGTGAGTTCGGCCGCCGCTGGATCAAGCGGATCGAGCAGACCGAGGACGGCGCGGTCTCCAAGATCAACGACTTCCCGTGGACCGGCACCCAGATCATGGACATGGAGTTCGGCCCCGACGGCGCGCTCTACGTCCTGGACTACGGTCTGTCCTGGTTCCAGGGCGACAAGGACTCCGCCCTGTACCGGATCGAGAACGCCGCGGACGGCTTCTCGCCGATCGCCGAGGTGAGCGCGAACAAGACCTCCGGCGCGGCCGGCCTGAAGGTCGCCTTCACCGCCACCGCCAAGGACGCCGACTCCCCGGACCTCACCTACGGCTGGGACTTCGGCGACGGCACCAAGGGCGAGGGCCTCACGCCCACCCACAAGTACAAGAAGGTCGGCACCTACACCGCGACCTTCACCGCCAAGGACCCCGAGGGCAACACCGGCAACGCCAGCGTCCGCATCGTCGTCGGCAACACCGAGCCCAAGGTGACGATCGAGACCCCCGGCAACGGCACCCTGCTCCCCATGGGACAGCCCATCCCGTTCAAGGTGAAGGTCACCGACCCCGAGGAGACGATCGACTGCTCCAAGGTCAAGGTCGCCTACAGCCTCGGCCACGACTCCCACGCCCACGAGCTGACCAGCGAGATGGGCTGTGAGGGCACCCTCAACCCGCCGCCGGGCGACGGCGGTCACGACCCCAACGCCAACATCTACGGCGTCGTCGGCGCCAGCTACACCGACGGTGGGGCCAACGGCCAGGAGGCCCTGACCGGCACCGCCCGCACCGTGATCCAGCCCCCGCACCGCCAGGCCGAGCACTTCACCGCTCAGCAGGGCGTGTCGCCCATCGACAAGACCGGCGCCAACGGCGGCAAGACCGTCGGCGACATCAACGACGGCGACTGGATCTCCTTCAGCCCCTACAAGTTCGACGGGCAGAAGAAGCTGACCGTACGGGCCTCCTCCGGCGGCGCCGGCGGCTATATCGAGGTCCGCACCGGCTCGCCCACCGGTCCGCTGCACGGTTCGGCGTACATCCCGCCGACCGGCAGCTGGGAGACCTTCCAGAACGTCGACGTGCCGCTGCGGGCCCTGCCCAAGAAGACCACCGACGTCTACCTGGTCTTCAAGGGCGGCGAGGGCGCGCTGTTCGACGTCGACGACTTCGAGTTCTCCACGGAGCCGTTCAAGGCCGGCAAGAAGGTCCTGGTCTTCTCCAAGACCGCGGGCTTCCGCCACGACTCCATCCCGGCCGGCATCGCCGCGCTGAAGGAGCTGGGCACCCCGGCCGGCATCTCGGTCACCGCGACCGAGGAGGCCGGACAGTTCACCACGGCCAACCTCGCCAAGTACGACGCGGTCGCCTTCCTGTCCACCACCGGTGACGTACTCAACGCCGATCAGCAGAAGGCGTTCGAGAACTACGTCAAGAACGGCGGCGGCTACATGGGCATCCACGCCGCCGCCGACACCGAGTACGACTGGGAGTTCTACGGCGGCCTCGTCGGCGCCTACTTCGACTCCCACCCGGCCATCCAGAAGGCCACCGTCCGCGTCGAGGACCACGACCACCCGGCCACCGCGCACCTGGACGACGCCTGGGAGCGCACCGACGAGCTGTACAACTACCGCACCAACCCGCGTGAGCAGGCCAAGGTCCTCGCCACCCTCGACGAGACCACCTACCAGGGCGGCAACATGAAGGGCGACCACCCGATCGCCTGGTGCCAGCCCTACGAGGGCGGCCGCGCCTTCTACACCGGCCTCGGCCACACCAAGGAGTCCTACGCGGACGAGGCCTTCCGCGGCCACCTGCTCGGCGGCATGCAGTACGCCACCGGCCAGGTCAAGGCGGACTGCAAGCCGGCCAGGGGCTACCGGGACATCTTCAACGGCCAGACCCTGGAAGGCTGGAAGCAGGCCGGCCCCGGAAAGTTCAACGTCAAGGACGGCGTCCTGGAGTCCGAGGGCGGCATGGGCCTGCTCTGGTACCAGGCCAAGGAACTGAAGTCGTACTCCCTCAAGCTCGACTGGAAGATGCGGGGCGACGACAACTCCGGCGTCTTCGTGGGCTTCCCGGCCTCCGACGACCCCTGGTCCGCCGTCGACAAGGGCTACGAGATCCAGATCGACGCCACGGACGCCGTGGACCGCACCACCGGTGCGATCTACACCTTCAAGGCGGCGAACATCAAGGCCCGTGACCAGGTTCTGCGGCCGCCCGGCCAGTGGAACTCCTACGAGATCAAGGTCCGGGGCGAACGCCTCCAGGTGTTCCTCAACGGAGTCAAGATCAACGACTTCACCAACAAGGACCCCGAGCGGAGCCTGACCGACGGCTACATCGGCCTGCAGAACCACGGCGCCGACGACCAGGTCTCCTTCCGCGACATCCAGCTCAAGGAACTGCCCTCCTAGGGCGAACCCGCCCCTGAGGGGGCGACCGGAACGGCGGCGGGCGGAGGACGCCGGACCTCCGCCCGCCGTCACCCCGAACGGAACCCCCGGCCGTACCACCGCTCGTGTGTGCCCGACGCGCTCGACAAGGAGGCTGCCCATGTCCGCGTCCCCCTCTGCTTCCTCCCGTGGCTCCCGTACCGGTGTCTGGCTGATCGGAGCCCGCGGCTCCGTCGCCACCACGGTGGTGGCGGGCTGCGCCGCCGTGACCGCGGGGCTGAACCCGCCGACCGGCATGGTCACCGAGACCCCCGACTTCGCCGACGCCGGACTCCCCGCCCTCCCGGCCCTCGTCTTCGGCGGTCACGACACCGTGGACTGCCCCCTGCCCAAGCGGGCCGAGGCCCTGGCCGCCGGTGGCGTGCTGCCGCACGGACTGCCCTCGGCCGTGCACGCGGAACTGGCCGCGGCCGACCGCGAGATCCGCCCCGGCGGCCCGCTGCCCGGCGACACCCGCGACGAGGAGGAGCTGATCGCCGCCTTCGCCGCGGACATCACCGACTTCGCGCGCCGCTCGGGTGTGGACCGGACGGTGGTCGTGAACGTCGCCTCCACCGAACCCGCGCCCAGTGGTGGCGCCCTGCCCGCCAGCTCGCTGTACGCCGCCGCCGCCCTCCGCGCCGGCTGCCCGTACGTCAACTTCACGCCGTCGACCGGCCTGCACCACCCGGCGCTGTCCGCACCGGCGGAAGCGAGCGGCCTGCCCCACGCCGGCCGCGACGGCAAGACCGGGCAGACCCTGTTGCGCTCGGTGCTCGGCCCGATGTTCGCGCAACGGGCGCTGGCGGTGCGTGCCTGGTCGGGCACGAACCTGCTGGGCGGCGGCGACGGCGCGGCGCTGGCCGACCCGGCCGCCGCCGCGGCGAAGAACGCCGGCAAGGAGCGCGTCCTGGCCGACACCCTCGGCGCCCCCGTCGAGGGCGAGGTCCACATCGACGACGTGCCCGCCCTCGGCGACTGGAAGACCGCCTGGGACCACATCGCCTTCGACGGCTTCCTCGGCGCCCGCATGTTCCTCCAGACCACCTGGCAGGGCTGCGACTCGTCCCTGGCCGCGCCGCTCGTCCTGGACCTGGCCCGTCTGGTCGCCCGCGCCCACCAGCGGGGCCTGTCCGGCCCCCTGGGTGAACTGGGCTTCTTCTTCAAGGACCCGGTGGGGGACGGACCGTCGTCCCTGGCCGAGCAGTACGGGGAGCTGAAACGCTTCGCCGGACGGCTGCGGGACGACGCTGACCGCGCCCCCGGCGACGGGGAGGGCCGCGAGGGCGGGCAGAACGGTGCCGCCGGGGAGAACGGTCCCGACAGGGAGAACGGTCCCGTCAGGGAGAACGGTCCCGACAGGGAGGACGGTGACGCCGTTGCCGTCCGGTCCGACGGCCGCGGTGTCGAAGGCGGGGCCGGGCGATGAGCCGCGCCGTCGCCGCGGCGCGGGACGCGGCCGCTCCGTCGGGAGCCCCGGCCGCGTCGTCGGGGACGCCGGCCGGAGCGTCGGCGGTGCCGGGAGCGGCCTCCGGGGCCATCGGGCCGCCACTCGCGACCGCCGCAGCGTCCCCTCGGGCCGCCCGCCTCGGCGCCTGGGCCGAACTGCTCCGGCTGCCCGCCCTGTTCACCGTCCCCGGCGACGCCCTGGCCGGCGCGGCGGCGGCCGGTGCGCGCCCCGGGCCCCGCAGCCTGCTCGCCATCGGCTCCTCCCTGTGCCTGTACGAGGCCGGCATGGCGCTCAACGACTGGGCCGACCGCGCGGAGGACGCCGCGGAGCGCCCGCACCGCCCCCTCCCCTCCGGCCGTATCCGCCCCGCCGCCGCCCTCACCGCCGCCGGGGTCCTCACCGGCGCGGGCCTGGCGCTGGCGGTCGGTGCGGGACGACCCGCGCTCGCGGTCGCTGCGCCGCTGGCGGCCACCGTCTGGGCCTACGACCTCGCCCTGAAGCACACCCCGGCCGGACCCGCGGCCATGGCGGCGGCCCGCGGACTGGACCTGCTCCTGGGCGCTGCCGCCACCGGCGGGGGCACCCGTGCCGCGCTGCCCTCGGCCGCGCTGCTCGGCAGTCACACCCTCGCGGTCACGGCCGTCTCCCGCCGGGAGACCACCGGCGGTTCCGTCCTGGCTCCGCTGGCCGCCCTCGCGACGACGGGGGCGCTGACCGGCCTGGTCGTCCGCCGTCGCACCCGACTCCCGGCAGGCCGGCGGGCAGCAGCCGCCCCCGGCCTGTCGGGCTCCACCCCGGCCCCCACCGTCACCGACGCCCTCACGGCCGCCCTGGGCGCCGCCTACGCCGCGACGGCCGCCCGCCCCTACTTCCACGCCGCGCTCAACCCCTCACCCCCGCTCACCCAACGCGCCGTGGGCGGCGGCATCCGGGCCACGATCCCGCTCCAGGCCGCGCTCGCCGCCCGATCCGGCGCGAGCGGCACGTCCCTCCTGGTCGCGGCCCTTGCCCCGGCCGGCCGGTGGTTCGCGAAACGGGCCGCCATGAGGAAGGTGAGCATCACGTGAGCCGGAACCCGCATCAGGGACCGGACGAGGCCGGAGACGGTCCCGCCACCCACCCGCTCCGCTTCGGCTACGGCACCAACGGCCTCGCCGACCTCCGCCTCGACGACGCCCTCGCCCTGCTCGCCGACCTCGGGTACGACGGCGTCGGCCTGACCCTCGACCACATGCACCTCGACCCGCTCGCCGACGACCTCACCGCCCGCACCCGCCGCCTCGCCCGGCGGCTGGACGCGCTCGGTCTGGGCGTCACCGTGGAGACCGGCGCCCGCTACGTGCTCGACCCGCGCCGCAAGCACGGCCCCTCCCTGCTCGACCCCGACCCGGAGGACCGCGCCCGCCGTACCGACCTCCTGGTGCGCGCCGTCGACGTGGCCGCCGACCTCGGGGCCCACGCCGTGCACTGCTTCAGCGGGGTCACCCCGGTGGGCACGGACGCGGACACGGCGTGGAAGAGGCTGGCCGAGGCACTCGCCCCGGTCCTGGACGCCGCCGCCACCGCGGGTATCCCCCTCGCGGTGGAGCCCGAACCGGGGCACCTGCTCGCCACCCTCGCCGACTTCCACACCCTGCGCCGCACCCTCGGCGATCCCGAACACCTCGGACTCACCCTGGACATCGGGCACTGCCAGTGCCTCGAACCACTCCCTCCCGCCGACTGCGTGCGCGCCGCCGCCCCCTGGCTGCGCCACGTGCAGATCGAGGACATGCGCCGCGGCGTCCACGAACACCTCCCCTTCGGTGACGGCGAGATCGACTTCCCGCCCGTCCTCGAGGCCCTCGCCGCCACCGGCTACCAGGGCCTGACCGTCGTCGAACTGCCCCGCCACTCCCACGCGGGACCCCACTTCGCCGAACGCTCCCTCCCGTTCCTGCGCCGCGCCGCACCGGCGCCGCCACCCCGCACCAACCGCTCGGGCGAGCCCTCCGCCACCCACTGAAGGGAGCCACACCATGACGCAGCCGCACGCCGCCCACGTCACCCCCGACACCCAGGACGCGGACGGCACCCCCGACGGGCAGGACCCTCAGGGCACCACCCCCGCCCACGTCCCGCCCGCCGACCTGCGCGCGAGCCTCGCCACCCGGCTCGGCGGATCCGCCCGGGCGTGGCTGGACCAGGCCCTCGACGAGGCCGCCGCCCACCCCGGCACCCACGGCCCCATCTCGGTGTGGGAACTGCGCCTCGCCGAGGCAGGCCGCCGCTGCGGGCCCGCCCACGCCGACGCCGCCCGCGTCCTCGTCCTGCACGCCGCCCGCGCCGACACCGAGGCCCTGACCCGGGTGTACTCCCAGGGCACCGCCGACGAACGCCGCGCCGTCCTGCACGCCCTGCCCCACCTCGTGCCGGGCCCGGACGCCCTTCCGCTCGTCGAGGATGCCCTGCGCACCAACGACACCCGGCTCGTCGCCGCCGCCCTCGGCCCGTACGCCGCCCGGCACCTCGACGCCCACCAGTGGCGGCACGCCGTGCTGAAGTGCCTGTTCACGGGTGTCCCCGTCGACAGCGTGGCGGACCTCGCCCGCCGGGCCCACGGAGACGACGAACTCGCCCGGATGCTCGCCGACTACGCCGCCGAACGCACCGCCGCGGACCGCACCGTCCCCGAAGACCTGCACCGCGTCCTGGCCCTGACCGAGTCCGGACGCCCCGCGCCCGGCACGGCCGACCCCCACGGCAAGGAGTCCTGATGCGCATCTTCGACCCCCACATCCACATGACCTCCCGGACCACCGACGACTACGAGGCCATGTACGCGGCAGGCGTCCGCGCCCTCGTCGAGCCGTCCTTCTGGCTGGGCCAGCCCCGTACCTCGCCCGACTCCTTCCGCGACTACTTCGACGCCCTGCTCGGCTGGGAACCCTTCCGCGCCGCCCAGTACGGCATCGCCCACCACTGCACCATCGCGCTGAACCCCAAGGAGGCCAACGACCCCCGCTGCCTGCCCGTCCTCGACGAGCTGCCCCGCTATCTCGTCAAGGACCGGGTGGTGGCGGTCGGCGAGATCGGCTACGACTCGATGACGCCCGCCGAGGACACCGCCCTGGCCACCCAGCTCCAGCTCGCCGCCGACCACGGCCTGCCCGCCCTCGTGCACACCCCCCACCGCGACAAGCTGGCCGGCCTGCGCCGCACCCTGGACGCGGTCCGGGAATCGGCGCTGCCGACGGAGCGGGTCCTGGTCGACCACCTCAACGAGACCACCGTGAAGGAAGCCAAGGACTCGGGCGCCTGGCTCGGCTTCTCCGTCTATCCGGACACCAAGATGGACGAGGCCCGGATGGTCGCCCTGCTGCGCGAGTACGGCCCGGAGCAGGTCCTGGTGAACTCCGCCGCCGACTGGGGCAGGAGCGACCCGCTCAAGACCCGCAAGGTCGGCGACCTGATGCTCGCCGAGGGCTTCGGCGAGGACGACGTGGACCGGGTGCTGTGGCGCAACCCCGTCGCCTTCTACGGCCTCAGCGGACGGCTGGAACTCGACGTGGCCTCCGGGAACGCCACGCACGAGGGCAACTCCATCCTGCGCGGCGGGGAGTGAGCGATGCGCTTCCGGCACCCCGACGGCTCCACCGTCCACCTCGCCTACTGCACCAACGTGCACCCCGCCGAGACCCTGGACGGCGTCCTCGCCCAGCTCCGCGACCACTGCGAGCCGGTCCGCAAACGCCTCGGCCGCGACCGCCTCGGCATCGGGCTGTGGCTCGCCCGCGACGCCGCCCACGCCCTGGTCACCGACCCCGCCGCCCTGCGCGGCCTGCGCACCGAACTCGACCGGCGCGGCCTGGAGGTCGTCACCCTCAACGGCTTCCCCTACGAGGGCTTCGGCGCCGAAGAGGTCAAGTACCGCGTCTACAAGCCGGACTGGGCCGACCCCGAACGCCTCGAACACACCACCTCCCTGGCCCGTCTCCTCGCCGGACTGCTGCCCGACGACGTCACGGACGGCACCATCTCCACCCTGCCGCTGGCCTGGCGCACCGCCTACGACGAAACCCGCGCCGACAAGGCACGCGCCGCCCTCGTCACCCTCGCCGAACGCCTCGACGCACTCCAGGAACTGACCGGCCGCTCCATCCGCGTCGGCCTGGAACCGGAACCCGGCTGCGTCGTCGAGACCACCCACGACGCCATCGCCCCGCTGACCGCGATAGCCCACGACCGCATCGGCGTCTGCGTCGACACCTGCCACCTCGCCACCTCCTTCGAAGACCCGCACACCGCCCTGGACGCGCTCACGGCCGCCCGCGTACCCGTCGTCAAGTCCCAGCTGTCCGCCGCACTGCACGCCGAACGCCCCGCCGACCCCGCGGTCCGCGAAGCCCTCGCCGCCTTCGCCGAGCCACGCTTCCTGCACCAGAGCCGCACCACCACCCCGTCCGGCGGCCTGCACGGCACCGACGACCTCTACGAGGCCCTCGCGGACGGCGGCCCGCTGCCCGACACCGCGCCCTGGCGCGCCCACTTCCACGTCCCCCTGCACGCGGCCCCCGCCGCGCCCCTCACCTCCACCCTTCCGGTACTCAAGGCCGCGCTGACCCGGCTCGTCGGCGGCCCGCACCCCCTCACCCGGCACCTGGAGGTCGAGACCTACACCTGGCAGGCCCTCCCGCCCGAGCTGCGGCCCCGCGCCCGCGCCCAGCTCACCGACGGCATCGCCGCCGAGCTGACCCTCGCCCGCGACCTGTTGACGGACCTCGGCCTGAAGGAACTGCCATGACCCGACCCACCCCCTCCGACGGACCGACCCCCCTCCTCGTCCTGGACGTCGTCGGCCTCACCCCCCGTCTCCTCGACCACATGCCCCACCTCAAGCAGCTCGGCCAGTCCGGCACCCGGGCGCCGCTCGGCACCGTCCTGCCGGCCGTCACCTGCGCCGCCCAGTCCACCTTCCTGACCGGCACCATGCCCTCCGAGCACGGCATCGTCGGCAACGGCTGGTACTTCCGCGAACTCGGCGACGTCCTGCTGTGGCGCCAGCACAACGGACTCGTCAGCGGCGACAAACTCTGGGACGCCGCCCGCCGCGCCCACCCCGGCTACACCGTCGCCAACATCTGCTGGTGGTACGCCATGGGCGCCGACACCGACATCACCGTCACCCCCCGTCCCGTCTACTACGCCGACGGCCGCAAGGAACCCGACTGCTACACCAGGCCCCCGGCCCTGCACGACGAACTCACCGACAAGCTCGGCACCTTCCCCCTCTTCCACTTCTGGGGACCCGGCGCCGACCTGGTCTCCAGCCAGTGGATCATCGACGCCACCCGGCACATCATGGCCACCCGCCATCCCGACCTGACCCTCTGCTACCTCCCTCACCTCGACTACGACCTGCAGCGCTTCGGCCCCGACGACCCGCGCTCCCTGAAGGCCGCCGCCGACCTCGACGCGGCGCTGGCCCCGCTGCTCGACGACGCCCGCGCCGAGGGCCGCACCGTCGTCGCGCTGTCCGAGTACGGCATCACCCCCGTCAGTCGCCCCGTGGACATCAACCGCGCCCTGCGCCGCGCCGGGCTGCTCGAGGTGCACACCCAGGACGGCATGGAGTACCTCGACCCGATGGCCTCCCGCGCCTTCGCCGTCGCCGACCACCAGGTGGCCCACGTGTACGTGCGCCGCCCCGAGGACCTCGACGCCACCCGGGCCGCCCTGGACGGACTGCCCGGCATCGAGCAACTCCTCGACGACGAGGGCAAGAAGGCCCAGCACCTCGACCACCCCCGCGCCGGCGAACTGGTCGCCCTCGCGGAGCCGGACGCCTGGTTCACGTACTACTACTGGCTCGACGACGACCGCGCGCCCGACTTCGCGCAGCTCGTCGAGATCCACCGCAAACCCGGCTACGACCCGGTCGAACTGTTCATGGATCCGCTCGACCCCTACGTCAAGGTCAAGGCGGCCGGCGCCCTGGCCCGCAAGAAGCTCGGCATGCGCTACCGCATGGCGGTCGTGCCCCTGGACGCCTCACCTATTCGAGGCAGCCACGGCCGCCTCCCCGCGAGCGACGACGACGGTCCGCTCCTCATCTGCTCCACCCCCCGCGCTGTCGGAGACCGCGTCGCGGCGACCGACGTGAAACAACTCCTGCTCCGGCTGGCCGGACTCGGTTGACGCACCACCCGGTACGCCCGCCGAATTCCGACTACTGAGAGTGAAACACACGGCACTGACAACGGCCCGCCCGAGCCGCATCGGCGCAGGCCACGACCCAGAAGGCAGGCACCGTGACCCCGTTCACCGACCCCTCCCGCACCGACATGGGTACCGACCCGGCCACCGACGGCCCGGGCGAGGCCCTGCGCCGCTCGCTCGGCGTGAATCGGCGCCGCTTCCTCAGTACCTGCACCGCCGTGGCGGCCGGAGCCGTCGCGGCCCCCGTCCTCGGCGCCTCCCCGGCCCTCGCCCACGACCGGGACAGAGACCACGACCACGGACACGGGCACGGCCATGGACACGGGCAGATCCTCGTCCCGGCGGACAAGCGCGGCATCATCCTCTACACCGTCCGCGACGCCACCGCCCGCGACCCCCTCGCCTCCGACCTGCCCTCCGGCTTCCGCGAGGTCTTCAAGCAGCTGTCCCGCCACGGCTACCGCCAGGTGGAGTTCGCCGGATACAACCAGCACGCCAACGCGCCCGGCGGGGCCAGCCTGGAATCCGTCCAGGGCGCCCGGCTGCTGCGCTCCTGGCTCGACGACTACGGTTTGCGCGCCCAGGGCAACCACGGCTTCATCCCGTCCTCCTGGCCGCTGACCGCGGCGGACAAGGACACCTTCAAGAAGCACCTGGAGATCGCCAACATCCTCGGCATGGACCACATGGGCACCGGCGGCGACCCCACCGGCAGCTCCTACCGCGCCGACTGGGACGTGGCCGCCGACAAGTGGAACGCCCTCGGCGCGATCGCCCACCGGGAGGGCATCAAGCTCTACACCCACAACCACGACAGCGCCTACGGCTTCCTGCTCGACGGCGGCCCGCTGGACGACCAGGGCCGGCCGACCCGCAGTTCGGGCATCCGGAAGCTGGAGTACTTCCTCAAGGTCACCGACCCGCGGGTCGTCTGGCTGGAGATGGACATCTTCTGGGCGCACGTCGCCCAGTACAAGTTCCACGAGTACACCGCCCACGACGGCACCACCCGGAAGAACGTCTTCGACCCGGCCGGCCTGGTCGTCCGCAACAACCGGCGCTACCCGCTCTTCCACGCCAAGGACGGCGTGGTCAGCACGACCAACGGCATGGGCTACGACATGGTGCCGTTCGGGACCGGAGTCATCGACTACACGACGTTCTTCTCCCGGGTCGGACAGCGCAACTACCACAACCCGATGATCGAGGACGACAACTCCCCGAGCGCCACCGATCCCTCGCAGTCGCTGCGGGAGGCCAAGATCAGCTACGACAACCTGGCCGCCCTGCGCAAGCGGCGCCACTGACCAGGAGCACAGACCGGGCGGCCCCTCCCGCGTGCTGGGAGGGGCCGCCCGGTCCGTGCGAAGAAGCCTCCGTCAGGTCATCCCTCACCCAGCGGCTGGGGATTCGGAGTGACGCGCTTGCCCTTGGAGCGTCCCGGCGGTTGCAGGAACAGCGCCACGAACCCGGCGAAGATCGAGATGCTGCCCGCCAGGCTGAAGGCACCGTTGTAGCCCCAGACGCCGACGACCACGGAACCCATGCCCGCGCCGAGACCGGAGACGAGCTTGGAGCTGTAGACCATCCCGTAGTTGGTGGCGTTGTTGTTCTCTCCGAAGTAGTCCGCCGTCAGCGCCGCGAACATCGGGAAGATGGCACCGCCGCCGAACCCGGAGACGGCGGAGAAGAGCAGGAACAACGGCAGGTTCTTGATCTCGGCCGACCAGATGATGCCGAACTGGGCGAGGCCCAGGATCGCGCACACGTAGAGCAGGCACTGCTTGCGGCCGTAGAGGTCGGAGAGCCAGCCGATGACGCCGCGCCCGGTGCCGTTGACGATCGCCTTGAGCGACATCGCGGCCGCCACGATCCCGGCCGCGAAGCCCGCCTCCTCGCCGATGTCGACCTGGAAGGCGATGCCGAAGATGTTCACGCCGGAGGTGCAGGCGAGACAGAACCACATCAGCGCCACCCGGCCGGTCCGCCAGGCCTCCATCGGGGAGTACTGCTTGACGGCCGGGGGGTTCTTCTCCAGCGAACGCCGGGCCCGCGGGTCGGCCGGCGGGTTCAGCGGGTCGACGGCGGCCGGCCACCAGTTCTTCGGCGGGTCCCGGAAGTAGAACCCGGCGACCGCCACCATGGCGGCGAGCAGGACACCGGCCGAGACCAGCACCCAGCGGAAGTTGGAGGTGTCCATGTAGCCGTGGAAGATGAAGACGAACGGCACCGAGCCGTAGGCGAAACCGCCGTTGACGAAGCCGGTCTTCCCGCCCCGGCGCTCCGGGTACCACTTGCCGACCATGTTGACGCAGGTCGCGTACACCATGCCGGCACCCATGCCGCTGAACACGCCGAAGCCGATGAAGGCGAGCGAGACATGTGGCGCGAACGCCAGCGACAGATAGCCCAGCAGCGTGCCGGCCGATCCCAGCATCATCGCCCAGCGCGCCGGCAGCCTGCCGCTCTCCCGCAGCCGTCCCGCCGGAAACGCGACCGCGGCCTGGCAGAACACCCAGGCGGTCATCATCCAGTAGATGCTGCCGCTGGACCAGTGGTGGGCCTCGTGCAGCGTGTCCTCGGCGGACGCGAACGCGTACTCGGCGGAGGAGATGCCCATCATCCCGATCCAGGGCAGGATCACCATCCACTTGCGCTTGCGCCCCATGATGTCGATGTCGGACTCGCCCACGCGATAGACGCGTCCGTTCCTGTCGGTCACCTCCTGGTAGGCGGCGACCCGTGTGACATCGGTGGTTGTCATGTCGTTTGCACCCCTAGCGTCGAAAGTTCTGGCCAGCGCCCCCTGTCCAATGCCTTTCGTGCGCGCGCGGGTCCCCGGGGCCGGCCGACGCGCACCCGTCGGCCGGCCCCTCGCCGTCTCACGTCATGAACCGCCCCCCAACAACCCCGCGGCCCGCGCCCACCGGTACTTCGCGCCCAGCACGGCCACCGGCTTCTCGGTCGTGTACGGGTACGCCACGACGCCGCGCTCGAAGAGGTACTGGCACGCCTCCTCCACCTCCACGTCGCCCGCGAGGGAGGCCACCACGGGCTTCTCGATGCCGCGCTCGCGGAACTCGGCCACCACGCGCGCGGTGAGTTCGGCGAACACCATGGGAGGCGTGACGATGGTGTGCCAGTAGCCGAGGACGAGCGCGTGGATGCGGGGGTCCTCCAGGCCCAGCCGGATCGTCGCCTCGTACGTCGACGGCGGCTCGCCCCCGGTGATGTCCACCGGGTTGCCCGCCGCGCCGAAGGGCGGGATGAAGGCGCGGAACGCCGTGTCCAGGTCGGGCGGTATCTCCATCAGCGACAGCCCGTTGTCGGTCACCGCGTCGGAGAGCAGCACACCGCTGCCGCCGGCGCCCGTGATGATGACCACGTTGTCGCCCTGCGGAGCGGGAAGCACCGGCAACGCGCGCGCGTACTCCAGCATCTCGTTCAGCCCCGGCGCGCGGATCACGCCGGCCTGTCGCAGGATGTCGTCGTACACGGCGTCGTCCCCGGCGAGTGCCCCGGTGTGCGACCCGGCCGCCTTGGCGCCCGCCGCCGTACGGCCCGCCTTGAGCACCACGACCGGTTTCCTCGGCACGGTCGCCCGCGCGGCCTCGACGAAGGCGCGGCCGTCCTTGAGGTCCTCCAGATGCATGGCGATGCAGTCGGTGTGCGGGTCCTCGCCGAACCAGGTCAGCAGGTCGTCCTCGTCCAGGTCCGACTTGTTGCCCAGGCCCACGATCGCCGACACGCCGGTCTTCGTCGTCCGCGCGAAGCCCAGGATGGCCATGCCGATGCCGCCCGACTGCGAGGTCAGCGCGACACCGCCCTTGACGTCGTAGGGCGTGCAGAACGTGGCGCACAGGTCCTGCCAGGTCGAGTAGTAGCCGTAGATGTTCGGGCCCAGCAGCCGGATGCCGTGCCGTTCGGCGACCGCCACGATCTCGTCCTGGAGTGCCTGTTCGCCGGTCTCGGCGAAGCCGGAGGGGATGAGGACGGCGTTGGGGATCCGCTTGCGCCCCACCTCCTCCAGGGCCGCCGCCACGAACCGCGCGGGGATCGCGAAGACCGCCACATCCACCTCACCGGGAACGTCGGTGACACTCTTGTACGCCTTGCGGCCCAAGATGTCATCGGCCCTGGGGTTCACCGGGTGGATCTCGCCCGCGAAGCCGCCGTCGACGAGGTTGCGCATCACGGAGTTGCCGATCTTCCCCGGCTCGCCCGACGCGCCGATCACCGCGACCGACGCGGGCTGCATCAGGCGGCGCATCGAGGTGAGGATCTCCTCGCGCGTGTACCGGCGCCGCTCCTTCGGCTTGTCGGTAGCCAGGATCACCCTGATGTCGGCGGCGACCGCACCCTCGGGCGTGGCGATCACCGGGTTCAGGTCCACCTCGGCGATCTCCGGGAAGTCGGCGACCAGCTCGGAGACCCGGCGGATCTGCTCCGCCACCGCCCACCGGTCCACCCCGGCCCGCCCGCGCACCCCGCGCAGCACCTCGGCCGCCCGGATCGAGTCCAGCATGGACAGTGCCTCGTCGGCGTCCACGGGGGCGAGCCGGAAGGTGACGTCCTTCAGCACCTCGACCAGCACCCCGCCCAGTCCGAACGCCACCACCTTGCCGAACGTCGGGTCGGTGACCGCCCCGACGATGACCTCCTGCCCCTGCGGCGCCAGCTCCTGGATCTGCACGCCCTCGATCCGCGCGGAGGCGTCGTACGCGCGCGCGTTGTCGACGATCCGGCAGAACGCCGCCCGCACGTCCGCCGCGCCCTCGACCCCCACGACCACACCGCCGGCGTCGGTCTTGTGCAGGATGTCCGGCGAGACGATCTTCATCACCACCGGTCCGCCGAAGCGTGCCGCGCACGCCACCGCCTCGTCGACGTCCCGCGCCAGCTCCTCACCCGGTACGGCGATCCCGTAGGCGTCCGCGAGCACCTTGCCCTCCGGTGCGGTGAGCGCGGTGCGCCCCTCGGCCCGCACGGCGTCCAGGAGCCCGCGCACCCGCGTCAGACGGTCCTCGGCCATCACGTCAGATCACCCCGCTCGACTTGAGCAGCCGCAGTTCCTCGTCGCCGAGGCCCAGCTCGCCGACGTAGACCTCTTCGTTGTGCTCGCCGAGCAGCGGTGAACTGGTCACCTGTACGGGGGAGTCGGAGAGCTTCAGCGGGCTGCCGACGGTCACGAACTCGCCGCGTTCGGGGTGGGGCACGGTGACGACCATCTCGTTGGCGACCAGCGAGTCGTCCTCGATGATCTCCTTCGTGGACAGGATCGGCCCGCACGGGATGTTGTGGGCGTTGAGCCGCTCCAGCACCTCCCACTTGGGCAGGGTGGACGACCACTCCTCGATCAGCTGGAACATCTTGTTCAGCTTCGGCAGCCGGGCCCGCGGGGTCGCCCACTCGGGGTCGTCCGCCAGCTCGGGCCGGCCGATCAGCTCACTGAGCGGCTGCCAGCCGACCGGCTGGACGATGACGTACACGTAGTCGTTGGGGCCGCCCGGGGCGCACTTGACCGCCCACCCCGGCTGCCCGCCGCCGGACGCGTTGCCGGACCTGGGAACCTCGTCGCCGAAGTCCTCGTTGGGATATTCGGCGAGTGGACCATGGCTCAGGCGCTGCTGGTCGCGCAGCTTCACCCGGCAGAGGTTGAGCACCGCGTGCTGCATGGCCACGTTCACCCGCTGACCACGTCCGGTGTGCTCCCGCTGGTAGAGCGCGGCGAGGATGCCCGCCACGACGTGGACGCCCGTGCCCGAGTCCCCGATCTGGGCCCCCGTCGCCAGCGGCGGCCCGTCCTCGAAACCGGTGGTGGACATCGATCCGCCCATGGCCTGCGCGACGACCTCGTACGCCTTGAAGGCGGTGTACGGGCCCTCGCCGAACCCCTTGATGGAGGCATAGACGATCCGTGGATTGATCTCCTTGATGCGGTCCCAGGTGAAGCCCATCCGGTCCACCGCGCCCGGTCCGAAGTTCTCGACCATGACGTCCGAGCGCCGGATCAGCTCGGTGAGGATCTCCTTGCCGCGCTCGGTCTTGGTGTTGAGGGTGATGCTCCGCTTGTTGCAGTTGAGCATCGTGAAGTAGAGGGAGTCGACGTCCGGCAGATCGCGGAGCTGCCCCCGTGTGATGTCACCGTGCGGCGCCTCGAGCTTCACGACGTCGGCGCCGAGCCAGGCGAGCAGCTGGGTCGCCGAGGGCCCGGACTGCACGTGCGTCATGTCCAGGACCCGGATGCCCTCAAGAGCCTTCGCAGGCGTTCCGGTCGTGCCTGTCGTTCCGGTCGTGCCAGTCGTGCCTGTCATGGGGGGCACCTCACTTGTACATCGTCTGGTTCATGGTTCCGGGGGCGTACGCGTCCGGGTCCACCCAGACGTTGATCAGGGACGGCTTGCCGGACTCGCGGGCCCGGCGCAGCGCGGGGCCGATGTCGGCGGGGTCGCGCACCTCCTCGCCGTGGCCGCCCAGCATCCGGGCGAACCGGTCGTAGGGCACGTCGCCGAGCGTGTTGCCGACCCGCTCGCGCTCCTTGCCGTACTTCACGGCCTGGCCGTAGCGGATCTGGTTCATCGAGGAGTTGTTGCCGACGATGCCGACGAAGGGGAGGTCGTAGCGGACCAGGGTCTCGAAGTCCCAGCCGGTGAGCGAGAAGGCGCCGTCGCCGAAGAGGGCGACGACCTCCTTGTCGGGCCGCGCCTGCTTGGCGGCCAGCACGAAGGGGACGCCGACGCCGAGCGTGCCGAGCGGTCCCGGGTCCATCCAGTGGCCGGGTGACTTGGGCTGCACGACCTGCCCGGAGAAGGTGACGATGTCGCCGCCGTCGCCGATGTAGATGGAGTCCTCGGTGAGGAAGTCGTTGATCTCGCTGACCAGCCGGTAGGGGTGGATGGGGGAGGCGTCCGACCTGAGCTGCGGCAGCCGCTTGTCCAGCGCCGTCCGCTCGGCCGCGCGCAGCTCGTCCAGCCATTCCTTGCGCTTCGCCGCGCCCCCGTTGATCCGTCCGGAAGCCGCCTCGGTCACCGACTTCAGCACCAGCCCCGCGTCGCCGACGATGCCGAGGTCGATGTCGCGGTTCTTGCCGACGGTGCGGTAGTCGAGGTCGATCTGCACGACCGTCGCGTCCGGGGAGAGCCGCTTGCCGTACCCCATCCGGAAGTCGAAGGGCGTGCCGACGATGACGATGACGTCGGCGTTGGAGAAGGCGTAGCGGCGGGAGAGCTGGAAGTGGTGCGGGTCGCCGGGCGGCAGGGTGCCGCGGCCGGCGCCGTTCATGTACGCCGGGACGTTGAGCGTGCGGACCAGCTCGACGGCGGCCTCGGTCGCGCGGGTCGTCCACACCTGGCTGCCGAGCAGGACGGCCGGCTTCTCGGCGTGCACCAGCAGGTCGGCGAGCCGCTCGACGGCCTCGGGGTCCCCGGCCGACCGGGTGGAGGCGCGGTAGGCCCCGGCCCGCGGCACCCGCGCCTGCTCCGCCGGCACCTTGGCGTCCAGCACGTCGCGCGGAATCTCCAGGAAGGAGGGCCCCGGTGCGCCGTGGTAGCACTCGCGGAATGCCATCGACACCATGTCGGCGGCGCGGGCGGTGTCCGGCACGGTCGCCGCGAACTTGGTGATCGGCGTCATCATGTCGACGTGCGGCAGGTCTTGCAGTGACCCCATCTTGTGCTGGGTGTGCGCGCCCTGACCGCCGATCAGCAGCATGGGCGACTCGGCGCGGAAGGCGTTGGCGACCCCGGTGACGGCGTCGGTGGTGCCCGGCCCCGCGGTGACCACCGCGCAGCCGGGCTTGCCGGTGATACGGGCGTACCCGTCGGCGGCGTGCGCGGCGACCTGCTCGTGGCGTACGTCGACGACCTCGATGCCCTCGTCGACGCAGCCGTCGTAGATGTCGATGATGTGGCCGCCGCACAGCGTGTAGATGCGGTCGACCCCCTCGGCCTTGAGTGCCTTGGCCACGAGGTGGCCGCCGGAGATGACGTCCTGAGTGTCGTCGGGCATGGCGAAGTCCTGTCCCTTCACGAGGGGTTGGGGCGCTCTCGCGGTACATTGCATACAGTCGACGAATACTGTATGAAGCTTGTTATCCCGCATCCGGTGGGTGGTGTCCAGGGGGCGTGCGGCACTTTCAGTCAGGAGCCGAGATGGACCTGTACGAACACCAGGCAAGGGAACTCTTCAAGGAACACGGGATCGTCGTGCCGAGGGCCGAGGTCACCGACTCGCCCGAACGGGCCCGGGAGATCGCCCGCGCACTCGGCGGACGCGCCGTCGTCAAGGCGCAGGTCAAGACCGGCGGGCGCGGCAAGGCGGGCGGAGTACGGCTCGCCGCCGACCCCGCCGAGGCCGAGGAGGCGGCGCGGCACATCCTCGGCATGGACATCAAGGGACACACGGTCGACACCGTCATGCTCGCCGAACCCTGCGACATCGAGCGGGAGTTCTACGTCTCCTACGTCCTGGACCGGGCGTCCGGGCGCTTCCTCGCCATCGCCTCCGCGGAGGGCGGCATGGAGATCGAGGAGGTCGCCGCCCGGCGGCCCGAGGCCGTGGCGCGCATCCCCGTGGACCCCGCCACGGGTGTGCACACGGCCACCGCGGTACGCATCGCCGACGCCGCCGGCCTGCCCCCGCAGACCGTCGACACCCTGGTGCGGCTGTGGAAGGTACTGGTCCGCGAGGACGCCCTCCTGGTCGAGGTCAACCCGCTGGTCAGGACGGCCGAGGGCAGGATCGTCGCCCTCGACGGCAAGGTCACCCTCGACGACAACGCCCGCTTCCGGCAAGCCCGTTGGGGTGAGGCGAAGCAGGAAGCCGCCGACTCCCTGGAGGCGCGGGCCGGCGCCCAGGGCCTCAACTACGTCAAGCTGGACGGCGAGGTCGGCGTCATCGGCAACGGCGCCGGGCTGGTCATGTCGACACTCGACGTGGTCGCCGGCTGCGGCGCCCGACCCGCCAACTTCCTCGACATCGGCGGCGGCGCCTCCGCCCGGGTCATGGCCGACGGGCTGTCGCTCGTCCTCTCCGACCCCGACGTGAAGTCCGTCCTCGTCAACGTCTTCGGCGGCATCACCGCCTGCGACGCGGTCGCCGACGGCATCGTCCGCGCCCTCGACGAGGTCCGGCTCACCAAACCGCTCGTCGTACGCCTCGACGGCAACAACGCCGCCCGGGGCAGGGCCCTGCTCGACGCACGCGCGCATCCCCTGGTCGAACAGGCCACCACCATGGACGGCGCAGCCCGCCGTGCCGCGCGGCTCGCCACCGCGGCGTCCACCGCCGGACAAGCCGGATAAGGAGACAGGACGACATGGCGATCTACCTCACCAAGGAGAGCAAGGTCCTCGTCCAGGGCATGACCGGTGCCGAGGGCATGAAGCACACCCGCCGCATGCTGGCCGCGGGCACCGACGTCGTCGGCGGCGTCAACCCGCGCAAGGCGGGCCGCACCGTGGACTTCGACCACCGCACCGTCCCGGTCTTCGGGTCGGTCCGCGAGGGCATCGAACGCACGGGCGCCGACGTCACCGTCGTCTTCGTGCCGCCCGCCTTCGCCGAGGCCGCGGTCGTCGAGGCCGCCGACGCCGGCATCGGCCTCGCGGTCGTCATCACCGAGGGCATCCCGGTCCACGACTCCGTCGCCCTCACCGCCCACGCCCGGGCCAGGGGCACCCGCGTCATCGGCCCCAACTGCCCCGGCCTGATCACCCCCGGCCAGTCCAACGCGGGCATCATCCCGCCCGACATCACCAAGCCCGGCCGCATCGGCCTGGTCTCCAAGTCGGGCACGCTCACCTACCAACTCATGTACGAACTGCGCGACATCGGCTTCTCCACCTGCGTGGGCATCGGCGGCGACCCGGTCGTCGGCACCAGTCACATCGACTGCCTCACCGCCTTCGAGGACGATCCCGACACCGAACTGATCGTTCTTATCGGCGAGATCGGCGGCGACGCGGAGGAACGCGCGGCGGCCCACATCCGCGCCCACGTCACCAAACCCGTCGTCGCCTACATCGCCGGCTTCACGGCACCCGAGGGCAGGACCATGGGCCACGCCGGGGCCATCGTGTCCGGCTCCTCGGGCACGGCGCGGGCGAAGAAGGAGGCGCTGGAGGCGGCCGGCGTACGGGTCGGGAGTACACCGACCGAGACGGCACGGCACGTACTCGCCGTAACAGGAAGTGCCGCACAGGACGACGCGGCCCGCGACGGAGTCCGCGCATGACGGCGGCCGGCGCTCAGGACACCGAGCTTCTCGCCCTCAAGTCCGGCACTTCCTGGGCCGACGCATGGCGCCGCTGCCGCACCGTCGCCCCCGAGGCGTTCCACGAGGACCGCGTCCTCAACCTCTGGGACGCCGGCTGGCGGGCGGACGGCCGGGTCCTGCCGGCCACCAGCCCGGTCGACGGCACCCCGATCGCCGGCCTGCCCCGGATCGACGCGGCCACGGCCCACCGCGCCGTACGCGCCTCACTCGACCAGCACCGGGCCTGGCGCCACGTCCCCCTGCCCGAGCGCCGCGCCCGCGTGGCGGCCACCCTCGACGCCCTCGCCCAGCACCGCGAACTGCTCGCGCTGCTGCTGGTCTGGGAGATCGGCAAGCCCTGGCGGTCGGCGCGGGCCGACGTCGACCGGGCCGTCGACGGCGTGCGCTGGTACGTCGACGGCATCGAGGACATGCTCGACGGGCGTGCTCCGCTGGACGGCCCGGTGTCCAACATCGCCAGCTGGAACTACCCGATGAGCGTCCTCGTCCACGCCCTGCTGGTCCAGGCCCTGGCGGGCAACGCGGTCATCGCCAAGACCCCGACCGACGGCGGAGTCGCCTGCCTGACCCTGGCCTGCGCACTCGCCGCCCGCGAAGGACTTCCCGTCACCCTCCTCAGCGGCAGCGGCCGAGAGCTGTCCCAGGCACTGGTCCGGGCACCCGAGATCGGCTGTGTCTCCTTCGTCGGCGGCCGGGACACCGGCGCGCACGTCGCCACCGCCCTCGCCGACCTCGGCAAGCGGCACATCCTCGAACAGGAAGGACTCAACACCTGGGGCATCTGGAACTTCACGGACTGGGACGCGCTCACCCGGATCGTCCCGAAGCTCTTCGACTACGCCAAGCAACGCTGCACCGCCTACCCGCGCTTCGTCGTCCAGCGGCAGCGGTTCGACGCGTTCCTCGCCGCGTACCTCCCGGCCGTCCGCACCCTGCGCGTCGGCCACCCGCTCGCCGTGGCCGCGCCGGACGACCCGTACCCGGCACTCGACTTCGGCCCGGTGATCAACGCGGCCAAGGCCAAGGAGCTGCACGACCAGGTCGCCGAGGCCGTCGACCGGGGCGCCGTCCCGCTGCACCGCGCCGGCGCGGCCGACGCCCGGTTCCTGCCCGGGCAGGACACCTCGGCCTACGTCCAGCCGGTCACCCTGCTCAACCCGCCCCGGTCCTCACCCCTGCACCACGCGGAACCCTTCGGCCCGGTCGACACCATCGTCCTGGTCGACACCGAGGCCGAGCTGCTCGCCGCGATGAACGCCTCCAACGGCGCACTGGTGGCCACGCTGTCCACGGACGACCCGACGACGTACGACAGGCTGGCGCCGCAGATCCGCGCGTTCAAGGTCGGCCACGGCGTACCCCGCTCCCGCGGGGACCGCGACGAGCTGTTCGGCGGACACGGGGCGTCCTGGCGCGGCGCCTTCGTGGGCGGTGAGCTGCTGGTGCGCGCCGTGACACGCGGACCCGCGGGGGAGCGGCTGCCGGGGAACTTCCCGGACCACCACCTCATGCCCTAAGGGGTGTCGGCCCGGTCCGCCGGGCCCCGGGTCAGCCGATGCCCTGGCGGTCCGGCCGCAGCGCGAAGGCCCGGTCCGCGGCGGTCGGCGCGGTCCGCTCGACGGCCTGCCGCAGCAGCTCACGGTGGCGCAGCAGTGGTGCGCGCCGCTCCGGCGGCACAAGCAGCAACAGGTCGTCGAGACCGGCCACCAGACGCCGAGTGACCTGCGGCGACCCGGTGGCGCAGGCACGGACCTCGGCGAACCCGAGGTCCACCAGCTCCGCCCAGCCGGGTACGGGCTGCACCAGCCGGAGCGCACCGCGGCGGTCCCGGTGCAGAGCGGCGTCCAGCGGCCGCCGGGACAGCGTGGCCAGGATCTGCACGACCCGGTCCAGTGCCTGCACGGCGGTCGTCGGATCGTTCACCGCGGGCGACAGCGCGCGCAGCCCGATGTCGGACAGCTGGCGCAGCCCGAACGACAGGTCCTGGTGAAAGGTGCGCTCCACCCCCACGGACAGGGCGTACCGCAGCGCCCGGCGCGGCGGAGCCGCCCCGCCGTGCACCGCCAGGACCGATGTGCCCGGCACCAGGAAGTCACCGATCCGCGGGACCAGCCGCAGCACCACCCCGTGCCCCCGGGCCACCCGCACCAGCCGGGCGATGTGCACGTCCCGCAGTACGCCGCCCTGCCCGTCGTGGGCGATCCACGCCGTCACGGGCCCGAGCCCGGGCGCCGCTCCGCCGTCCGCCGGCACCGGCATCAGCGCCGCCACCCGGAAGGACTCGGCGGCGATGCGGGCGATCACATGGCTGACCCGCATCAGGCGCAGGGTGGCGTTCACGTACATGACGAAGAGCAGCAGACTCAACGCGACCATGACCAGGGTGAGCACCGACTGCACCAGCGGGACAGAGGTGGCGGCGCGGGGGTCGGGATTGCTGTCGTAACTGGTCAGCACGAGCAGCGTCAGGACGAAGGTGGCGAGGAAGACGCCGAACGTCGCCTTGGTGATCCGGCTGCGGACGAAGAGCCGCACCACCCGCGGGGTGAACTGTCCGCTCGCCATCTGCACCGCGACCAGGGAGATGCTGAACACCACACCGATGAAGGTCATCATCGCCGAGCCGACCGCCGACACCACCGTCTTCGCGTCGTCCGCGAAGCGCAGCAGCTCGGCGAGCGTGTCGTAGTCGCCGTCGTCCTGCAGCGAACGGACGAGGGCCGCGTCGAGCTCCTGAGCCACCAGCCAGACCACGAAGACACCCGCCATGGCCGCAGTGGGCGCGAACCAGAACGTGTCCCGCAGATGCTCCCTGAGCGGCGACAACGCCCGCGCCCGACGACGCCGGAGCGGGCCCTGCGTAACCATCCAGTCACTCATGGTGCGACCCTAGGCGCAGCGGAGCCGCCCGTCCCGGACCGCCGCTCAGGGCGGGGGTGAGGGAAGGAAACGCAGGTGAAAGGCACCGCGAAAGCTTGGTATGGTTGTCCATGTCGCCGCGGGGATCACCCCCGCACCGCGACAGACACCTGGTCCGGGTGGCGGAATGGCAGACGCGCTAGCTTGAGGTGCTAGTGCCCTTTATCGGGCGTGGGGGTTCAAGTCCCCCCTCGGACACAAGATCGAGCAGAGGACGATGCCGGTCGGGAGAGATCCCGGCCGGCATCTCGCGTTTCCGGACGAAAAACCCGGTGCGGCGCCGGACCCGGCCTCCCTACACTCACCACCACACGCCGGGATCGTGACCGAGCGAGGGGAGCAGGGCCGTGCGCATCCGCACCGCTGCCGTCGTCCCCCCGTCCCGCTACGAGGTGATCCTGGTGTCTTCGGCCGTCCGGTGCCCGCTGCGCGGCCGGCACCGGATGCCCGCGACGCACATCTGACAGCCCACGCCCCTCGCCGGGAGCGTCCGGCGCGTGCGTCCGGGGAGATCGCGCTGCCCCTTTCCGGTTCCTCCGAAAGGCCTCGGGCCATGCGCACCAACCCGCTCACCACCGTCCGCAACCTGGGCATCCTCGCCCACGTCGACGCAGGAAAGACCACCGTCACGGAGCGGATCCTCTACCTCACCGGTACCACCCACAAGCGCGGCGAGGTCCACGACGGCACCACCGTCACCGACTTCGACCCGCAGGAACGCGACCGGGGCATCACCATCTTCGCCGCGGCCGTCAGCTGCGCCTGGGCGGGCCACCGGATCAACCTCATCGACACCCCGGGGCACGTCGACTTCGCCGACGAGGTCGAACGCTCCCTGCGCGTGCTGGACGGCGGGGTCGCCGTCTTCGACGCGGTCGCGGGGGTGGAACCGCAGAGCGAGTCCGTGTGGCGGCAGGCCGACCGGCACGGCGTTCCCAGGATCGCGTTCGTCAACAAGATGGACCGGGCGGGCGCCGACCTCGACACCGCCGTCGCCTCGATCCGCCAGCGGCTGCATCCCGTACCCCTGGTCGTGCAGCTGCCCATCGGCACGGAGGACGGCTTCACCGGCGTCGTCGACCTGCCGCGCATGCGCGCCCTCGTATGGGCCGAAGGCACGGACACGGCCGAGGAGGGGCCGGTACCCGACACCCTGCGCGAGGAGGCGGCCCGCAGACGGCGGCTGCTGGAGGAAGCGGTCGCCGAACGCCACCCGGGCGCGCTGGAGGAGTTCTGCGACCGGGAGACGCTCACCTCGGCCACCCTCACCGGCGCCCTGCGCGACCTGACGCGCACCGGCGACGGCGTGGTCGTGCTGTGCGGTTCCGCCTACCGCAACCGCGGCGTCGAACCGCTGCTGGACGCCGTGGTGGCGTACCTGCCCTCGCCGCTGGACGTGCCCCCGGTGCGCGGCAGCCACGACGGCACCGAACGGGAGCGGCCCGCCGACCCGGCGGCGCCGATGGCGGCACTGGCGTTCAAGGTGAACGCCACCCCGACGGGACGAATGACGTACCTGAGGGTGTACTCGGGCACGATCGAGAAGGGAGACACCGTGTGGGACGCGGGCACGCGCCGCACCGAGCGCATCGGCCGCATCCTGCGGGTACGGGCCGACCGGCACGACCCGCTGGAGCGCGCGGTCGCCGGGGACATCGTCGCCGTGGTCGGGCTGAAGTCGGCCCGCGCCGGCTCGACCCTGTGCGCACCGGGCGCCCCACTGCTCCTGGAACCCCCGGGCGTGGCCGAACCGGTCGTGCACGTCTCGGTGGAGGCCCGGCGTTCCACCGACACCGGCCGGCTGGCCTCCGCGCTCGCCCGGCTGACCGAGGAGGACCCCTCACTGGCCGTGCGGACCGACCCGGAGACCGGACAGACCGTGCTGTCGGGCATGGGCGAACTGCACCTGGAGGTCGCGGTGGAGCGCGTCCGGCGCGAGCACGGTCTCGAGGTCACGGTCGGCCGCCCCGTCGTGGCGTACCGCGAGACGGTCGGTGAAGGCGTCACCGGCTTCGTCCACCGGCACGTCAAACAGGACGGCGGCGCCGGGCAGTTCGCGCACGTCGTACTCGACGTCGAGCCGTGGGAGGGGGAAGGCGGCGGCGACGGGGACGCCGCGGGCGGCGGTTTCGTGTTCCGTTCGACGGTCGTCGGCGGACGCGTGCCGCAGGAGTACGTCCGGGCCGTCGAGGCGGGCTGCCGGGACGCCCTCGCCGAAGGTCCGCTGGGCGGCCACCCGGTGACCGGCCTCAGGGTCACCCTCACCGACGGCCAGACCCATGTGACGGACTCCTCGGACACGGCCTTCCGCGCCGCCGGCCGGTTCGGTCTCCGCGACGCCCTGCGCGCCTCGGGGACGGTCCTGCTCGAACCGGTCGTGGAGGTCACTGTCACGGTGCCCGAGGACGGTGTCGGCGGCGTGCTCGGTGACCTCGCCGCGCGCCGCGGCCGGGTCACCGGCTCCGACACCCGGGGCGGCGCGGCGGTGGTCACGGCCACGGTCCCGCTGGCCGAGCTGTTCGGTTACGCGACCCGGCTGCGCAGCCGCACCCAGGGCCGGGGCACCTTCACCGCCCGGCCCACCGGCTACGCACCGGCACCCGCGGCGGTCGCACGGTAGGCGCGCCGGGCGGCCCCGTCCACCCGCGGCCACCGCGCAGCACTCCGCCCCGCCGGGCCGAAGCCCGGCGGGGCGGAGCGCCACCTGCCGCCGAATCGACGGCACCGACGTCACGTTCACCTCAGGGGTACTGCACCACCTTCGACGGCACGGTGTCCGTCCCCGACGTGGGCGAGCCCGTGTCGTTGATGACGCACTCGTACTGCCCGTTGCCGCCGAGCGACACCACGAGCAGCCCGTGGAAGCGCACTCCGGAACGGTTCGGTGCGGCGAAGCCGTGGTGCTGCACGATGGACGGGTTCACGTTGTAGTAGCAGTAGCTGCCCAGGCCCCAGCCCTCGTGCTCGGTGACGTCGTCGCCGACCTTGTAGGCGGCGTAGCCCTTGACCGAGCCGTTCTGGATCGCGGCCTGGTCCGGGGCGTCGTACGCCTTCTCGTTCTGGAAGAAGACCGTGCGGCCGCGCTCGCCGTTCCACTGGACGTCGTACTTGTTGAAGTGCTCCACGAACAGGCCGGTGATCAGTACGTCGTCGCCGTTGACCACCACGCCGTAGTCGGCGCGGTTGGTCTCCCAGCCGACGCCGTCGCCGTGGTCGGCGCGCCACACCCAGGTGTGGTCGACGATCGTGTGCCGGCTGTTGACGACCAGGCTCGTGGTCGCCTTGCCGGGACCCGCGCCGCCGATCCGGACGAACACGTCCTGGACGGTGGTCGGGTTGGCCGAGTGGTCCGCCGACGCCCCCTCGGGCCCGACCTCCAGCAGGGTCGCGGAGTTCACCGGACCGGCGTCCACGAGGAACCCGGCCAGTCGGACGCCGTCCACGTCGGCGACCTTCAGGGCGGTGACACCGTTGTCGGGGATGAGGGTGGCGTAGCCGAGGCCCAGGACGACCGTGCCCGCCCGCTTCACGTCCACGGTCCGGTCGAGGTGGTAGATCCCCGGCGTCAGCAGCAGGTGCAGGCCCTCCTCCAGTGCCTGGTTCAGGGTGGCCGCCGAGTCGGCGGGCTTGGCCACGTAGAACTGGGTCAACGGCAGCGAGGTGCCGCGCGGGGTGCCGTTGCCCCAGGAGACGCCGCGGGCGTCGGTGCGCTTCTCCGGCAGGAAGACGCGGTACTCCTCGCCGTCGAGGTACAGGAAGGGCTTCTCCCGGGAGACGGGCGTCGTCTCCAGCGTCGTGTACGGCGGTTCGGGGAAGCTCTGCGCGGGCGCGCCTTCCACGCCGGAGAACACCATGTTCCACACGGCGTTGAGCCAGCCGCCGACCGAGCTGTCCCGGGTGTACCACTGCTGCTGGGAGTACGGACCGACCGTGCCGTCGATCCGGCTGTCGGCGATGTAGCCGCCGCTGGCCCATCCGTAGCCGTCGGGGGCGAGGTTGAGGCCGCCGCGCACGTGCATGCGCCGGAAGGGTGCCGCCTGCGAGACCGCCCAGCGGTTGGTGCCGCTGACCGGGACCAGGGCGAGGTTCTCCGCAGAACGCCAGAAGTTCTGCGTGGCGTTGCCGTCGAACCAGCCGGCGTCGACCGTGACGTCGCCGTTGATGGTGGTGTCGTCGGGGGAGAGGCCGAGGCCCGCGATCGCGGTGTAGAAACCGAGTTGGGCGTTGAGACCGCTGTAGGTGCCGGGCTTGAACAGCAGCGCGTAGCGGCCGGTGCCGAACTGGGCGGACTCCTGCTGCTTGAAGATCTCGTCCAGCCTGCCCTGGATGTTCGCCGTGGACGGGTCGAAGACGATGACGTTCGGCCCGAGGTCGCCACCGCCGGGCAGCGCGCGAGGCCCGTCGGGGGAGTCTGCGGCGGCGCTTCCCGCTCCGGCCAGTGAGGCCAGCACGGGTGCCGCGGCGGCCGCCGCGAGGAGGCTGCGGCGCCGCACCCCGGAGGGTTCGGGGGTGGGGGAGGGTGTGGGGGAAGAGGGCATGCGGGCGGCTCTCCTTGTTCGGAAAGTGAACGAAGTGGGGGTGGGGGAGCGCTCTCTGGATGTGCATGCTTCATCTGCGCGCACGGCACGTCAAGAGTTGCGACCGTTTCTTGTGTGCTGTGTTCAACAAGTGGGGGCGCAGGGTGCGTTGACCCACCCGCTGTTGCTTCCGTCCAAGCCCTTGACACCCTTCCGCCGTGCCCTCAACACTCCGACGTGGGAGAGCGCTCTCCGAGAAATTCTCCGACCGTCTCAGCCCGATCCCTCTCAGGAGGTCTCCATGCCACGGAGATCGAAAGTTCTGTCCGGCACCCTCGTCGCGAGCGCGTTACTGCTGACCACGATCGGCATCGGCACGGTCGCCGCCGGCGCGGACACCCCCGCCGCCTCCGCCCCGGCCGGCGCCACGCACGCCGGGCACACCATGGCCCTCTCGACCGCCGCCTCGCCCGAGGACCCGGACGGCGACGGCTACATCCCCGCGAACCCGCCGGTCACCGGTGTCACCCCGTCCACGAAGGAGCCGCCGCACCGCTACTTCCACGAGTTCCAGGCCAACTGCGCGGTCAGCCACACGGCGCCCGACGACCCGATCGTCTACGCGCAGCAGCCGGGCAAGTCCCACGACCACACCTTCATGGGCAACACGACGACCAACGCGTACAGCACCACCGCCTCGCTCGACGCCGGGTCCACCACCTGTCTGGCGCCCGGCGACCGGTCGGGCTACTGGATGCCGACCATGTACGACGGCGACCGCCCGGTGCTCCCGGTCGGCCCGCAGACCATCTACTACAAGGCCGGCGTCACCGACTACACCAGCGTGCGGCCCTTCCCGAAGGGGCTGCGTTACGTCGTCGCCAGCCCGATGCAGAGCGCCCAGGAGTTCCGCGACCACCCGGGCTTCGTCGAGGGCTGGGAGTGCGGCGACAGCTTCTTCAACGTCGACTTCCCGACCGACTGCCCCGAACGCCAGGACGTCCAGGTCAACATCCGTTTCCAGGCGCCCAGTTGCTGGGACGGCAGGAACCTGGACACGCCGGACCACAAGAGCCACATGGCCTATCCGGTGGTCAACCCCGGGACCAACAACAACATCTGCCCGGCCGACCACCCGGTCGCCCTGCCGATGATCGAGTTCAAGATGGCCTTCCCGGTCAACGGCGACCTCTCCCGGGTGCGACTGGCCAGTGGCGCGAGCTACTCGTTCCACTACGACTTCTTCAACGCCTGGGACGAGGCGACCCTGGACGCCATGGTCGGCCACTGCATCGTCGGCGGGCTGCAGTGCGACGCACGCGGCTACGACCAGACCCACCCGGAGGCCGGAGCGGCGCTGAACGAGGACTACGAACTGCCCTGACCGCGCCCCGGCCCATGAGACCGGCCCGGCCGTCCCCTGCCCCCGCCACGGCCGGGCCGCCCCCCCATACCCCACACACCGGAGACAACCCCGATGAGCCGACCCCGCACCCCCACCAGCAGACTCGCCCCCGCCAGCAGATTCACCCCCGCCCGCGGGCTCACCGCCACGCTGACCGCCGGCCTGCTCACGCTCGGCGCACTCACCGCCCTGCCCGCCGCGCAGGCACACGCCGCCGGCAGCGTCGTGAAGGTCACCGGCAGTCAGGGCAACTGGCAACTGACCGTGAACGGCAGCCCGTACACGGTCAAGGGCCTCACCTGGGGTCCGTCCCCGGCCGACGCCGACCGGTACCTGCCCGACCTGGCATCCATGGGCGTCAACACCATCCGCACCTGGGGCACCGACGCGAGCAGCCGTCCGCTCCTCGACTCCGCCGCCGCCCACGGAGTCAAGGTCGTCGCGGGCTTCTGGCTCCAGCCCGGCGGCGGTCCGGGCAGCGGCGGCTGCGTCAACTACCTGACCGACACCTCGTACAAGGACCAGATGCTGGCCGAGTTCCCGCGCTGGGTCCAGGAGTACAAGGACCATCCGGGCGTCCTGATGTGGAACGTCGGCAACGAGTCGGTGCTGGGCCTGCAGAACTGCTACAGCGGTGACGAACTGGAGCGCCAGCGCGACGCCTACACCACCTTCGTCAACGACGTCGCCAAGAAGATCCACGCCGTCGACCCGAACCACCCGGTCACCTCCACCGACGCGTGGGTCGGCGCCTGGCCCTACTACCAGAAGAACGCCCCCGACCTGGACCTGTACGCCATCAACTCCTACGACGCCGTCTGCGACGTCCGGACCGCCTGGGAACAGGGCGGCTACACCAAGCCGTACATCGTCACCGAGTCCGGACCGGCCGGCGAGTGGGAGGTGCCGGACGACGCCAACGGCGTACCGGAGGAACCCACCGACGAGGCCAAGGCGCAGGGCTACACCGACGCCTGGAACTGCGTCACCGGGCACCGCGGAGTCGCCCTGGGCGCGACCCTGTTCCACTACGGCACCGAGTACGACTTCGGCGGCATCTGGTTCAACCTGCTGCCCGCGGGCCAGAAGCGGCTGTCGTACTACGCCGTGAAGCGGGCCTACGGCGGTGACACCTCCCGTGACAACACCCCACCGGAGGTGAGCGGATTCGGCGTCGAGGGCGACGCGGGCAAGGTGCAGGCCGGCAAGGACCTGGTCCTCACCGTGCGTGCGACCGACCCCGACGGCGACCCGATCGCCTACGAGGTGCTGGCCAACAGCAACTACATCGACCAGAGCAAGCAGTTGACCCCGCTCCCCGCCACCGACCTCGGCGGTGGACGCCTCAAGGTCACCGCGCCCGACCGGCCCGGCGTCTGGAAGCTGTACGTCAAGGCCACCGACGGCAGGGGCAACGTCGGCGTCGAGACCCTCTCGGCGCGGGTCGTGCCACCCGCCGTCGACGGAACGAACGTCGCCCTCGGCAGGCCGGCCACCGCGTCCTCCTTCCAGCCGAGCTACGGAGACTGCCCGTGCACCGCCGCCAACGCCGTGGACGGGAAGGCGGACACCCGGTGGGCCAGCGACTGGAGCGACCCGCAGTGGGTCCAGGTGGACCTCGGCACCCGCACCGCGTTCCGGCACGTCCAGCTGTACTGGGAGTCCTCCTACGCCAAGGCCTACACCGTCCAGACCTCGGACGACGGACAGAACTGGCGAACCGTGTCCACCGTGACCGACGGCAACGGCGGCGTCGACACCCTCGACGTGTCCGGCAACGGCCGCTATGTGCGCGTCAACGGCACCGCGCGCGGCACGGGTTACGGCTACTCGCTGTACGAGTTCGGCGTCTACGCCTGACGCCGGGGACCAGTCGGAAGGGGGGAGACCCGGGTGGGGACGAGTGACGAGGAGATCGACCGGCTGCTCGGCAAACTGACACCACGTGCCCGCGCGCTGCTGCTGAACGGCGCCACGACCTGGCGCACGAGGGCGGAACCGGCGGTGGGCCTCAGGGAGTTGGTGATGTCGGACGGCCCGTCGGGCGTACGGGGCGAGGCCTGGGACGAACGGAGCACCTCCCTCCTGCTGCCCTCCGCCTCGGCGCTCGCCGCCACCTGGGACGACGCACTGGTCGAGGACCTCGGCGGCCTGCTCGCCGCCGAGGCCCGGCGCAAGGGCGTGGACGTCCTCCTCGCCCCGACCTTGAACCTGCACCGCAGCCCGCTGGGCGGCCGGCACTTCGAGTGCCTCTCCGAGGACCCCGAGCTGACCGGCCGGATCGGCGCCGCGCTGGTCCGCGGGATCCAGGCGCACGGCGTGGCCGCCACCGCCAAGCACTACGTGGCCAACGACTCCGAGACCGACCGCCTCACCGTCGACGTGCGAGTGGGCGAACGGGCGCTGCGGGAGGTCTACCTCGCCCCCTTCGAGGCGGCGGTGGCCGCCGGGGTCCGGCTCGTCATGGCGGGGTACAACGCGGTCAACGGCACCACGATGACCGCGAACGCCCTGCTCACCGACCCACTGAAGAGCGAGTGGGGCTTCGACGGCGTCGTCGTCTCCGACTGGGGCGCCGTGCGCGGCACCGCCGACACCGCCCGCGCCGGTCTCGACCTCGCCATGCCGGGCCCCGACGGCCCCTGGGGTGAGGCGCTGGCCCGCGCGGTGGCCGAGGGCGGCGTGCCCGAGGCGGCCGTCGACGACAAGGCACGGCGCCTGCTGCGACTCGCGGCGTGGCTGGGCGCGTTGGACGAGCGCGACGCGTTCCGGACGCGGGACCCGGACAGACCGGCTGCCTCGGCGGTCCCGCTTCTGCCGTCCGGCGCGAGGGATGCGTCGGTCATGCCTCTCCCGTGCGGCGCGGAGGGCCCGCCGTACCGGGATCCGTCGCCTGGCGTGGAGGGATCGCCGGGCCGGGGGGCGGGGGTCTCATCGACTTCGGCCGTCTCGCCGGGTGTGGACGGTGCGGCGCGCCGGGCTCCGTGGCCCGGTGCGGAGGGCTTCCCGGACCGGGGCCCGGCGCACGGTGCGGAGCCGTCCGGGCCCGGTCCGCGGTGTGCCGGGGACGCCCGGGCGCTGGTGCGTCGTGCCGTCGCCGCCGGTGCCGTGCTGCTGGCCAACAGGGGCGTCCTGCCGCTCGACCCCGAGCGCCTCGGGACCGTCGCCGTGATCGGCGCGCACGCTCTGCGGACCCGTACCCAGGGCGGCGGCAGCGCGGGCGTCTTTCCCCGGGACGAGGTGTCGGTTCTCGACGGCATCCGGGCCGAACTGCGCGGCCGGGCCCGCGTCGTGCACGTCCCAGGCCCCCGGCCGGACGGTCCCGCACCTCCAGTGGACCCGGACACCTGCACCGACCCGCGTTCGGGGCTGCCCGGCGTCCTGCTGCGGATGCTCGACGCGGACGGCCGCGAGTTGTACGCCGAACGGCGCCGCGGCGGGCGTCTGCTGGAGCCCCGCCTGGTGCCGGGCGCGCACACCGTCGAGATCGGCGCCCGGCTGCGCCCCCGCACCGGCGGCTCCTGGTCCCTGGGCGTGGCCGGCTTCGGCCGGATGAGCCTGACGATGGACGGACGCACTCTGCTGGCGGGCGACTTCCCGCCGCCCACCGACGACCCGGCGGTGGTGCACGTCAACCCGCCCGCCCAGTACGTCACGGCCGACCTCACCGTCGGCCGGGACATCCTGGTGGTGGCCCGCCGCGAGCTGGCACCCGGCACCGGCCGGGCCACCGTCCTCGTCGCGGCCCCGCCCGCCCCGGACGTGACCGCGTCGCTCGCCCAGGCCGCCCGCGCGGCGCGTGCGGCGGACGCCGCTGTCGTGGTCGTCGGCACCACCGAGCACGGGGAGTCGGAGGGCTACGACCGTACGAGCCTGGCGCTCGGCGCCACCCAGGACGCGCTGGTCCGGGCCGTCGCGGCCGCCAATCCGCGCACCGTCGCCGTCGTCAACAGCGGCGGCCCGGTGGAACTGCCCTGGCGGGAGCAGGCGGGCGCGGTGCTCCTGGCCTGGTTCCCCGGACAGGAGGGCGGCGGTGGACTGGCCGACGTGCTCTTCGGACGCGCCGAGCCAGGCGGCCGGCTGCCCACCACCTGGCCGGCGGTCCTCGCCGACGCGCCGGTCACCCGCACCCGCCCCGAGGGCGGCCGCCTCGACTACGACGAGGGCCTGCACCTCGGCCACCGGGGCTGGCTGCGCCACCACCGTCCGCCCGCCTACTGGTTCGGCCACGGGCTCGGCTACACCACGTGGCTGTACGAGGGGCTGACCGTCCCGCCGGTAGCCAGGGCGGGCGACGACCTCACCGTGCGCGTGCGGGTGCGCAACACCGGTGCGCGGGCGGGCCGGGAGGTCGTCCAGGTGTACCTGGCCCGGCCCGCGTCGGCTCTCGACCGTCCCGCCCGGTGGCTCGCCGGGTACGTGGCGGTGCGGGCGCGCCCGGGGGAGGCGGTGACGGCGACGGTGCGCGTCCCGGCGCGGGCCCTGCGCCACTGGTCGGCGGCGGAGCACGCCTGGCACACGGAGGCGGGGCCCTGCCGGGTGCTGGCCGGGCGGTCGGCGGGGGACGTGCCGCTGGTCGCGGACCTGGAGGTGGTGCTGCCGTCGTCCGCGTGAGAGCGGGGGAGAGCGAGGGGAGAGCGCTCTACCACCCGCCGTGCGCCGCCGGTTAGGGTGCGGGCATGAGCAGACAGGCCCCAACCCTGGAGGACGTGGCCCGGGAGGCCGGCGTCTCCCGGGCCACCGTCTCGCGGGTGGTCAACGGCGTCCGCAACGTGGACCCGGCCATCCAGGACCTGGTCCGCCGGGCCATCGAACGGACCGGGTACGCGCCCAACCAGGCCGCCAGGCAGCTCGTCACCCGGCGCACGACGACCGTAGCCCTGGTCGTCTCGGGCGCGGGCGACGCCTCGGACACGGAGCAGAACGCGTTCGCCACGCGGGTGTTCGCCGATCCGTTCTTCGGTCGCGTCGTCGGCGGCGTGGTCGGGCATCTGAGGCCGCGCAGGATGCACCCGGTGCTGATGTTCGCCGAGACGCCCGAGGCCAGGCAGGAGGTCGTGGCCTACCTCCGGCAGGGCGGCGCGGACGGTGCGCTGGTGGTGTCCACGCACCCCGACGACCCGCTGCCCGCGCTGCTCGCCGGCGCCGGACTGCCGGCCGTGCTGTTCGCCCGTCCGGGCCGCCCGGTGCCGCTCAGCTACGTCGACCTGGCCCACCGCGACGGCGGCCGGCTCGCGGCCGAGCACCTGATGGAGCGGGGGTGCCGCCGGGTGGCCACCGTCGCGGGCCCGCTGGCGGTCGCGGCCAGCCAGGAGCGCCTGGCCGGCTTCCGCGACACCCTGGCCCGGCACGGGCACCCCTACGTGCCGGTGGCCGAGGGCGGCTTCACCGTGGACAGCGGCATGGCCGCGATGACGTCACTGCTCGCCGAACACCCCGACACCGACGGCGTGTTCACCGCCAACGACCTGATGGCCCAGGGCGCCGTCCAGGTGCTGCGCGACCACGGACGCCGGGTGCCGCAGGACGTCGCGGTCGTCGGTTTCGACGACTCCAGCGTGGCCGTCACCTGCCGGCCCCGGCTGACCACCGTACGGCAGCCGGTGGAGGAGATGGCGGCCACGATGGCACGCCTCCTCGACGACCACATCAAGGGCGTGCGCGGCGAGCCCACGTCGGTGATCTTCGACCCGGAGCTGGTGGTACGGGACTCGGCGTAGCGACCGGGACCCCGCGCCGGGGACCGGTCAGGGGATCGCGGCCTCGATGTGGGCGAGGTGGGCGGCGAGGATCTCGTCGAAAGCAGCGCCGCGGTCCGCGCCCAGCGGGCGGATCTCGCGGGCGAAGTGGGCCAGCGCGGGGAAGCGCCCGGGATCGGCGCCCAGCACCGCGACCCGGAACTGCTCCATGCCCTGCTCGTGCTCCTCGGTACCGACGGCGCCGAATCCGCCCTCGGCGGTGATCAGCGAGGAGATCAGGATCACCAGCCGGTGGTAGCACCCGGGGATCTCGTCGTCGGGCAGGCCCGAGGCGCGCAGGGCCTGCAGCACCTCTTCCATCATCAGCCGGGAACCCGTGCCGCCGGACCCGTGGCGCCCCCAGACCGCGGCGAGCTGCGGCTGTTGCCCGAAGGCCTCCCGCAGCCGCAGGGCCACGGCGGTGAGGCGCTGCTTCCAGTCACCCTCGGGCCGGTAGCCGTCCATGGCGGACAGCAGGATCCGGTCGGCGACCGCGCGCAGCAGCTCGGTCTTGTTGCGGAAGTGCCGGTAGAGGCTGGAGGAGTCGGTCCCCAGCGCCGCGGCGAGCTTGCGCACGCTGAACGTCTCGGCGTCACCCGCGAGCAGCAGCTCCGCCGCCGCATCCAGGATCTGCTCGGTCGACCAGCGCCTTCGGCCTGCCATCTCGTCGTTCTCCCTGTCGCTCCAGCCGCTCCCGGTCGGCTCAGCCTAGTCCACGCACCTGCCGCTGCACGCGCCGCGCGCACGTCCTCATCCCTCGCCCCGCTGCCCCGCCAGCCTCCCCCCGAGGGCCGCCCGCCACGCCGGGGCCGGCGCGGGGGAGTCGACCGGCGGACGCCGGCCGCCGCGGGCGAAGAACGCCGCCAGCGGCAGGATCGCGGCGCCCACCGTCACCGCGTCGGGTCCGAGGCGGCCCAGCGCGATGCCCACCCGCCCGGCGGGGTGCCGCAGGGCGTGGGCGAGCGTGTGGGCCCGTACGGAGTCCAGGAAGGCCGGGCCCAGTTGCAGTCCGGCCCAGCCGCCCACCAGGATCCGCTCGGGCTGGAAGAGGTTGACCAGGTCCGCCAGCCCCGCGCCCAGGTACTCGGCGGTCTCCGCGAGCACCCGCGACGCCACCGGGTCCGGTTCGCCCCCGTCGCCCGGCCTGGCCGCGGCCAGCATGGCCGTCAGCGCGGCCTCCTCGTCGGCGCCGGGCGGCGGCTGTCCGCCCGCCTCACGCCATCGCGCGAGCAGCGCCTGCGCCCCGGCGTACGCCTCCAGGCAGCCCCGCGCTCCGCACCGGCAGCGGCGCCCCCGCACCCGTACCGTCAGATGACCCCACTCCACCGCCCGGCCCTGCTCGACCTCGTCCGTGACGACGCACGCGCCGACCCCCGAGCCGAAGAGCACGACCACGGCGTTGTGCGCGCCGCGTCCGCCGCCGAACCACATCTCGGCCTGCCCCAGCGTCCTGGCGCCGTTCTCGATGAACAGCGGTACGTGCGCGGGCAGTCGGCCCGAGCCGCGCAGCAGCGCCTCCAGCGGGACCGCGTCCCAGCCGACGGTCTGACCGTGCACCAGGGCGCCGTCGGCCGTGTGCTCGACGATGCCGGGGACACCGATGCCGACCCCCAGCAGCTCACCGCGGCCCTGCGCCCCGCCCTCGTCGCCGAGCACCTCCGCGACCCCGTCGAGGATGTGCCCGGCGACGACACCGATGTCGTAGGAGCGCGACCCGTGCCCCGGCAGGACGCGCTCCGTCCGGGCCAGTTCGGACATCGACAGGTCGAACAGCTCCACGCGTACGCGGGTCTCGCCGACGTCGACCCCGACGAGGCGCCCCCGGCCCGCCGCGACACGGACCAGGGTGCGCGGCCGGCCGCCGTCCGCGCCGAGGCTGCCCGCCTCCTCCACCAGTCCGTCGGCCATCAGCTCCGCGACCACGGTGCTGACGGAACCCGAACTCAGGCCCGCCGCCGAGCCCAGCGCGAGCCGGCTCATCGGCCCGTCGAAATACAACCGTTGCAGAACGGTGCTGCGGCTCTCCCGCCGCAGGTCACGGACCGTGCGCCCGCCGTGCCTGGCCATCCGGCCCCTTCCTCTGCCGCCCCCGCCCGCCCGTCGAACGTGCGTGAGACCTTGACGAGTCTTTCTCTCGGGGTTTAACTCACGTCCTAAATTAAGCCATGAGGGGCTTCGGAAGGGAAACAGCCGAAGCCGCCGTCGGGACTTCCCGACCGACTCCCGGAAGGAACCCAGGAGCCATGCGCAGCATCCGAGCCGCGGCCGTAGGCGCCGTCACCATGTCTCTCGCACTCGCCGCCACGGCCTGCGGAGGGGGCTCCTCCTCGGGCGGCGGATCCAACGACTCGCCGAAGGAACTCACCTACTGGGCGTCCAACCAGGGCGCCAGCGTCGAGGTCGACAAGAAGGTCCTCCAGCCCGAACTCGACAAGTTCGAGAAGGAGACCGGCATCAAGGTGAAGCTGGAGGTCGTGCCCTGGTCCGACCTGCTGAACCGGATCCTCACCGCCACCACCTCGGGACAGGGCCCCGACGTCCTGAACATTGGCAACACCTGGAGCGCCTCCCTCCAAGCGACCGGCGCCCTGATGCCCTGGGACGCGAAGAACTTCGAGAAGATCGGCGGCAAGGACCGCTTCGTCGACTCGGCGCTCGGCTCGACCGGCGTCGAGGGCCAGGACCCCGCCGCGGTCCCGCTGTACTCGATGGCGTACGCGCTCTACTACAACAAGCAGATGTTCGCCGACGCCGGCATCACCAAGCCCCCGGCCACCTGGGACGACCTGGTCGCAACCGGCAAGAAGATCTCCAAGGACGGCAAGTGGGGCCTGGGCGCCGAGGGTTCCAACCTGTCCAACAACATCCACCAGGTCTTCGTCCTCGCCAAGCAGCACGGCGCCGACTTCTTCACCGCCGACGGCAAGCCCGACTTCACCTCCGACGGCGCCGTCGCCGCCGTCAAGCAGTACGTCGACCTGATGGCCGAGGACAAGGTCGTCGCACCCGGCAACGCCGAATACGCGCAGAACCAGTCCCTGAGCGACTTCGCCAAGGGCAAGACCGCGATGGTGCTGTGGCAGACCGCCTCCGCCACCTTCAAGACCATGGGTATGAAGGACGACGAGTGGGGCGTCGCCCCCGCGCCCGTCCCGTCCGGCGCCCCCGGCGCCGACCGGGCCACCAACTCCATGGTCGCCGGCATCAACATGGCCGTCTTCAAGAACAGCGACAACATCGACGGCGCCACCGAGTTCGTGAAGTTCATGACCGGCGACGCCGAGCAGAAGCTCCTCAACAAGGCCTACGGCTCCATCCCGCCGGTCAAGGCCGCCCAGTCCGACCCGGCGTTCAACACCCAGGCCACCGCCGTGCTCCGCGAGACCCTCGCCACCAGTGCCGCGGCCCTGCCCCAGGTGCCCGACGAGTCGCAGTTCGAGACCGCGGTCGGCACCGCCGTCAAGGAACTCTTCGCCGACGCCGCCAACGGACGCGAGGTGACCACCGAGTCCGTCAAGGAGAAGCTCGCCAAGGCCCAGCAGCAGATGCCCAACAAGTGAGCGCCTTGACCTTCGTCCCGGCCCCACCGACTCCGACACGGACACGGACCCAGCGATGACCACCACGACCGCCTCGGCGCAGCCGGGTGAGCGGACGGTCGGCAAGAGCTCCCCCGGGACGGTGCGCGGACCCCGCCGCCGCCCCGGGCGGATCCGCCGCATCGGCCTGCCCTACCTGCTGCTCCTGCCGGCCCTGCTCCTCGAACTCCTCGTCCACCTGGTGCCGATGGTCATCGGCATCGTGATGAGCTTCAAGGAACTCACCCAGTTCTACATCCGCGACTGGACCACCGCCCCGTGGACCGGGCTCGACAACTTCACCATGTCGGTGGACTTCGACGCCCCGGTCGGCGAGGCGCTGCTCCACTCCTTCCTCGTCACCTGCGCCTTCACGATCCTCTCCGTCGGCCTGTGCTGGCTGATCGGCACCGCCGCCGCGATCTGCATGCAGGACGCCTTCCGCGGCCGGGGCCTGCTCCGCGCGATCTTCCTGGTGCCGTACGCCCTGCCGGTCTACGCGGCCGTCATCACCTGGGCGTTCATGTTCCAGCACGACAACGGCCTGGTGAACCACGTCCTGCACGACCAGCTCGGCCTCACCGACAAGCCCTCCTTCTGGCTGATCGGCGACAACAGCTTCGTCGCGCTGCTCGTCGTGTCCGTCTGGAAGGGCTGGCCGTTCGCCTTCCTCATCGTCATGGCCGGCCTGCAGAACATCCCCAAGGAGCTGTACGAGGCCGCCGCCCTGGACGGCGCCGGCGTCTGGCAGCAGATCCGCCGCATCACCCTGCCGTCGCTGCGTCCGGTCAACCAGGTCCTGGTCCTGGTGCTGTTCCTGTGGACGTTCAACGACTTCAACACGCCGTTCGTCCTGTTCGGCAAGGCGGCGCCGGAAGCCGCCGACCTGATCTCCATCCACATCTACCAGTCGTCCTTCGTCACCTGGAACTTCGGCGCCGGCTCCGCGATGTCGGTCCTGCTGCTCCTCTTCCTGCTGCTGGTGACGGGCGTGTACCTGTTCGTGACCTCCCGGGCCACCAGGACCCCACGGGCGCCGCGGAAGCCCCAGGAAAGGAAGACGGCCGATGTCTAGGTCCCCGATGGCGGCGCCGCGCTCCTTCACCTGGACCCGCCGCGTCTTCCTCACCCTGCTCACCGGCTTCGTCCTGCTGCCGGTGTACGTCATGGTGTCCAGTTCGCTGAAGCCGCTCGAGGACGTCTCCAGCCAGTTCCACTGGGTGCCGAGCAACCTCACCGTCCGCCCGTACATCGACATCTGGTCGACGGTCCCGCTGGCGAAGTACTTCGTGAACTCGCTGATCGTGGCGGGCGCGGCGACCGTCTGCTCCGTCGTGATCGCGGTCTTCGCCGCCTACGCCGTCAGCCGCTACGAGTTCCGCGGCAAGCGCGTCTTCTCGGTGACCGTCCTGTCCACGCAGATGTTCCCGGGCATCCTCTTCCTGCTGCCCCTGTTCCTGATCTACGTCAACATCGGCAACGCCACCGGCATCGCTCTGTTCGGCTCCCGCGGCGGCCTCATCCTCACCTATCTGACCTTCTCCCTGCCCTTCTCCATCTGGATGCTGATCGGGTACTTCGACTCGGTCCCCCGCGACCTGGACGAGGCGGCCCTCGTGGACGGCTGCGGGCCGCTGCGCGCCCTGTTCAAGGTCGTCGTGCCCGCCGCGATCCCCGGCATCGTCGCGGTCGCCGTCTACGCCTTCATGACCGCCTGGGGCGAAGTCCTGTTCGCCTCGGTGATGACCAACGACGCTACCCGCACCCTCGCGGTCGGACTCCAGGGCTACTCCACGCAGAACGACGTGTACTGGAACCAGATCATGGCCGCCTCGCTGGTCGTGAGCGTCCCCGTGGTCGCGGGCTTCCTGCTGCTCCAGCGCTATCTCGTGGCGGGCCTGACGGCCGGAGCCGTCAAGTGACCGGCACGCCCCAGCACCTTCACCCCCACCCCGAAAGGACCTTCGTGACCATCGACTTCGCCGCACTCCCGGACGACTTCCTGTGGGGCACGGCCACATCGGCGTACCAGATCGAGGGAGCCGTGGCGGAGGACGGACGTTCGCCGTCGATCTGGGACACCTTCTCGCACACCCCCGGGAAGATCGACAACAACGACCACGGCGACGTCGCCTGCGACCACTACCACCGCACCCACGAGGACATCGAGCTGATGCGGCGGCTGGGCACCAACGCCTACCGCCTCTCCGTCGCCTGGCCGCGCGTCCTGCCCGGCGGCGACGGCCCGGTCAACGCGAAGGGCCTGGCCTTCTACGACCGGCTCGTCGACGACCTGCTGGCGGCCGGCATCACCCCGTCCGTCACCCTCTACCACTGGGACCTGCCCCAGGTGCTCCAGGACCGGGGAGGCTGGCCGGAGCGGGCGACCGCCGAACACTTCGCCGCGTACGCCGCCGTCGTCGCCGAACGCCTCGGGGACCGCGTCGGCCACTGGGCCACCCTCAACGAGCCGCTGTGCTCGGCCTGGATCGGCCACCTGGAGGGCAAGATGGCCCCCGGCTGGACCGACCTGACGGCGGCCGTCCGCGCCTCCTACCACCTGCTCCTCGGCCACGGCCTGGCGATGCAGGCCATCCGTGCGGCGGCCCCCGGCGCCCAGGTGGGCATCGTCAACAACCTCTCCACCATCCACGCCGCCACCGACCGGGACGAGGATCTGGCGGCCGCCCGGCGCATGGACGGCCACACCAACCGCTGGTGGCTGGACCCGATCCACGGCCGAGGCTTCCCGGAGGACATGCGCGAGGTCTACGGCGTCGAACTCCCCGAGCAGCCCGGTGACATGAGGCTCATCGGCGCCGAACTGGACTGGCTGGGCCTGAACTACTACTTCCCCCAGACCGTCGCCGCCGACCCCACCGGACCCGCCCCGCAGGTGCGCACCGTCCGCCGCGCCGGCGTCCCGCGCACCGGCATGGACTGGGAGATCGACGCCGGCGGCATCGAGGACCTGCTGCTGCGCCTGACCGAGGAGTACGGACCGCGCAAGCTGTACGTCACCGAGAACGGCTCCTCCTTCCCCGACCTGGTCCGCCCCGACGGCACCGTCGACGACCCCGAGCGCCAGGAGTACCTGACCGCCCACCTCGCCGCCTGCGCCTCCGCCGCCCGCAGGGGAGCCCCGCTGGCCGGCTACTTCGCGTGGTCGCTGCTGGACAACTTCGAGTGGGCGTACGGCTACGACAAGCGCTTCGGCCTGGTCCACGTCGACTACGCGACCCAGGCCCGCACCATCAAGGGCAGCGGACACCACTACGCGGACATCATCGGCCGGGCGCGGGGGAGGGAGCGCAACGCCGCCTGAGACCCCGTGGTGGGTGCGGATGCGGGAGTCCGTGCCCACCACGGTCCGCGCGCACGAACTGTTCTGTTGGCCTGTCAGGTACATGACCATGTTCGAGGCATTGTCCAGTCTTCCCGAGGAGAGGAACCGCATGCCGTCCCCTGCCCCCCGCACCCTTCTCACCGCCCTGACCGCGCTCGCCCTGCTGGCCGCGGTCCCGTCCCTCACCACCGCCACCCCGGCCGCCGCCGAGCCCTCCACCACCGCCGCGGCGGCCTGGGACACCGACCGCGCGGCCACCGCCTACGCCGCCGACCCGGCCGCGGTCACCGCCTCGGCGAGCGAGAACGCCGGAACCGCGCCCGGCCTCGCCTTCGACGGCGACGGCGGCACCCGCTGGTCCAGCGACTTCACCGACGGCGCCTGGATCCGCGTCGACCTCGGCGCGACGATCCGCGTCGACCGGGTGACCCTGGACTGGGAGGCGGCCTACGGCAAGAGATACGTACTGGAGGCCTCCACCAACGGCACCGACTGGACGCCCTTCTACACGGAGACCGCCGGCACCGGCGGATCGGTCACCGCGCACACCTACCCGCAGGAAGTGCGGGCCCGCTACGTCCGCATGCGCGGCGTCGAACGCGCCACCCCCTACGGCTACTCCCTCTACACCTTCAAGGTCTACGGCGGCGAACCGGCCCCCGCCTCCACCACGCGCACCAACCTCGCCCTCAACCACCCCGCGTACTCGAACGTCTACCAGCACGCCGGCAACTCACCGGCGTTCGTCACCGACGGCGGCCGCCCGGCCGACCTCAAGGCCGACGCCACCCGCTGGGCCAGCGACTGGAACGCCGACCGCTGGGTCTCCGTCGACCTCGGTGCCACCTCCACCGTCGACACGGTCGACCTGTACTGGGAGGCGGCCTACGCCGTCGACTACGAACTCCAGGTCTCCGACGACAACCGCACCTGGCGCACCGTGTACCGCCCCTCCGCCGCCGAGGTCGCCGCCCGCCGGGCAGACGTCAGGTCCCCCGGCGAGGCCACCGGCCGCCACGACACCGTGCGCCTGCCCCAGCCCGCCACCGGCCGCTACGTCCGCATGCTCGGCAAGGAACGCCGCTCCTTCTACAACCCGGCGCCAGCCACCGCCCAGTTCGGCTACTCCCTCTACGAGTTCGAGGTCTGGGGCACCGGAGGCAGCGCGGCCGCCGCCTACCCGGCGCTGCCCGGTGAACAGTCCGGCACCTACCGGACCACGTTCTTCGACGACTTCACCTCGGCCGCCCTGGACCGCGGCAAGTGGCGCGTCGTCCGCACCGGCACGGAGATGGGCTCCGTCAACGGCGAGTCGCAGGCCTACGTCGACTCGGCCGACACCATCCGCCTGGAGAACGGCGCCCTGGTCCTGCGTGCCAAGCACTGCAAGGGCTGCACGAAGGCAGGCGGCGGCACCTACGACTTCACGTCCGGCCGCATCGACACCAACACGAAGTTCGACTTCACCTACGGCCGGGTCAGCGCCCGCATGAAACTCCCCGTCGGCGACGGCTTCTGGCCCGCCTTCTGGCTGCTCGGCAGTAACGTCGACGACCCCTCCGTGTCCTGGCCCGCCTCCGGCGAGACCGACATCATGGAGAACATCGGCTACGGCGACTGGACCAGCAGCGCCCTGCACGGCCCGGGCTACTCGGCCGACGGCAACGTCGGCGCGCGCCAGGTGTACCCCGGTGGCGGCCGGGCCGACCAGTGGCACACCTACGCGGTGGAGTGGACGCCGACGGGCATGAAGTTCTCCGTCGACGACCGCGTGGTCCAGGAGACGACCCGCAACAAGCTGGAGTCGACGCGCGGCGCCTGGGTCTTCGACCACGACCAGTACGTCATCCTCAACCTCGCGCTCGGCGGCGCCTACCCGGCGGGCTGGAACCAGGTCACCAGTCCCTACTGGGGCCTGCCGCAGTCCAGCGTGGACCGGATCGCGGCCGGGGGAGTGCAGGCGGAAGTGGACTGGGTGCGGGTCGAACAGAAGGGGTAGCCGCCGGGCCGGGCCGCCGCAGCGCCGGGCCGCCGCCGGGCCTCAGGCGCCCTTCCGCGCCACTCCGCCGTAGATGCCGATGGGCGGGGCGTCGGGGCGCCGTGCCTCCTCGGGGCGCCAGTCGGTGACCCGGACCAGCCCCGGCCCGACCATCGCGAAGTCCCCGAACAGATCGAGGATCTGCGCGTGTGAACGCAGGTTGAGGGACGCGGTGGCCTTGTTGTAGACGGCCGCCGCGTCCTCACGCCGGTCCTCGTGGACGTCGCCCGTCGCGTGCGACAGGACGAGGTAGGACCCGGCGGGCAGCGCGTCGCGCAGCGTGGCGACGATGCCCGCCGGGTCCTGCGCGTCGGCCACGAAGTGCACGACGGCGACCAGCAGCAGCGCCACCGGCAGGTCGAAGTCGATGACCGCGCGCACCTCGGGATGGTCGAGGATCGCGCGGGGGTCGCGCAGGTCGGCCAGGACGACGGCGGTGTCCGGGTCGTCCGCCAGGGCCCTCGAGTGGGTGGCGACGATGGGGTCGTTGTCGACGTACGCGACCCGGGTCCCGGGCGCGACGGACCGCGCGATCTGGTGCACGTTGGGTTCGGTGGGCAGGCCCGTGCCCACGTCGAGTATCTGGCGGACGCCGCCCTCGGCCACCACGTGGCGCACCGCCCGGTGCATGAAGTGCCGGTTGGCGAGGACCCCCTCACGCACCTCGGGCGCCGCCTTCATGAACTGCTCGGCGGCCCTCTGGTCAACCTCGTAGTTGTCCTTGCCGCCGAGGAAGTAGTCGTACATCCGCGCCGGATGGGGCCTGCTCGTGTCGATCCGGTCGGGGTGGGCGGCGCTCTCGCCACTGCTCAGGGACGTCATGCGGCCTGACTCCGTCCTCAACTCGTGGGCCACCCAAGGACGTCGAGCGATGGGCACCTGGGTGAGCGCCGGTCGGAACGTCATCTTAGGCTGACGACCCGACGATGCCGTTCCGCGTACGGAGGAGTGTTCTGTGACCGCCGGTACACCCAGACCCCACATCGACACGAGCAAGCCGCACCCGGCCCGCGTCTACGACTGGCTGCTGGGCGGCAAGGACAACTACCCCGTCGACCAGCGGGTCGGCGAGACCCTCCCCGAGGAGGCGCGCGGCAACGCGGCCCGGAACCGGGCGTTCATGCACCGAGCGGCGGCCTGGCTGGCGAAGAACGGCGTCGACCAGTTCCTGGACATCGGCACCGGCATCCCCACCGAACCCAACCTGCACCAGATCGTGCAGGCGATCAGCCCGGCCGCCCGGGTGGTCTACGCGGACAACGACCCGATCGTCCTCAGGCACGCCCAGGCGCTGCTGACCAGCACCCCGGAGGGGGCAACGGACTTCCTCCACGCGGACGTACGACAGCCCGCGGCGATCCTCGAACGCGTCCGTGAGGTACTGGACTTCGACCGTCCCATCGCCCTCTCCCTGATCGCGCTCCTGCACTTCCTGCCGGACGACGAGGACCCGTACCGTGTCGTGCGCACCCTCGTGGACTCCCTTCCCTCCGGCAGCTACCTGCTCCTCTCGCACGGCACCGCCGACCAGCACCCGGAGCTGAAGCAGGAGACCGAGTCGGCGTACAAGAAGGGCGCCATCCCGCTGCGGATGCGCACCCGGAGCGAGGTCGAACCCTTCTTCTCCGGTCTTGAACTCGTCGCGCCCGGGCTGGTGTTCGCCACCGAGTGGTACCAGGAGGAACCGGCACCGGTGCGGGAACGCAGCGGCTTCCATGTGGGCGTGGCCCGGGTTCCCTGAGCCGGACCGCGTGCGGCCCGGGCGAACCTCCGCCGCCGGAGGCCGCCTTGACGTCGGCGGGAACCGGCCGATACTTGTGCGCAGCATGGGTCGGTCGGTGTCCGTGGTCGGTGCGAGGCGGGACGGCAGATGAAGCAGAGGAAGAAGCGGCTGTGCGCCGCCACGGGTGTCGTCCTCGGTGCCCTCACCGCGCTGGCCGCGCTCCCACCGGCCGCCGTCGCGTCCCCGCACCCCGGTGGGGACCCGCCGTCCGCCCGTCACGCCCTTCCCCTGGGCCCCGCCGACCTCCCCGAGCGCCGCACCACGACCACCCTCCAGCCGGGCGTCACCCTGACCCGCATCGTGCGCGGGAACGCCGACGACCCGGCACTCCACTGGACCGTCGAGGTGTCGATCCCGGGCGGCGACTCCTCCCCGGACCCCGACGCACCGCCGACGGCCCTCAAGGACCGGGCGAGCGCCGACGAACTGGCCGCCGCACTGCGCCGGGACGGCTTCGAGGCGAGGGTGGAGGAGGTGACGACACCCGCGACGGCCGACTACCGGGGCGGCACCCTCGGCTGGCGGGTCCGCATCGGCACCTTCGACGCGCAGACCGCCGCGACGGCCGAACGCACCCGCCTGAGAGCGGCCGGCTACTCGGGCTCCGCCGTCTACACCGGCTGGGACGGCGAGGCGACGGACCGGGGCCCGTGGCACGTCGACGTCCTCACCATCGACCCGCGCACATTCCGCGGCACTCTCGACGCGTCGTACGGCCCCGACCTGGAGAACCGCGAGACGGCCAGCGCGCTCTCGGCCTCGGCCGCCGCGACGGCCGCGGTCAACGCCGGCTTCTTCGTCCTCGACCCCAAGGCGGGCGCCCCGGGCGATCCCGCCGGAGTGGGCGTGTACGACGGCCGCCTGCTGAGCGAACCGGTGGCCGGACGCCCGGCCCTGGTCGTCCACGACAACGGCCGCCGCACCGAGATCGCCCGCCTCACCTGGCGGGGCACGATCGCCACCCGCGCCGCCTCCCTCCCCCTCAACGGTGTCAACCGCGTGCCCGGCCTGATCAGGAACTGCGGCGGCAGCGCGGGCGACACCCCGACGTCGCTCCCGCTCCACGACGTCACCTGCACCAACCCCGACGAGCTGGTCACCTTCACCCCGGACTACGGCGCCCGCACCCCCGAGGGAGCAGGTGCGGAAGCCGTGCTGGACGCCCACGACCGGGTCGTGGAACTGCGCTCACCACGCGGTGGAACGATCCCCCGGGGCGGCAGCTCGGTCCAGGCGACGGGCGAACGCGTCGCCGACCTGACGGCCCTGGCCCACGTGGGCGAACGCCTGCGCGTGAGCACGACCCTGCTGGACGGCCGCGGTCGCCGGATGTCCCCCTCGTCCCGTACCGACATCGTGAACGCGGGTCCCGAGCTGGTCCGCGACGGCCGTATCCACATCACCCCCGCCACCGACGGCATGGTGCACCCCGGCGACCCGAGCTGGTACTACGGCTGGGTGCACAAACGCAACCCGCGCACCCTGGCCGGGGTGGACGCCGCGGGCCGCACCGTCCTCGTCACCGCCGACGGACGCAGCACGGACTCCCTCGGACTCAGCATCGGCGAGGGCGCGGAGGTCGCGAGGTCACTCGGCCTGCGCGCCGCCGTCAACCTGGACGGCGGCGGCTCGACGACGATGGTGGCCGAGGGCTCCGTACTCAACTCCCCTTCGGACGCCGCAGGCGAACGCCCGGTCGGGGAAGCGCTGTTGATCCTGCCGCACCGGCACGACACCTGACCCTGCCCCGGTCCGCCACGACCGCCCGTCGGACGCACCAGGCGCCACGCACCAGGCGCCACGCACCAGGCACCAGGCACCAGGCACCAGGCATCAGGCACCAGGCACCAGGTACGACGCATCAGGCACCACGCACCAGGTACGACGCACCAGGCACCACGCACAGCAACCCACCCAGGGAGCCGCCGTGTTCGCGAACGTGCCCACTGTCCTCACCCCGCTGCGAGCGAGACTCCTCCTGGTCCTCGCCGTCCTGCTGGCCGTCCTGACGCCGACCGCCCCAGGGGCCCTGGCCGCCGGGAGACCGGAGACCGGCGCCACCCGCCCCGGCGCGGAGGTCGTCGCCGTCACCCGGGTCGCGGACCGGCAGGTCGACCTGTCGGTACGGTCGGCGGCCCTGGGCGGCCGCACGGTCGACGTCCGTCTCCTCACCCCCGACGGCTGGAACCCGCACGACCGACGCCACCGGCAGCACTGGCCCACCCTCTGGCTCCTGCACGGCTGCTGCGGCGACTACACGTCGTGGACGAGCATGACGGACGTGGCGGAGACGGACAGTCTGCGCGACGTCCTGGTCGTGATGCCCGAGGCGGGCTGGAACGGCTGGTACAGCGACTGGTGGAACCACGGGCAGGGCGGCGACCCGGCATGGGAGACGTTCCACACCAAGGAACTGCGCCACCTCCTGGAACGCGACTGGGGCGCGGGCAGCGACCGCGTGGTCGCCGGCCTGTCCATGGGCGGCCAGGGCGCCCTGCTGTACGCCGCCCGGCACCCGGGCATGTTCAGGGCGACGGCGGCCTTCTCCGGCTCCGCCCACCCCCTCCTGAACGACGAGTCCGTCGACCGCATCATGGGCTTCTTCGCCGGCCAGGACAACGACCCCCTCCGCGTCTGGGGCGACCCGGTCGCCCAACGCGCCATCTGGCAGGCCCACGACCCCTTCCACCTCGCCAAGCGACTGAGGTCGATCCCGGTCTACCTCTCCTGCGGCGACGGCACCACCGGCCCCCTGGACGCACCGGGCGCCACGAGCGCCCTGGAGGCCGACTTCAACCGGCAGAACCACGCGCTCGCGGCCGAGCTGAAGCGCGTCGGCGCGCGGCACGTGACGACCAACTTCTACGGCCCGGGGACCCACGGCTGGGCCTACTGGGAGCGTGAACTGCACGCCTCCCTGCCGATGCTGCTGGGAGCGCTGGGGGTCGGCGGCTGACCGTCACGACGTCGTGGAACTCCCGCATTCCACGCATCCCTTGCCGGCAGCTCTGGCCCGGCGCCGCTCAGAACCCCCACCGCGTATGGCTGTAGACCCCGTCGTCCCGGCCGAACCCGTACGCGGTGACCGGGGCCACCGCGAACAGCACCGCGTCTCCGCGCCGCATGGCGTCCCCGATGCCGTGGAAGGTGCCTTCGGCCGACGTGATGTGCGATCCGTACTTCGCCTCGTACGCCGCGATCACCTCCTCCAGCAACGCCGGGTCACCGACCGGCTCCGCCTCGCCCTCGACCACGAGGTCGAACCCCTCGGTCAGCGAGTTTCCGCCCGTGATCAGCGCGCAGTGCGCGTCGTGCGCCAGGTTCCGGGCCTTCTGCTCACCCGGCCCGGTGGAGAAATACAGCACACCGGCGTGCCACGCCGCGATCACCGGCGTGACGTGCGGCCCGCCACCGGGCCGCACCGTGGCCACCCAGAAGATCTCGGCGGCCTCCAGACGGCGCCGGGCCTCGTCCCACTCGGTGGCGGTGACGTCCGCGGCGCCGGGCCGAGGATTGAGTGCGGAGCTGTAGCGGGCGTCGAGCCCGGTTGTGGGCTGCTCGGCCCTGGGTCGTTGCACGGACATGGCGGACTCCTTGCTCTCTTGTCCGTAACGACTGCCGGCCGGCCAGGAAATCATCGGTGCTCCCGATGGAGTACGGACGGCTGCGCACCTCGCACCTCGCACCCCTCGCGCCGTATCCGCTCGGTACCCCAGGCGCCCAGGGAACCGAGTGCCCGGTTGAGCGTGCGCCCGTGGTCCGTCAGGGAGTACTCCACTCGCGGCGGTACCTCCGCGAACACCTTCCGGTGGACGAGACCGTCCTCCTCCATCTCCCGCAGGTGCTGCGTCAGCATCTTCTCGCTCACCCCCGGCAGGGCGCGGCGCAGCTCGGCGAAGCGACGTACGCGATGGGCGTCCAGCTCCCAGAGGATCAGCCCCTTCCACTTGCCGCTCACCACGTCGAGCGCGGCATCGATGCCGCAGACGTAGGGTCCGGACCTCGGTGCCCTGGCCATCGCTGATCCCCTTACAAAAAGGTAAGTACCGCAGAAAATAGTGGGTACTTCCGAGGCTACCCGCGCTCTTCGAGGATGGCGGAGTGAACGCATACCGGAACCGCACCAGCAGTCAGGACACCGCCGTCACCGTGATCGGACTGGGCCCCATGGGCCAGGCGATCGCCAACACCCTGCTCACCGCCGGCCACGCGGTCACCGTATGGAACCGCACCGCCGGCCGGGCCGACGGCGTGGTCGCCGCGGGTGCGAAGCGCGCGAAGACACCCCGCGAGGCCGTCGGAGTGAGCGGCCTCGTCCTCCTCAGCCTCACGGACTACGAGGCGATGTACGACATCCTCGACGGCACGGCGGACGCCCTCGCCGGCCGCACACTGGTCAACCTCAGCTCCGACACCCCCGAACGCACACGCGAGGCCGCGGCATGGGCCACGCGCCACGGCGCCACCTTCCTCACCGGAGGTGTCATGACCCCCGCGCCGATGGTCGGGACCGAGGCGGCGTACGTCTACTACAGCGGCCCCGGCGAGGTGCTGAAACGCCACCTGCCGACACTGACACTGCTCGGCACACCCAAGCACCTGGGGGAGGACCCGGGCCTGGCCCAACTCATGTACCAGGCCCAGCTGGTCGTGTTCCTCAGCACCCTGTCCGCCTTGATGCACGCCACCGCGATGCTGGGCACCGCGGGCATGAGAGCCGAGCAGGCGCTCCCCGAACTCCTCTCCGCCGCCGACTCCATCGGCGACATCTTCAGGGCGGGCGAAGAGCGCCCCGGCGCAGCGCTCGACGCCGGAGAGCATCCCGGCCACCTCAGCACCGTGACCATGATGGGCGCGACGTCGGACCACATCGTCGACACCAGCACAGCACTCGGCCTCGACCTCGGGCTCCCCTTGGCCGTTCAGGCCCACTATCGGCACGCGATCGAGAACGGCCACGGCAGGGACAACTGGACACGCATCATCGACGGCATCCGGGCACCGCGCTGACGAGACGCGGACCGGAGCCCCGATGGTGACCGGTGTGTCACCAAGGGTGAGGCTGGTGCGGCAGACTGCTGTACATGACGGGCGAACCGGTACGTGACAAGGGATCAGGGCGGCTTCGAGCGGCCCGGTCGACGCGGGCGTCGTCGGCCGCCGGAGACGGGATGCGACGCGTCGCAGGGGGGCGAGCATGACGACGACCGCTTCACCGGACGGGACTCCGGAGCCGCAGCCGGACGACGACGGCGCCCCCGCCGAGCCCACCCGGCAGCATGCGGGCGCGGACGGGGACACGCCAACACCGCCCGCCGACCCCGCGTCGGCCTCTCCGCAGCCGTCCGCCAACGGGGGAGCCCGCCCCGACGAGAGCTTCGAGACGCTCGTCTCCGACGTGCTCGGCGTGGACCCCGAGGCGTCCCGGCGCAAGAAGCTGCGCTGGCTGTTGGTGAAGGCGACCGTCGGTCTCCTGGGCGTCGTGGGCGCGCTGTTGGTGGCTTACCTCATGATCAAGCCGAGCGCGATCAGGGAGAACGACACCAACACCGGCATCGACGCCGCCAAGACCCCGTTCACGGTGTCGGTGCGGCCGGAGGAGGGCGAACCCCCGACGTGGGCGATGGTCCTCGACCGGGAGCTGACCGCCGACGAGGCGCGGCAACTGACGACCGGCGACCCCGGTTCCGCCTTCTCCTACCTGAGGGAACTGGGCGGCCGCCCGCTCGTCTACGCGTCCGTGATGGAACACGCCCCCGAGCGGTACACGCGGTACAGACGGGACGGCCGCCTCGAACTCACCGACTCCTTCAAGATGACCGTGCTGAGCACCCGGTCCTCCGCCGTGGTCATCGACGGCTGGAAAACCACCGACATCACGTGCCGGAAGAGCACCACGCAGACCGTCGTCGCCATGCCACCCCAGGGCGGAGCCACCTATCAGGGCATCCGGCTCCACCTTCCGCCGCGCGCCGACGAGCCCGTGCTCACCGACGACGCCGAGGGGCAGGGCGAGTCCTACTTCGGCACCCACTACATCGAGGTCGGAGGCGGCCAGCCCTCGGGCGGCCTCAGGGTGGAGGCGATCGCGCCACGGGGACAGGTGTGCGAGTGGGGCATCAAGGTCCACTACAACGACTCCTACCAGAAGGGCGAGTGGCTCCAGCTGAAGGACGCCAAGGGCAAGCCGCTGCGCATCCGCACGGAGTCCGTCCCGGCGGACCTCCAGCAGAAGTGGGTCTTCGGTTCCGTCGCCTGGACGCCGTGCCACAAGAATCCCAAGGGGCCGCTGTGCGATCTGGTCTGACCGTCAAGGCCGCGGTGGTCCCCCTCGCCCTGGCCGTCCTGTCCGTCCAGGGGTGCAGCGCGCAGCCCGGTGAGGAGGAGCCTGCCGCGAAATCCTCGGGTCCCGCGGCGCCCTTCCTGGGCAACCGGGGCTACGCACTCCCGGACACTCCTTTCACCCGCGACGACTCGGTCGTCACCGCCACGTGCGGCATGGGCGCGCGCTACGCCGCGGTCACCGTCCGGGCCTGGGACCCCGAGACGTGGCAACCGCGCGCGGAACGGACCTTCCCCATTCCCGGCGACGCCGCGTTCACGAACCACGCGGGCGCGAAGAAGGTCAACAGCCCCCTCGTGGACCTCTGCGGTATGAACGCGGACAACCCGTCCCCCTACAAGGTGGCCACCCTGGAGTACATGGCACCCCGGGTTCGTGCACTCTTCGACCTGGCGTTCACGCGCATGGCCGTGGTCCTCCGCGATCCCGGCAACACGGCGGACTCCCGAGTCGGTTACGTGGTGAGCGGCGCCGACCTCGACGAGGTCGAGCGGTTGAGCGGGGCGCCGGGTGCCGACGAACAGAACGCGGTGATGTCGCCGGACGGGCGCAGCGTGTGGTTCACGTACGCGGCAAAGGACGGCGGGCAGCGGATCGGCTCCCGGTCCACCGAGGGCTCCCACGACCTGTCCGACGAGGGCCCGGCCGCAGGGCACGACCTGCCCCTGACCGTCATGGGCAAGCCCCCACGCGCCGTCCAGGCGGACACGGTCCACCTCGCACCTGGCGGCCGACGGCTCACCGCCAAGGCACCGAAGGTCTTCGGGAACGTCTTCGACACCTGGAAATCCTCAGGAGCGCTCACCTCTCGTTCGGCGCACCGGGCGACCCTGCTCAGCGGGTGTGTGGGTGTCGTCGGCTGGACCGGCGACGACCGGGTGCTGTGCCGCACCTCGACCGGTACCTTTCGGGTCATGGACGCGCGCACCGGCCGGGCCTCGGGCGCCCCGATCAGCGTGGTGGGCCCGCACGACGGGAGGGTCGCGGAGGGGATGCTGGTGTCGCCGGACGGGAAGCGGTTCCTCGTCGCCGTCCACGAGCCCAACGCCCGGCGGAGCGACGACGCCTACGCGTATCGCAAGCCCGACTTCAGGGTGGTGCCAACCACAGGGAGCGGGGAGACGACCGGCGTGGTCAACGACCTCCTGGACACCTACACGGTTTTCCTGACCTGGTCGTAGGGACGGGCGCCGCAACACCCGCCGGGCGGCGCCCGCCAGGAAGCACGGCACTACGGCATGGCGGCCTTTCGCTCCGCATCGGTGAGGGGTGGTCCTTGCAGGTGCGGTCTCCTGGGACCGATGAACATGGGGATGAGCATGTCGGGCGAGAACAGCCGGGTCGCTGGTCGCTCCAGGCTCATGACGTCCAGCAGGGCAGCCATGGCGCGCGGATTGCGTGCGCCGGTCTCCACGGCTCTGTCCACGAAGCGGGCGAGGAGACGTTCGACGCCGTTGGGCCGGGTGTCGGTGGCTCCGGGATACAGGGCGTCCTGGCCGACGGCCAAGTCCCAGGCGGCGGCCACCGGTCGGGCGGCGGCACGCTGAAGGCGCCGCGCGAGGCCCGGATGTCCCGGCCCGGCCGCGCCGAGCGTGTCGCGGACGGCGAGGGCACACTGGGCGGCGACGGTCAGACCATGCCCGTAGACGGGGTTGTAGCCGGCGATGGCGTCGCCGAGGACGAGGAAGCCGTCCGGCCAGTGTCTGACCTGCTCGTAGTAGCGACGGCGGTTGGCCGTTGCTCGGGTGGTGATGACGTCCCCGAGTGGCTCGAGGCCCTTGACGAGTTCGCCGATGACGGGATCGTCGAGACTGAGTGCGAACTCGACGAAGGCGTCGGGATCGTCGGTGGGTTCACCGCCGCGGGTGCCGGCCAGCGTGACGATCCAGCGGTTTCCCTCGATGGGCAGGATGATGCCTCCCCGCCCGGGTGCCTTGGCCGGGTTGGCCTGCACGTTCACGAGGGGGAAGTCGATGTGCCGGGCCGCCTCGGGGGCGCGGTAGAGACGGGTGGCGTAGGCGACGCCGGCGTTGACCTCTCGCTCCGTGACGCTCGGCGCTCCCAGCTCGGTGAGCCATCGCGGAGCGCGGGACCCGCGGCCCGACGCGTCGACGACCAGGTCCGCGCGCAGGGTGCTTTCCTCGGCTCCGGCACCGGCACTGGCACCGGTATCCGCACTGGCACTGGCGTCGGCGTCGGCGTCGGCGTCTGAGCCTGCGCGTATGTGCACGCCGGTGACCGCCCTGGCGTCGCCTTCGAGGCCGAGTGCGATGGTCTCCTGGCAGAGTGTGATGCGTTCGTCGGCCAGGACGCGGCTTCGCAGGACGGAGTCGAGGAGGTCGCGGGAGCAGACCAGGTTGCGGTGATGGGTGGAGGTGAAACGGCGGAACCACACTTCGTTGGGGGCCCGGGAGACCATCTCGCCCATGATGTGCACCAAACGGCCCCCGCGGGCGACGATCTCACCGGTGAGACCGGGGAGGAGCTCGTCGAAGGCCTTGACTCCTCCGCTCCACACCAGGTGTGCGTGGCGGGCCTGGGGAACGCCCCTGCGCGGTTCGGGCCCGTCGGGGAGGCGGTCGCGTTCGACGACGGTGACGTCGGCGAAGTCCGCGAGGGCCGCCGCGGCGAGCAGACCGGTGGCACTGGCGCCGATGACCACTGCGGTGGGCCGGCGGGTGACGGTTCCTTCAGCCATGGTGATGCGCGCTTTCTGTGCTGGTCATGCGTCGGCGGACGTCTTGGAGAATGCGGGGCCGGTGCAGGGCGGACGCGATGCCTTCGATGTGGCCGCCCACGACCGCGCCTCCCCGCGGCCCCTGGAGGTGGGCGACGGGGGGCCCGCCCTGCTGGTAGGTACTGACAGCGGCACTGATCGTGATGGCTCCGGCGACTCCGTCCGCGTCCGGGTCGCCGGACCCGGCCTGTGCGGCTTCGCGGGCCTGCTGGTGGAGGACCGGGTCGAGGTAGGGACCGAGCACGCGCAGGGCGTCGTGGATGCGCTGCCGTCGTTGCAACAGGCGCAGGTCGAGTGGAGCCCACGGTCCGAAGCGTGCTTCCGCTGCCGCCGGGGTGAGGCTGCGCAGGGCGTGCCACAGCGGGGCGAGCCGACGGTACTCGCGCCGGTCCCGTATCCATTTCTGCAGGAAGGGCCCGGCCTGGGGGACGATGAAGCCGAGTGCGACGAGGGCGGCTTCCATGAGCGCGAACGGGGGCGCGGTCCGGGTGCTCAGTACGTCCCAGTCGTGTCCCGACCAACGGGCTCCGATCGCGGCCAACTTCGCTCCGTCGAAGACGAGTCCCGACGCGAACCCCAGTTGCAGGAACACCACTCCGGCCTTCAGCCAGCGGTTGACCACTTCGGGGAACCACTTCCACAGCATGGAGACCGCCACGAGGGACGACACCATGTGCGCGGCGATGTAGAGCAGGATGTGCTCGCGCATCCAGGGGGTGCCGGCGTAGTAGGTGTCCAGGTCGTAGACGCGTGCCGTGGGGACGTCGGCCAGGACGAACGTCAGCCACAGGACGGCGACGATCCCCGCGTAGATCCAGTAGATGCGGCGGATTCTGCGCCGGCGTCTCACCGACGGTGCCTCCCGCCAGCGCATGATCATGGTCAGGCCGGTGGCGCAGAAGGCGGTGAGGAAGGAGTAGGCCCAGGGGGAGGCGATGTTCGGTATTCCCGTGAGGACGTTGAGCCGTTCTATGTTGACCGGGGTGATCACGACCAGGACGGCGGTGGCCCAGACCAGCAGCAGGGTGGTCGCCCTGACGTCCGGGTCGCGCGAGGCCCGCAGGAACGTGGGGAGCTTCAGCACGAGGGCCAGCGCCAGCAGCGCGGTGGGCAGGATGTAGGGAACGTGGAAGGACGGGCTCATGACAGCAGGTGCCCGCCGCGGTTGCTCAGGGACAGATTGATGCGGCCTTCCACGGTGTCCGCGCTGACCGGGCCCTGCGCGTAGCGGCCCTTCATCCAGGTGCGGACCTCCCGGCCGAACAGCAGCCCGAACGTCTCGGCATCCGCCTCGTGGTCCTCGCGCGATTCGGCACGGGCCGCGACGGCGAGGAGCGCGTCCGGGGGTACCTCGTGCGCTGCGAGGATCTGTTCGACGGCCCGCTCGATCACTTCCCCGGCCTGCTCGGTGGGCAGCGCTCGGGCGGCGGTGGGCATCCCCGCCACGTGGTGTCCGCAGTCCCCCTGCTCCTCGTGCCACAGCTCATGGCCCAGAATGACCAACTGAGCCTCGGGAACCGTGTGTTCCTCCACCACGATGATGGAGTGGTCCCCGCAGTCCAGGCGCATGCCGGAGACGGGAATGTCCGGCGGGAACCCCCGGAACACGAGGCGGATCGGCCGACCGGAGCGTGCGCTCATGGCCTCGCAGAAGGCTTCCATGACCCCCCTGGGCTCGGCCGGCCGCCGAATGGCCCCTGCCGTGTGCCGGCCCAGGACGGAGAGTAAGGACTTCATCGCCTTGGTGCTCACTGCTCGCGACCTCCGTCCGGGGGTACGACGGACCGCAGGACGCCTTCAAGAAGGCGCTCCAACTGCTCGCGGGTCAGGGAACCGTGCGCGCGCAGGTCGGCGGACCTCACGCCGTACCGATCCATCAGGGCGAGCACGGGATCGTTCTCGGGGTGTTCCAGACTGTGCAGGACGGGGAGCAGGACGCGGTTGAGCGCGTCGGTGGCCGACGCGGTGAAGAACGCTTCCCCCTCCTCGACCCCGAAGTACTCGACGAGCCCGTGCAGAAGCTCGACGCTGGGCACCTTCTTGCCGTCGCAGACCTGCCGGGCCCAGTACCCGGAGACACCGAGCCGCCCGGAGATGTCCGAGGCCAGCTCGGACATGCGTTTGCCGGTCGCGGCCATCTCGGCCTCGGCGAGCGCGGCGATCCGCGTCCGGACCCGGTCGTTGACCGGGTCGTCCGGTGGTACGCCACCCTGGAGCAGGATGCGGACGGTGTACACCGGCAGGGCCGTCCTGGCGGCGAGTTGCGCTGCGTCCAGCAGCTTCGAACGGGCTTCCTTCCCCTGGACGACCTTGTCGAGACGCCGCAAGGTTTCGGAGAGAGGAGAAGGTGATGCCACCGTTGCACTCCCGGTCGGGGGCTGACGCCTGGTGTCGCTGACGGGACCCTATGTGATGAACACGGCGAGGGGCAACGGTCGTTGAGTGCGGATCACCGATGCTTGTCCGGATCGGACACCGGCGGTGTCTTCGCCGAGCCGGGCTCCGAGCCGGGCTGGGGGGCGGGCTGCGAGCCGGGCTGCGAGCCGGGTTCCGAGCCGGGCTGCGGGGCGAGGAACGGTTCGAGGAGGCGAAGCAGCCCTTCGGGACGATGCAGCGGGATGATGTGCCCGCAGTCCTCGATCACATGGCCGACCAGGTGATCGGCGACCGGCCGCAGCTGCCGTTCCAGGGCCCGGCCCACCGGATGGGCGCCGACGGCCATGGTGGGGACGGTCAACCGTCCACCGTCGACGGCCTCCGCGATCTGCTCGCCGCTCGTGGGCAGCGCTCGGTAGTACGAGAAGGCGCACCGCAAGGCATCGGTCCCGGTGTACGCCCGCACGAAGGCGTCCCGAACCGCATGATCCACGCCCTCCCCGAGGGAACCGGCGCCCAGAAACCAGTCGACGTACTGCGCCTCGTGCCCGGTCAGCACCGTCTCCGCGAGACCGGGCACCGCATGGAAGCCGAACCACCAGGGCGCCCCCTGCGCGAGAAACTCCTCGCCCCCCGGCAGCCCGCCCAGCAGCGACTCCATGACGACGAGCCGCCTGACGAGGTCCGGCCGACGCATGGCGAGAAGGAACGCGGGCGGCGTTCCGGCATCGATTCCCACGACGTCCGCCGAGCGCACTCCGAGGGCCTCCAGCAGCGCTTCGGCATCGCCCGCGAGTGTGCCGGCGTCGTAGCCGTCCGCCGCGCGCGTACTCGCCCCCGCGCCTCGCATGTCCGGTGCGATCACTCGGTGGTGTTCGGCGAGGGGGCCCATGACACGGGTCCACAGTCGCCAGGTGTGCGGAAAGCCGTGCAGCAGCAGCAAGGCGGGGCCCTCGCCGAGGAGGGCCACGTTGAGTTCGACGCCGTTGACTGCGACGCGCCGGAGTTCGACGCCTTGGGGCTGGAGAGGGGAGGGGAGGGGCGAGACGACGGCCACAGGTACTCCTGCGTGTAGTTACCAATGGTGACAACAGAACGATAGGTAACTAAGCTGAGCGATCCCAGACCGCACTTCCGCGACAGGTGGTGAGCTCCAGGTGACCTCCTCGACGTCACGCCCTCCGAACGCCCCCCGGGGAGACCTGTTCGACCCGCAGTGCCCCACCCGCCGCCTCCTCGACCGGATCGGCACCAAGTGGACGTCCATGGCCGTCAAGGTGCTGGCGGAGGCCTCCCCGGAGGAGGTGCGCTTCGCGGAACTGCAGCGCCGGATGACCGGCATCTCGCAGAAGATGCTGTCGGCCACCCTCCAGGGCCTCACCCGCGACGGCCTGGTCGGCCGCCGGGTCGAGGCGACGGTCCCGCCACGCGTGTACTACCGGCTCACCCCGCTCGGCCGGACGCTGGAGGAACCGCTGGCCGCACTCCGTGAGTGGGCCGAGGCGCACATGAGTGAAGTGGACCGGGCCAACCAGCGCAGTCGGGAAGACACGGCCGACTGAGGCTCGCGCCTCGGGAGGGACCGTTGAGGCCGGATGCTGGGTGGCCGTCACCGCCCCGGCGCGGCGGCGGGCTCGAGGTCACTGACGTCGCGAAATCCCATCCGGCGGTTGAGGGCGCCCGTGAGGCGCGTGACCGTGGTGCGGGGAAGCACCCGCGACGCCCAGACCCCGACGCGCTGGGACGCCCGTCCGGGGAAGGAGACGGCCCGGCCCCGGGCGAAGGCGTCGAGCGTCCTGGCGGCCACGTCGGCCGGGGCATCAGTGAACCTGGGATTCATGGACGCGGTCGTACCTTCGAAGAACCCCGTGGCGGTCGCTCCCGGGTGCGCCGCCATCACGCGTACGCCGGTGCCACGCACCTCCTCGGCGAGCGCCTCGGTGAACGACAGTACGAACGCCTTGGTCGCGGCGTAGCTCGCCTGGTACGGCATGGGCTGGAAGGCGGCGGTGGAGGCGATGTTGACGATGCCGCCACGGCCGCGTTCGACCATGCGGGCACCCAGGAGGTGGACCAGCCCGACCAGCGCGGTGACGTTCACGTCGACGGACTGGAGGTTGGGCGCGAGAGGCCGGCCGAGGAAGGGCCCCACGGCCCCCATCCCCGCGTTGTTGACCAGGAGATCCACGTCAAGACCGAGTCCGTCGACGGCATCGAGGACCCGCTGCGGCGACCGCCGGTCGGACAGGTCCGCGGCGATCACGTCGACCCGGACGGAATGCGTGGCCCGGATCTCGTCGGCGAGGGCGCGAAGCGCGTCGGCCGAGCGAGCGACGAGGACCAAGTGCGCGCCCCGTGCGGCGAGTTCGCGTGCGTAGGCCTCGCCCAGCCCCTTGGACGCGCCGGTGACCAGGGCGGTGGTGTTCGTGTAGTCGTGCATGGGTGAGTGCTTTCTGTGCGGGGGATGAAGTGCGGCTCGAAGAAGGCATGGAGCGGCCCGCAGGCAGATGCTTCGAGCCTCGAACCAATTGCCTGAGCCTCAACATACACTTCGAGCCTCGAAGTAAATAGGCGTACGATGGGTCCATGACGCGAAGCACCCTCGAGGCGGCGGTGGCGGCGAACCACGAGCTCTTCATGCAGACCGGCGACCGGATCGAGGCCGTCCTGGCGGAGCACGGCCTGACCCCCGCGACCGCGCAGGCCCTCTGGGCCATCGACCCGGACCAGGCGCCGCCCTCGATGAAGACCTTGGCCGGCCGCCTGTACTGCAACGCGCCCAACCTCAGCTTCGTCATGAACCAGCTCACCGACCGCGGCCTGGTCGCACGCTCCGCCGACCCCGCCGACCGCCGCTCCCGCATCGTGGCCCTGACGGAGGACGGGCGCCGCGTGCGGGCGGCGGTCATCGAGGCGACGCTGGCGCTGACGCCCTTCGCCCGGCTGGGGGACGAGGAGCTGCGCCGGCTGGTGGATCTCCTGGGAAAGGCCCTCGACCCGGCCGCGGAGGAGACCTGAGATCAGGCGGGACGGCCGCCCGCGGCACCCTGGTGAGGTGCGTGAGGTGCGTGAGGTGCGTGAGGTGCGTGAGGTGATCGGCGACGAGTTGTCTCGATTGCTTCACGGTGCTGTCGCGGTTGGGATCTGGCGGTGTGAGCGTCACGGAAGCCCGGCTAACGTTCCTGGTCGCAGAGGCGTACGCCCGTGTGTTTCGGTACGGCGTGGGCCTTTCTGTTCGGGTTCCTGCACTGACGAATCACGGGGGTACAGAACATGGCGAGGCGAGACAGCACGCCGGACGACAGAACACGGGATGTCAGAACACCCGGGGTGTTCGCTTCTTCCTCCCGGAGGCGTGTCCTGCGGCTGGCCGGCGGCGGTCTCGCCCTGGTGGCGCTGACCGCCGGTACGGCCGGCTGCGAGGAGGACGCCACGGACGTCAAGGATCCGGGAAGCGCCGGCGGCGACGAGCCGAAGGGCGGAGGCAAGGGCGCCGGCGACGGTGGCGGCGAGGGCGCCGGCGCCGACAAGAAGGGCCAGGCTCCCCAACCGCTGTGGACGAAGCCGACCTCGGCGGAGACCTACGGGGACAACGACGAGCTGGTGTCCGCGGGTGGCGTCGTGATCGCCAGCGGCAGTCCGCTGGCCGCCCTCGACGCCGCCACCGGCGGACAGAAGTGGACCCTGCCGGGCGGTGCCGTCCCCGGCGCACCCCTGCTGCTCAGCGAGGACACCCTGTACCTGGCCAGCAGCGAGTACGACGGTTCCGTCATCGGATACGCCCCGGCCTCCGGCAAGGAGACCTGGCGCAGCCGGCTGGGCCAGGAGTACCGGCAGCCGCGACCGATCGCGGTGGATGAGGCGCAGGTGTACGTCGTCGCCGAGATCCTCGAGGAGGACGGCTCGTCCAAGACCAACGTCATAGCCGCCCTCAACAGCACCACGGGCAGGGTCGCCTGGAAGGAACAGCGCGACGTCGGCACCGAGCAGAACGGCATCCACGCCGCAGTCCGGGGCCGCCACCTCGTCTACACCGACTTCAAGAAGAACCTCACCGTGCGCGACACCGCGAGCGGCGGGCAGGTGTGGACACACAAGACGACCAAGACGAACTACGGCTTCTTCACCGTCCACCAGGACCTGGTCATCGTCCCCCTGGGGAACGTGCTCCAGGCATTCAACCTGGCCGACGGCAAGGAGAAATGGTCCCTCGAAGCGTCGGACGGGTCCCTCTTCAGGGAACCGGCGGTACTGGACGACGTCCTCTACATCGCCGACAGCGCCAGGACCCTGTGGGCCGTGGACCCGCGGAGCGGCAAACAGCTCTGGAAGTCCCAGGCCCTCGCGGACGCGGGACTCCAGGTGCCGCGGCAGTACGTGAAGGCGGGCGACACCCTCTACGGCGCCACGGACCTGGACAAGCAGGGCGGCATCATCGCCATGGACGCGAGGACCGGCGCGGTGCGCTGGACGTTCAACGACAACACGGGCGACTACCACGCCTGGCTGGTGGCAACCGACGGCAAGCGCGTCTTCGCCCTGCACGGCAAGAAGCTGCACGCGCTGGGGGTGTGACGCGGGTCGAGCGGCGACGGACGGGTGACGGACGCCAGGCCCCAGCCGTAACGGGCCACCGTGCGCTGAGGGGATGCATCGACTGCATCGACTCGATGCCCGAGTCTCGAAGCGAACGGGCCGGCATCCCAATCGTTCCGCCGGCTGTGCAGTCCGGCACGTGTTTTACGAGCGGATCGCCCCAATGTGTCGTTAGCGTAGTCAACGAAAGGGTTCATTGAACTGACCGTAGGCGGTGTGTACGGTTACGGACTATGGTAGACACTCCCGCGGCCCCGGACGCCCCCATGGTCACCGGCTCTGAGATCGCCCGGCTCGCAGGCGTCACCCGTGCCGCGGTCTCCAACTGGAGGCGTCGGTACGACGACTTCCCCGCGCCCGCCGGTGGAAGTGTGAACAGCCCGCTCTTCGCTCTGGCTGATGTGCAGACATGGTTGAGCAAGCAGCGGAAGGGCCAGGACGTCTCCGAGGAGGTACAGCTCTGGCAGGCATTGCGGGCGACGTACGGTGAGGACATGGTCCGGGGGCTCGCGGCAGTTGCGCAGCGTCTCTCCGAAGGGGAGTCGCCGGTATCCCGCGAGCTGCCGGCAGAGGCCGTTCGTCTGGTACGTGTCCTCGCCGAGCGGGGGCCGGCCAGCGAAGCGGTGGAGGCCCTGGCGGAGCGCTTCACGGACTCCGTACGCAGGGCCGGGTCCGACCAGGTCACCTCGCCGCGCATCGTTCGAGCGCTGCGCCACTTCACGGCCGAGGTGGCGTCCGACGCCACCGTCTTCGATCCCGCCTGCGGAATCGGTTCTCTGCTGCTCGCCGTCGGCCCGGACCGCGGGCCGCGACGGCGGGGCCAGGAGAGCGAGCCCCACAGCGCCCGGTTCGCCCAGCTGCGCGCGGATCTCGCGGGCCGTACCGACGTGGATGTCGTCGCCGGAGACTCCTTGCGTGATGACAAGTGGCCGGGCCTCAAAGCGGACCTCGTCGTGTGCGACCCTCCAGTGGGAGACGCCGACTGGGGACGGGAGGAACTGCTTCTCGACTCCCGTTGGGAGCTCGGAACACCCTCACGCGCCGAAGGCGAGCTCGCCTGGCTCCAGCACGCGTACGCGCACACCGCCGCGGGTGGTCAGGTCATCATGGTCATGCCTGCTTCGGTGGCATACCGCAAGGCGGGCCGGCGCATCCGTGCCGAGCTGGTGCGCCGCGGCGTCCTCACCCAGGTCGTCTCCCTGCCGGCGGGCAGCGCGGCCTCGCACGCCCTCCCCGTGCACCTGTGGCACCTGCGCCGCCCCGAGACCGTGAGCGACGCCGCGACGAGCGTGCGCATGATCGACCTGACCGCCAACGATCCGGACGGAGAGCTGGAGCCGGCGCCCGAGCAGATCGCCGACGTCCCGCTCATCGATCTCCTCGACGATACGGTCGACCTCACGCCCGGCCGCCACGTGGAGGGATCGCACCGGGACTACGCGACCGAGTACGCGGCGGTCCGGCAGGAGTTGAGCGAACAGGTACGGATACTGGCCGAGTCGCTGCCGGAGCTGGTCTCCGGCGAAGGCTCCGGCGCCCTGGACGGTTCCTCGGTGAGCGTGTCCGACCTCGCGCGCGCGGGTCTGGTGGCCTACGGAGACCTGGAACCCGTGTCGACCAGCGATCAGCTCGACACGGACTTCCTGCAGGGTTTCCTGCGCAGCGCGTCCAACACCCGGCGTTCCACGAGCGCCAGCGGTACCTTCCGGCTGGACGGCAAGGGCGCCCGCATCCCGCAGATGGACATCGCCGAACAGCGCCGTTACGGAGACGCCTTCCGCAGGCTGCAGGCGTTTCAGGAACTGGCGCGCCGAGTTGCCGAACTGAGCAGACAGGCATCCGAGCTGGCCCGCGACGGCATCGGGAACGGTGCGCTGCGACCGCCCGAGTGACGACCGGTCACAAGGCTTCCGGTATGAACGGGCTGCCCGCCCCGCTCCACGTGACGGCCAGAGCCTCGCGTGCCCGGGTGCAGGCAACGAACAAGAGGCAGCGTTCCCGCATCAGGTCGGAGTCGTGCTGCAAGGAGTCGACCGAGGCCGGTGTCACTTCGCGCGCGAACGGCACCGCGCCCGCCGTCACACCGAGGACCGCGACACAACGGAACTCCAGCCCCTTCATGGCATGCATCGTCGCGAGACGTACGCCGTCAACACCGGAGCCCTGACCGTCCTTGACCCGGACAACAGGTACCCCGGCCGCGGTCAACCGGTCGTACACCTTGTCCAACAGCACGTTGAACCGGGTGCACACGCCGATCTCGGACGGAGCGATGCCCTGAGCGATCCAGCCCCGGACCCGCTCCACCAGCGCCGCGACCTCCGTCTGCTCCGAGCCGTGCCCCGCCACCTGCGGCCGTCGGCCGTGCAGCAGCGAACGGTACCCGGCCAGCGTGTCACTGCCCTCACCTCCCAGGTCGTCGACGGACACCGTTGCCAGGATGCCGGTCGACCAGGCAAGGATCTCCTCCGTGCTGCGGTAGTTGATGCGCAGCCGCTGGGTGCGCCCCGCCACGGAGACGCCGAGTGAACCGAGCGATACCCGGGAGTCGTAGATACGCTGGTGCGGATCGCCGGTGAGGAACAGATCGTCGCTGCCCGGCGCCACCGCGCCGCGCAGCACCCGCCACTGGGCCGGGTGCAGGTCCTGCGCCTCGTCGACCACGACGTGATCGTGCGTGGGCGCGGAAGCGGCCAAGAGCTCCGCTGCCCTGGCACACACCTTCAGATGCGTCGTCGCCCGCTGGTCGCGCAGCATCGACTCGAACAGCTCGACCGCAGGCCACAGCTGCTCCCTCCGGGCCGGTCCCAACGCGCTGCCGCGTCCCCGTCGTGCGACCGAGCGATATCCCTCCAGCGTGCGCACGTCCTGGGCCAGCACCACATGCCGGTACTCCTGGGCGAGGAACTGCTCCGTCCACGGCAGCCCCAGCTTCTTGACGACCCGTTGCCACAACTGCCGCTCCTCCCGGTCACCGACGGGGGAGGGCACGCTGCCGTCGATACGGGCCACGACACCGCGCGCGTACGCGTTGACCGTGGTCACCTCCACCCGGTTGAGCAGCGACTCCTCACCGTCCAGCAGCAGACCGAGGTTCTCGCGCAACGAGGCGGCCAGCGCGTTGGTGTACGTGGTGAGGAGAATCCGGGTGTCGGGCGATCTGGTCAGAAGATGCTTGACCCGGTGCAGCGCAGCCACCGTCTTGCCCGTCCCCGGCCCGCCGGTCACCTGCACCGGGCCCCCGTACGACACCCGGTAGGCGACCCGGCGCTGCGAGGGATGCAGGAACACCCGCCAGGCGGCGAACGGCTTCTCGAGGATCTCGGCGAGCTCCTCGGGCCCGCTGACGAGGGTGATCCGGCTCGACGTGTTGGCGATGGCCGCGGCGAGCGTCTCGTCGGGATCGGGGCCGGCGTGCACGGGGCGGCGTACGGCGACCACGTCCCGGTAGACCTCCTCGGGAGGAAATCCCTCGGCGAGGTACTGCAGCACCTCGAACTGGTCCTCCGGCAGCAACGTCCCGAAGGCCTCCAGCTGCGCCTTGTCGATGACGGTGCGTACGGCCCTCAGCACCTGGTCGTCGAGACCCAGTTCGCGCAGCACCGTGTCCGAGTACGCGGCGAACAGTAGGGAAGGAGCGGTGGCGGCCGCCTTCTCGAGCTGCGGCGTCAGCTGCTCGATCGCCCGTACGTTGCGCACCTCGAGGGCCCGGGTGGCGGAGTTGGTGGTGTACAGCCGCTTGGCGGCCCAGGTGTAGGCGTCGTCGTGCCGGACCACGTTGACCAGGAGGAACACATCACTGCCGTCGTCCGGGGCCAGCACGACACCCCGCCAGAAGTCGTTGATGCGGATGGTCCGCATACGACGGTCGGCTGCCTTCTCGACCGATTCGAGATGCAGCCCCTTGTCCTGCTGCAGCTCCGGCACGGTGAGCTGCTGAAACTTCTGCATCGCCTTGCGCACGCCGTTCCTGACCGGCTTCTCGAGAGCGTCGTAGCTCTCCCAGAAACTGTTGGCGAACGCAAGCTGTGGCACGGTGCCCACTCCTCACCCCGGACTTGACCCTGAACAGTCGATCATACGGGTGGCAGGCCGCCGTTCCACGGGGGTGCGGCAGCGTCAGGCGGTGTACATCCGCCGTGCCACCCGGCCGATGTCGGCCAACAGACCGGCAGGGTCCTGGTCCAGGTCGAGAGCGTGCTGGTGGATCAGGATGCCGGCGTGCCGCACGTGATGGGACACGTGCGGGGCGTTGCCCTTCGCATAGACCAGGTGCCCTTCCCGCAGGCCCAGAGCGGTGCAGTAGGCGAGCATCTGATACAGGTCGGCGTCCGGATAGCCGCCCCGTCTCTCGGCCTTGTACTTGGCGTCCACGACCGCGCACGGAATGCCGTCGGCGCCGTACAGCACGAAGTCCGGCCGCATACGGATCGCCGATGCCTCGTCCAGGTGATGCGAGTCCTGCAGCCGGGACGTGCGGCCCCCGCCACGTACCGCCTCACGCAGGGCGACGGTCACGAAGTCCTCGAAGAGCTGGTTCATGTCGAACAGGAACCCGTCGATGCGCAGACCGCCGGGTGAGTGCTCGGCCGATGCTCCGCGCAGACAGACCTCGGCGAGGCGCAGCGCATGGTGGTAGCGGGAGTTGAGACGAGTGGGCCGCCATCCTGGCAGCTCCTGCCCCCGAACGACCGGCGTCACATCGGCGAGCCGCGCCCGCTGATGCAGCAGCCTGCGCCGCACGTCACGCGGAACACCGGGCAGGCGCAGCAGCCGCTCGACGGCCGTGCGGAGCACTCGGTTCTCCGCGATGTCGGTGGTGAACTCGTCATAGGCCACCTCCACCGGCAGCGTCGCCCCGAACCGCCGCCGGATCTGCTCGGCCTCCCTGATCCGTCCACGGAAGACCAGAGAACTCTCCTCCACGGACCGATACCCCTGCAGCAGCCCCTGACGCAGTGCGCGGTCGATCTGCCGCTCCACGGCATGGGCGAGGGCGGGCATCAGCCCGTCGTACTCATTCACACCCACCTCCCCGTCGCGCCAGCCGCCAGCGGGGTCGAGGCTGTACCCAAGGAGGAAGAAGAGCCGGGCGATGGGCACTTTGGGAGCCACCCGCACAGTGAACGGTTCCCGCGCACCCGGCACTGAGAGAGCAACTGCCCCGACCTTTGAGCCGGCCCGCAGCGACCAGCGACCGGACGTGTACGGGTCGGGCGCCGCGTCGACGACGTCTCCCGCCGCCAGCGCACGCCCCACTTCGTCCGGCAGCGCCAGTCCGTTGACGGCCGCGTACTCGGTGAGGTCGACACCGGACAGGACGCCTGCCGGTGTCGTCCCCTCCGCCATTTCGTCTCCGGCGGACGTGAGCGTCATCCCAGCGTCTCTCGCAATGCGGCCACACCGTATCGGGCCTCGACGTCCACACCCTCCCCGTAGTGGTGTTCCTCCAGCAACGGCAGGATCTTCGTCCGCCAGGTCCGCTCGAGACCGCCCTCCCGGAAGACGCCCTTCTTCATCAGGTAGGAGGGCCCGACACGGAAGTCGGCGTCGTCGATACGGGAGTTGAGCGCGTCGAGCAGATCAGCCGGTTCCCGATCTCTGCCCTCCCGCTCCAGCCAGCGCCGCAGCAGCCCGCTCGTCGGCTCGGTGCGCGGCGACAACTCCACGAAGGCGAACCGCCGCCGCATGGCAGCGTCGACCAGCGCGATCGACCGGTCCGCGGTGTTCATGGTGCCGATGACGAACAGGTTGGGCGGCAGCGCGAAGTCGTCACCGGAGTAGGTGAGACGCACCGACTTGTTCCGGTACTCCAACAGGAAGTACAGCTCACCGAAGACCTTCGCCAGGTTGGCACGGTTGATCTCGTCGATGACCAGGAAGTGCGGGATGTGCCGGTTGCCCTCCCGGGCGGCGAGGTCGGCGAGCTCGCGCAGCGGACCCGCGGTGAGCCTGAAGTCGACCTTCCGGGTCTCCACGTCCTCCTGGGGCCGGAACCCTTCAAAGAAGTCCTCGTAGGCGTACGACGGATGGAACTGCACCAGCTTGACCTGCTCGGGACCACCGCCGAGGAACTCGGCGAGCTTCAGTGCCAGGTAGGTCTTGCCGGTGCCCGGAGGGCCGTAGAACACCAGTTGGCGCTCGTCGGCGAGCAGGTCACGCACCTCGCGCAGCCATGCCGTGTCGTGCACGAGCAGCTCGGCGGCCAGATCGTCCGTGGGATCGGGCAACTCCGGGTCGCGGCGGGCGACGATGGCCGGCACCTCCGTGGTCGGGTCGCCATCCGCCGCCACTGCCTCCTCGGCGAGCTCCGCGTCGCTCCGCCCCAGCCCGTCGATGAGGGGAAGCACGGCGGTGAGGTCGACGACGTCGTGCTGCACGGACAGCTTCTGCTGCAAGGCCTCCGGCAACTGGTCGTACGGCACACCGTCGCGCCGCCACGTGGCCCTGCGGCGCAGGCTGGTGAGCCCGCCCTCGGAGTCGACCCGTTCCGCGCCGCCGTCGACGAGACCGACGTGGAGCAGTCCCCCCGAGATCGTGCAGACGGTGTCTCCGGGGCGCATCTGCGTGAGGAAGTAGTGCAGCTCGTCGACCATCGCCTGCTTCTGGCTGTACGAGGTCGTGGCGTCGTACCCCTCCTGGACGTATCGGCGCAGCGCACTCTTGGTGGGATCGCTCTCGTCGATCAACGGCAGGTGCGTCGCGGGAAGCGTCACCAGCCCGTCGGACAGCCACAGGCGCTTGACCAGGTCGCGTCCCGCCACGTTGGACCCACGCACCAGCCAGGCCTTGCGGGGCGGGCGCCAGGAGTGCCCGAGGTAGTCGACGAGCGGGAAGTCCTCCTTCGTGCGCCACTCGGTCAGGGCGTCCGAGCCGCGCCCGGCCACGATCGAGGCCGCGGCAGAGGGAGAGTTGCACTCGATGTCCCGCGAGGTCTCCAGGTAACCGGGCCAGCGCTCCGACTCCCGGACGGCCCCCTCCTCGATCAACGCCTCCCGTTGCGCCGTCGCATAGGGACCGGCGCCCGGCAACGTCTCCCGCCGTACCGGTGAACCGGCCAGCACCAGGAACTGCGGACTGCCGTTCATCCCTTTCGACGGCAGCACGCGTCCACGCGCGTACGGCCCGCCGTTGGGCAGTCGGAGCCGGAACTCCGGGTACCGCGCCTGTTCATCGCCAGTCGTCGTCATCGTTCCCCCAACAGGAATTTCGGGCACAACACTTTGCGGGACCGGAGCCTCGCAGCCTGATGGGCGTCCGGTCTCGTGCGCCATCGCCCTGCTGACCCCGGGACGGAGGGCGGCGCTGGATCTTCTGCGCGAGGTCCGCCGGTTCATCGCCGGGTTGTTGGTGTCTGATCGGCGACTCTACGGGCCGATCCGAAACACGCTGCGCACAGCGAGGGGTGTTCATGCGTCCTCGGAGGCGAGGGCCGCGAGGAGACCGGTGACTTCGAGCAACCGGGCCCGGATCTCCGCCGGGGCCGGTGGCAGCTCATAGCTGCGGTAGTGGCAGGCGGCGCTCAGCGACGTCCAAGTGGTGCGGCATCTGCGGGCGGTGTCGTGGCCCGCGTACCACTCCAGGCAGAGCATGCGGTGCTTGCCGATCCGCGTCATCGACGGGGTGACTCGCAGCCAGTACGCGTCCAGGGCCATGTCCAGTGCCATGCGCAGCAGCACCGCTGCGGCACGGGCACGCAGGCCCGGAGCCAGCGTGTGGACGGTTCCTGGCTCGGGCAACAGGAGCTTGCCGGCGGCGGTCACGAGGGTTTCGGGGGAGGTGCTCATCGAGCATCTCCGATCTGCCGGGCCCCGGCGCCCCTGCGGATCGCCGTCGCCAGTGCCGTGGTGCGACGCACGAGGTCCGTGCGGTCGTCGACACGCGGAAGAGGCGAGTGCGCCCCGGCGTTGAAGGCCTCCACCAACGCCCAGCCTCCCACGCACAGCCCCTCGACCGCCTCACGAGCAGGCTGCCGCTCGTCGCCGAGCAGGGCCAGGGCCACGTATGACTTCGTGCGGTCCAGGGAGGCGACACGCTCCTCGATCGCCCGCAGGCTCAACCCCCGCTCGTCACGTAGCGTGCGCCGCACGGCCTCCAGGCAGGCGGCTTCCACCGCCACCCGACACATGGCGGGCAGGACGTGTTCCGCAACATCCTGGGGGATTCCACGGTCGTGCGAGACGGCGCGCGCCTCCGCCAGCGCCTGCTCGACCGGATCGGTCAGTGGCTCCACGCCCACCACCGAGTCGGTTTGCCGGGTGACGCGCAGAACGGTCGCCTTGATGCCCAGGTGGACGATGGCTTGCTGAAGTCGGGTGTCGTGGGTGAAGACGACGACCTGGCGGTTCTTGGCGTACGCGTCCAGCACTCGTGCCAGTCCCTCGACCTTTTCGGGGTCCATCGACTGCACCGGGTCATCGATGACGAGGAACCCGAAGGGGCTGGCTTCATGGGTGGCGCGCGGAAGGAACAGCGAGAGCGCCAGAGAGTGAAGCTCTCCCTGGCTCATCACGCTGTAGGCGGGGGCTTGCATGTCGTCCACGGAGACGCCGAGTTCGACCTTGCCACGCCCAGGAGTACCCGCGAGCGTCACGGATCCGAGCACGACGCTACTGTGCTCGCACAGCTTCTGCCACACCTCCTGAGAGCGCTGCGCGAACGGACGCAGCCGCTCGTCGCGCAGTTCGTCGATGATGGGCCGCAACCAGGTCCGCGCCTTGCGGGCATGCCTGCGCCGGTCACGTGCCGTCTCGGCCGCCTCGGCCGCACCGAGCCACTCGGCGAGCCGTACGGCAGCCGGCCGCCAGACGCCGTCGTGCTCCGCGAGCCGCAGCGCGGCTTCCTCCCGCACCTGCCGACAGGCTTCGTCCAGTGCGGCCGCGGCACGCTCGACACGGTCAGCGAGTTCCCTGGGGTGTGTGACGTCCCGGCAACGGGCCCACTCCTGCCACACCGACGCCAACGGCGACGTTGCCCCGCGCAGCCATACCGGGACCGGCTGCACGAGATCATGTACGGCCCGGACCGCCACGGTGGCGGCCTTGCGGGCGGCCTCGGCCGCAACGGCGTCCGTCCGCAGTCGCTCCACCTCGGCCCGTGCCTGTTCGGCCCAGGCCCGGTCGAGCCGCTCCTCCGTGCCGCAGACCGGGCAGTCCGTACTCTGCGAGCGACGCCGGTGCTCCAAGGCCGACTCCAGCAGGCCGGCCAGGCGGCGGGCCTCCTCGGCGTTGCTGTGGCGCACCTCCTCGGCGGCCGCGGCCGCGTCCCGCAGCCGGGCCACCGTGCCGTGGACCTCTCGCAGATCCGGTCCGGCGAGACTCGCGTACTGCCGCAGCCGGGCCAACTCGCCCTCCGCGGCCGGGGTGCGGCTCTCCAGCAGCGCGCGCACCCGGCCGAGGTCCGGCTTGGCCCCCGACAGCGCCTGCGACGCATCACGCGCCCTGGGGTCGTCGAGCGAGGCCAGCTCCTCGAGAAGCCCGCCAGTGAGCGAGTCCGCGTGCTTGATGACCTTGTCGCACTCGCTCGCGGCAGTCATGACCCGGCCGTCGAACTCGGCGAGCAGCTCGAGGCCGAGGAGCTTGAAGAAGGCGTCGTGCAGGTTGCCGAGCGTGCCGTTGATCATCGAACCGAGCTCGCTGTACGGCAGGAACGGCCGGGCGAGGTCCAGCGCATCGGCGTCCAGGACCTCCCCCAGCTTCCGCTCGGAGCCGTCCGCACCCCGGACCTCGGTACGTGCGTCGTCGACCTTGGTGCCGTGCCAGGTCCGCCGCACGGTGACGGCCTCGGACCGCTCGCCGACGACCAACTCCACGCCGACCTCCGGTGTCACATCAGGACTGTGCAGGTTGCGCCAGCCCTTCTGCCAGTCACCGGCCCGACGTCCCTCCCACCGGGAGTTGTGCCCCGTGATCGCGGTCTCGGCGGCTTCGGCGAAGCTCGACTTTCCGGAGCCGTTGGGGCCGGCGACGACGACCAGGCCGGGCCCCGGGGGGAGTTCGAGGGTCGTCCGCGGTCCGATGCCTCGCCAGCCGGCTGCGGTGATGGACCGGAGATGCACCGGCCCGGTCCGTCCGCCGGTGTCCTTGGCCCGGTCCTCGGGGAGCAGGTCGCGGAGCAGTGCCTGCACTTCCGGGGTGAGTCCGGAGTGACTCAGACGATCGAGGAGGAGGGTCCGCAGGGACGTGGGGGACTGGTCGAGCATGGTCGATTTCCCTTGTTCGGTGCGAGGGGAGGGCAAGCTCCTGTGACTGACGCACTGTTCGCACCGTAAGCATGGTGGATGCTTGTTAACACAGTCAACGAATTTAAGGCTATTGATGGCTCGACTTTGTGTACACGAGTCAGACCTGTGTGCGAGTCAGGTTGGGCAACGAAGATCGATCTGCTGGCGCGATCGCGAATTGGCGGGGACGTACCTCAGTCGGCGTGATCAGCGGCTCGGAAGTCGCACTCGGCCCAGACGGTCTTACCGCTGGGCGGATACGGCTCGCTGCCCCACCGGTCGGCGAGGGCGGCGACGATGAGCAGCCCTCGCCCCGACTCGTCGTCCGGCGGCCGGAGGAAGTCCGCCCCAGGAGAGGGCAGCTGGTCCCCGCGGGCGTCAGTTACCGCGACGCGAAGGATGCCGGCGGCCGAGTCATGGGTGAGGGCGAGGCGGAAGTCGCGGCCCTGGACCCGGGCGTGCAGCGCGGCATTGGCGGCCAGCTCCGCGACGATCTGCTCCGCCCGGTCGGCGACGTCGGGTGACACCCGCCAGGTCCGCAGCTGCTCGCAGGTGAGCAGACGGGCGAGACGGGCACCGCGCCGGGTGGACGAGAACTGCAGCGTGAACCGGTTCCCGAACCCCGACAGGGCGACGTACCACCGGGCGATGGTTCGGTTCACCGAGTCGGTCGCCCGCCGCGTGTGAGCCCGTCGGTGGTCGCTGAATCCCGAGGGCGCAGCCTTGTCGCCGGGCACGGTTGGCGAGCCACTGCTGGTCAGTGATCGGACAGTTCGGCTTGTGCGGGCCGCTGTGCGGACGGCATGTCGCTCGAGACGAACTGTCCCATCATGTTGCCGGGCTCAACGCTTACCCCGGTGGCCTCGGTATCCCGGGCGGGCGCCGGAGCGCTGCTCTGCGGGACCTACGGCTACGAGTGTCAGCGGTCGCGGACATCGGAGCCGGGCCACAGACCATTGGCGTCCCTGCCTCGGACACGCCGGTGGCACCCGGAGGTGAGCAGAAGGCGTACGCGGTCACTGACCGCGTACGCCGCCGGGACGTCCGCCTGCCGGGGCCCCGGCCCGCCGGGTCAGCCTGCGGCCTGATCGATGAGCCTGTTGGCCGCGTCGCGCAGACTTCCGATCTCTTTCAGCGCCGCCTCGCGTGTGGCGCCGATCTGTCCGCCCGGGCCGGTGAGATCACCCAGTGCGTGTTCCACGTCGGCGATCCACCCGCGCAAGTGCTCTTCGCCGGCGTCGACCAGGCCGTCCCGCTGCTGGAGCGCCACGTTGGCGAAATGGTCCCGGATTTCCGCACGGTGCTTTTCCACCGCCATCCGATTGCTCTGGTCCTTGATGATGCTGACCGCATCCAGGGCGGGGCCCATGACCACCGGTGCCCACTGGGCCTTTCCGGCCCAGCTGGAGACCTTGTTGGTCGCGTTGACCTTGCCCCACGGCTTGAACTTCTTCGCGCCGTTGGTGACCTTCCCGCCGGAGTCGAGCAGCTTCTGGCCCACTTTGTTCTTGATGAGCCAGTCCACTACGGCAGCTGCCTGCTCTTTGTCGCTCGCGATCTTCCTGAGCCACTCCGACAGCTTTCCGGCCCCCTGCTTCGCGGCCTGCTCCGCAGCCTTCTTGACCGCTTCTTCGAGAGGTGACTTCGCGGGTGTGGCGGGATTCGCCTCGGGCGGGTTGACGTTGTTCACCCACTCCTCGGGCTCCGGTACGACCTCTCCGTACTCGGCGGTCAGCGCGTCGTACGCCGCCCTCGTCGCGGAGGAAAAATTGATGTCGAAGTCGGTGTGGGAATCGATCAGCCTTGCGGTGACGTCGGTCGCGATGCCGGTCGGGACGGTGCCCTTCTTCTCAGAGACGCTGTCGGCGATCCGGCCCCCTTCCGTTCTGATCCTGGCGGCGACGACCTCGCTCTCCCTCTCCAAGGCCTTCAGCACGCCCTCCCGCGCGAGGGAGAGCGACGCCTCGACCTTCTCCGCGGTCCGCACGGCGTCGAGGTCCTCGCCCCGCAGGTGCCACATCCCCTCGGCGTCCGCCAGAACCCGGAGGAGTTCGTACGCTTGCGCCCTGGGACGGAGACCGTTGACCCCGGGAGCGACGAGTCGCCGCAACTCGGTGGTGAGCGCGTCGATGCCGCTCCGGGAAGCCAAAAACTCACGTTCCGTGTCCGTGAGTTCGAGATCATTGGCCGCGTCGAGGAAGTCGCGGGCGTCGGTCGGGACGATCGGGACGCGGTCGGCGAAGGGGCCGAGCCGTTTGCGTATCTCGTCGAGAATGACCTTGCGGTCGCTGTTCTCGGCGTTCATCTTGTTGACGACGACCACGCTCCGGTCGGCGAAACCGTCGGCATCGAGGGCCCGGGCAATGGCCTCCGTCTCGGCCTCGCCGGGCAGTTCGCTCGTCGTCACGATCATCAGCGCGTCTGCCCCGCGCACACCACGTTCGGCCGAGGCCAGGTGCGAGTCGTCGCCCGACAGGGTTCCGGGCAGGTCGACCAGGGTCACGCCGTTCCACGGGTACGGCGTCTCCTCCAGTGTCTTGGGTGCCGCGTCGACGATCTTCTCGACCTCCGCCGCCGGGAGTCGAAGGAGCGCGGCGATGAGTGTCGACTTCCCCGCGCTGTACGGGCCCAGGAGCGCGATCCGCAGAGGGCTCGTGTCCGTGCGGGGCAGGGAGGCTGTCAGGTCCCGGGTGCGCGGGTGGGCGTTGAGAACCCCCTCGGCCCGTGCGCTCAGGGCGAGCACGCGGGTGCTCGGCCCCCCGTCAGCCGTCGTCCGCAGTCCCATCGCCTTCTCCGCTTCTTGAATCCGGGCGGACCTCGATCCGCTCGGTGAGGACATCCACGAGGTGCTTGTGCAGGTGTGCCCGCACGTCCGCGACGTGGGACGTATCGGTCCAGACGCGGAGTTCGACCCCCGGCGTCCGGCGTGCTCGGCGGACGGCCGCCGGATCCCCGCCGGCGAGTGCCAGCAGCCGGCGTGCCAGGGTGAGGTCGATCGTGTCGAGGGCGGACCGCACGGCCGGCTGCAGCCGGCCGAGCTGTTCGAACCGCTCGCGGGTGCTGCCGATGCCCGCGGTGTCTGCCGCGAACTGGGCCTCGACCTGGGCCGTCGCGTCCTCGAGGACCATCGCCAGCCGGGCGTCGACCCAGTCGCACAGATCGTCGAGGCAGTTCTCGGCCACTTCCGTGGCCGTTTTGGTCCATTCCTCCTCCGCCTGCCGTGCGCGGTCGATCTCGTTGCTCACCGCTTTCATCGCCCCGAGCAGGGCATCCGTCGCGTAGAGCGCCGCGGTGACGGGAGCGGAGGCAGCGGTGGTGGCGGCGGAGGTGGCCAGTTTCTTGGAGAACACCTTGGTGAGTCCCTTGGAGAGACCCTGGGCGGAGAACGAGTCCAGGAGGGTGGTGGCCGCCCCCTTGACGGCGGCTGACGCGATCTTCGGGGCGGGGTGCGGTTCCACGCGCGGGTGTTCGTCGTCCTGTCGCTCCGGGGCGTTTGCGGGGGCACGCAGCGTCCGTCCCCGTTCCCGCGCTCGCCGCACGAGTTCGTCCTCAAGAGCGGGGATGAGGCCGTCCCATTCCAGTTCGGTGAGGAAGTCGCTCCACCGCTGTGCGTGGTCCTCGCCGCCCAGGTTCCGGACCGTTTCCGGCAACCGCTCCCGGGCCCGGTGACGTTCTGCTTCGAGGCGTTCATGTGCCTCGCGGCCCGCGGTCCGGAACGCTTCGAGCAGCGCGGCCCGTTCACCCGGCGTCGAGTGTTCCAGTGCGTCGAGTGCGAGACCGATCCGCGGGAGTTCTTCGGCCGCCCGGTCGTGGAAGGCGGCGAGCGGCCGTCGCACGTCCTCGGCCAGCCGTACGGCACGAAGGGGAATCGATCGCTCTGCCAGGAGCTGGGAGAGGGCCAGCTCCAGTTCGAGAAGTCTGCTTGCCCGCATGGCCTTGTCGGCCAGTTCGCGATCCTTCACGGACAGTGACTCGTGCGCGGCACCGGTGTGGACCGCGAGGATGACGGGCGGGGCGGCCCCGGCCGCGCGGGCGACCTGTTCGATGCGAGCGGCGTGCTCCGACGCGGTTTTGAACTGCTTGTCCGGGGAATCGGCGAAGATCGTGAGGAGCACGGGCTCGTCGACCTTCTTCTTCACATTGATGACGGCCAGCAGCGGTTTCCCCGAGAGGAGAAGCCGCTGGAACTCCGCGGCCTCCTCGGCGCGCATCGTGTCGGCGTAGTTCCAGATGACCGCGTCGGCGCTGTCGCACGCCGCCCGCGCCTGCTGCGCGTCGAAGTCGTCGTCCTTCGCGGCGAAGCCGGGTGTGTCCAGGTAGGTCACCGGTCCGACGTCGAAAGCGGAGGTCTTCCGTGTGGTGCGGTGCGCCCCTAGCCCGATCCCGGACCGGTCCGCGTCGCGCGTCAGGGCCTTGCGCAGCGTGGTCTTCCCGGACTTGGTTCTTCCGGCGACGGCCACGAGCAGCCTGCCCCGGACAGCGGGCAGGGGCCGCATGGCATCACGAAGTTCACGCTCGACCGTTCCGACGCGGCCGATGACTCCGACGAGCCCCTCGCTCGCTACGGCGTGCTCGGAGTGCCCCGTTCGCCCCGTTCGCCCCGTTCGCCGCAGGAGGTCCTCGACCTCGGCCCGGAGGACGGCCTGGACGGCGCGGTAGTCCGAGCGGCTCGTGTCCACCGCTCCGGGCGGTAGGGCGAGTTCGTCGACCAGGGGGTCGAGAGCCTCGCGGAGCCCGGGATCGCTTTCTCGCAGGTCCATGGCCGCCGCCACGCGGTCGAACAGCGCGATGTTCTTCGCGTACCAGGACTCGAGAGCACGCAGCCGGCCGGCGTCGTGCCGGGAGCCGACCGCGAGGAGCCCCGAGGTGAGCCGTGCGGCCGAACTTGTGGGCGACGGCGGTACGGCCGGGGACGTGGCGGAGGCGGGAGGGACGGGCATTGCCAGTGCCGACGTCGGACCCGGCGCGTGTGCGAGCACCGTCCGGCAGTCGTCCCTTGCGAGCAGTTCCAGAGTGCTCCCCGACAGGGCACCGGTGTCGCGGGCCGTGTGCGCCCACACCAGGGCGTCACGCCGGTCCGACCTGAACCCGGAGTGCGCGTCCGGCCCGAGCCAGCGCCACCATGCCGGCCGTGCGGAGAGGAACGCGTCGTACGCCTTCCGCGCCGCGACGAAGTCCCGTACCTTCTCGAGCCGCGCCGCCAGCTCCCGGTTCTGCAGATCCTGGGCCGCCGAGACGCTGTGCTGGAGCACGAGCTCCCGCGCGGCTGCCGCCCGACGAGTGGCGCGGGGGCGGTTCAGGTCGGCCAGAGCGCCGTCGAGGTCTATGTCGATGTCGCCGATCGAACGCCAGATCTCCTCGGGCCAGTCCTGATCCGCACGACAGTACGGTTCGAGGGCCTTGGGTATCAGTCGTTCCGCGGTCGTCACCGACGCGCGGTCCGTCCGTAGCGCCTCCACCGGGACACCCTCAAGAGCTCGAAGGTGCGGCCGCGCTTCTTCGGTCCGCGCCAACTCCCGCAGAGCCCTGGCATCTTCGGGGCCTGCCGCCATACCGGCCAGCTCCTGCTCCTCGACGCACGCCGACACGGCGTCCGAGACGCACGAAAGCGTGCTGCCGTACGCGGGCAGAACAGCACACCCGTGCTCCTGCGCCACCGCGTCCACGTTCTCGGCGAGCCGCCGTAGCGCGGCCTGTCCGGCCATGGCGTCGACCCCCAGCGGCTCGAGCAGGAGGGCCAGGATCTCGGTACGGGGACTCGTGCCTCCGGGGACTTCGCTCACTGCTGC